>CAVCDZ010000038.1:0-34202 GCA_963601095.1 Oscillibacter sp. MSJ-31 | reverse complement strand
ATATCGACAGCGTGCGCTACTGCTACGAGGACGAATCGATCCTTGCTGGATTCGCGGCGGAAGGGCCTGAGATGGCGCTCATGCTCAACACCTTCTTCCCGCGCGGCACGGCTGATTTGGTGGTCAAACCGCTCTACAACAACGCCGAGGAGCGTCGCGCGTACTTCCACACGATCTACCTGGTGTACAGCGAGAAGAACTATCGCCCCTATTGCGTCGAGCACTTCATCGAGTACGTGCGCTCACATCAGCTCGATCGCTCCAACTCGCGCAACATCTACATCGACTAAGGCGCCTGAGGGCAGGAGCCAAGCCCAGGCACGTCCGGGTGGCTTGAACGTGGTTTTACGCATGCGTCACTGCGCCATTCAGATGCAGTGATGGGGCCTGCGTAGAGGTGCGGTTATCCGGGTCGTGCGGCACTCGTCTGGTGGGATACAATGAGTCGTTATGATTTTGCAGCTTGAACACATTTCCAAGTCCTTCGGGTCGCGCACGCTCTTCACCGACGTGACGTTTCGGCTTGAAGAGTACGACCGTCTTGCCCTGGTCGGCCCGAACGGCGCCGGCAAGACCACGCTTTTGAACATCATCACCGGCACCGAAGACGCCGATGAGGGTCGCATCATCCTGGCCAAGGGCGCCAAGATGGGCTACCTCGAGCAAGAGGCCATCGAGATGGGAGAGCACCCCATCTTCGATGAGGTCTTATCGGCCCAGCATGAGGTCATGGCCCAGGAACAGCGCGTGCGCGACCTCGAGTCTGCTCTCGGCGAAGAGCCGACCGAGGCGCAGCTGGCGGCCTATGGGCGCGCCCGTGACCTCTACGAGTCGATGGGCGGTTACCAGATCGAGTCGCGCGTACGCTCGGTGCTGTTCGGCCTTGGCTTCGGCGAGGATGACATGAGCCGCCTGACGACCGACTTCTCGGGCGGCTGGCAGATGCGCATCGCGCTTGCCAAGCTGCTGGTGCGCAACCCTGAGGTCCTGCTGCTCGACGAGCCGACCAACTACCTCGACCTGGAAAGCGTCAAGTGGCTCGAGGGCTTTTTGCGCAGCTACACCGGCACGGTGATCGTGGTCAGCCACGACCGCGACTTCCTCGACAACATGGTCGACCGCGTGGCCGAGATCGACCTGGGGCACGTGCAGGTCTACAAGGGCAACTACTCCAGCTACCTGGTGCAACGCGAAGAGCGCATCGAGCTCTTGCGCGAACAGGCGGCCAAGCAGGCCGAAGAGATCGCGCATATGGAGGCGTTCATCGAACGCTTTCGCTACAAGGCCACGAAGGCCAAGCAGGTGCAGGACCGCGTGCGCAAGCTCGAGCGTATGGAGATCATCCAGGTGCCGCCCGAGCGCAAGAGCGTCCACTTCAACTTCAAACAGCCTCCCCGCACCGGCGATCTGGTCGTGGAGTGCCAAGGCTTGAAGAAGCATTTCGGCGAGAAGGTCGTCTACGACGGCCTTGACCTGTCGATCTACCGCGGCGACAAGGTCGCGCTCGTCGGCCCCAATGGGGCAGGCAAGTCGACGCTGCTCAAGATGATCGCCGGCGTGCTGGCGCCCGATGCCGGCACGATCAAGTACGGCGCTCACGTGAGCAAAACCTATTTCGCGCAGCACCAGCTCGAAGAGCTTCATCCGGGCAACACGGTGTTCGAAGAGCTCGACGGCGCGGCGCCGGGATGGAGCATCTCGCAGGTGCGCACCCTGCTCGGCGCATTCCTGTTTCAGGCCGATGCGGTGGATAAGAAGGTCTCGGTGCTCTCGGGCGGCGAGAAATGCCGCCTTGCCCTCGCGAAGATGCTGGTGGCACCGCGTCCTTTGCTCTGCTTGGACGAGCCGACCAACCATCTGGACATCGCAAGCGCCGACATCCTTGAGCAGGCGCTGCTGCAGTTCGAGGGCACGATCCTCCTGATCACACACGATCGCCATCTCATCCGCTCGGTGGCCAACCGCATCATCGAGGTGCGCCCCGGTGCGGTGACCTCGTTTGCGGGTGACTACGATTACTACCTGTACAAGACCGGCCAGCTTGAGGAGGACGAGGCGGCGATGTCGTCATCCCGCGGCTCGTCCGCCGCACCTCACAAGGCTCCGGCGCAGGCCTCCTCGGCGGCATTTGCCAAGGCGGCTGCCGACAAGGCTTCCCCCGATGCGACGGCAACGCGCGGGTCGGCGCCCAAGACCAAGGAGCAGAAGCGCGCCGAAGCTCAGGCGCGCAACCGCGTGTACGCGGCGCTCAAGAATCAACGCGCACGGGTCGCGGAGCTCGATCGCATCATCGAGCGCGAGACTGCGCGCATGGACGAGGTCATGGCGCTTCTGGCCGATCCCGATTTCTACGTCAACGAGGACGCGTCGAGCGACGTGATCGCCGAACACGCGCAGCTTAAGCAGTCGCTTGCGGCCCATGAAGAGGAGTGGATCACGCTGTCCGAGGAGATCGAGGCCGAGCTGAACAAGAGCAAGGATGAGGCGTGATGGCGCTCGATATCCATGTGGTGCTCTTCGAGCCCGAGATCCCTCAGAACACCGGCAACATCGCGCGCACCTGCGCGTGCACCGGCGCGACCCTGCATTTGGTCGAGCCGATGGGCTTTCGCTTCACGCAGCGCAACCTTGCGCGCTCGGGCCTGGACTACTGGGACAAGGTGGCGATCGAGCGCTGCGCCAGCACGGGTCAGTTCCTCGAAGCGCATGCCGACGACGCGCTCGTGTTTTTCACGGGCTCGGCTACCCGTGATTTCTACGAGTACCCGCTGCCGGATGAAGGGTCGCTCTACCTGGTGTTCGGCCGCGAGAGCCGCGGGATCGACGAGGACATCCTTGCCGCCCATCGTGATCAGTGCGTGCGCATTCCGATGCGCCCGGGACTGCGGTCGCTCAACCTGTCCAACGCGTGCGCCTTGGGAGTTTACGAGGTGCTGCGTCGCGGCGGATTCGCGGGGCTTTCGTGAGGGGTATCGTAGACGGCGAAGGAGGTGGGCGTCGCCCATGTCGTACCGCGTTCGCATAGAGAGCTTCGAAGGCCCATTCGATCTGCTTTTGTACCTGGTCAGCCGGCAGAAGGTGAGTATTGGGGCGATCTCGCTTTCCGAGATCACCGATCAGTACCTCTCCGAGGTCCAACGCATGCGCAACGTCGACCTCGACGTCGCGAGCGACTTTTTGCTGGTGGCCTCCACCTTGCTTGAGATCAAGGCGGCGAGCCTGATCCCGCGTGAAGAGGCCGCCGAGGTCGACGAGGACGTCGAAGAGCTGTCGCCCGACCAAATGCGTGCCGTGCTCGTCGACCATCTCGTGGAATATAAGAAGTTCAAGAACGCCGCGTCGGCCCTCGCGCGTCGCTTCGAGGCCGAGGCTCGCGTCCATCCGCGCCTGTTTGGTCCCGACCGCTCGTTTTTGACGCTGGTGCCCGACTATCTGGAGGGCGTGAGCGTCGATGCGCTCGGGGAGCTGTGTGCGTCGTGCATCGCGCGCCGCGACGTGTTCTTGCTCGAGTCCGAGCATATCGCTGCCCGCGTCATCCCCGTCGAGGACCAGGTGCGCGCCGTCTTCAGCCGCGTGAGCGAGGAAGGGTCGGCTCGCTTCTCCGACTTCGCGAGCGTCGACGACGATTCCCACCTGATCGTGGTGACCTTTCTCGCGCTGCTCGAGCTCTTCAAGCGCAACATGGTCACCCTGCGCCAGGACGGGCTATTCGGCGATATCGAGATAGACCTGGTAAAGGGAGCCGATGAGCAAATCCTCGGCGACGACGATACCTATGATTCGGCGGTGGGCGCATGAGTCTGACTGAGCGAGAGGAAGAAATGCCCATGGATGCGAGCGATAAGGCCTGGCTTGCCGGCGCCGTCGAGGCGATGCTCTTCGTGACCGACGAGCCGGTGGGCGTGCTGACGTTTGCCGACATGCTCGAGGCCGACCCGGCTGACGTGCAGGAGGCGCTGCTGGCGCTCCAGCGTGACCTGGAGCAGGCCGAACGCGGCATCCAGCTGCGCGAGGTGGCGGGCGGGTGGCGCCTGTACAGCCATCCGCGCTACCATGAGCTCATCGAGCGCTACGTGCTGTCGTGGGACACCCGGCGTCTTTCGCAGGCGGCGCTTGAGACCTTGGCGGTGGTCGCGTACTGCCAGCCGATCACCCGCAACGGCGTCGCCTCGGTGCGCGGCGTGAGCTCCGACAGCCCGATCAACTCGCTGGTTGAAAAGGGTCTTTTGCGCGAGGCGGGCGTCCAGGACGCGCCGGGCAACCCGGTGCTGTACGCGACGACGCGCACCTTCCTCGAGAAGTTCGGCCTGCGCTCGGTGGCCGACCTGCCACCGCTCGAGTCGTTCGCCCCGGACGAGGAGACGCGCGCCTTCATCGCCGAGCGCCTGAACGCCGTGCGTCCTGAGGACGAGACGTACCTGCTTGAGCCTGACGACACCTCCGCGAACCTCGCCAAGGTCGACTCGATGCAGGAGGCCATGCAGTCGATGCTCTCCGACGCTCTTGCCGCCGGCGCGGGCGCGGTTGACAAGATCGACTTCGATGAGCTGACCTTCGACGAGGACGACTGACCATGGCCGATGAGGAGCGCATGATGCGCCTTCAGCGCTTCTTGGCGCGGGCGGGCGTGGCGAGCCGTCGCGCGGCTGAGGGGTTGATCTCCGAGGGGCGCGTTGCCGTGAACGGGCACGTGGTCACCGAGCCGGGCATGAAGGTGGATCCGGCCTGCGACGAGGTACGCTTCGACGGCGAAGCGGTCAAGATCGCGCCGGAGCGCGTCGTTCTCATGCTGCACAAGCCCGCCGGCTACCTCACGGCGATGAGTGACGATCGTGGGCGCGCCTGCGTCTCCTCGCTTGTTCCCACCGACCGCTATCCGGGTCTGTTTCCCGTCGGCCGTCTCGACTTCGACACGACGGGCTTGCTTCTGTTCACGACCGACGGCGAGCTCGGAAACGCCCTTCTGCATCCTTCGCGTCACGTCGACAAGGTCTATGAGGCGCTCGTCGAGGGGCGCCCGGGCAGAAGCGCTCTTGCCCATCTTCGCCGCGGCGTCGTGCTCGATGACGGGCCGTGCAGCCCGGCTCGCGTGCGCATCGTGGGTGCCCAAGGGAGCAACGTGTTGGTGGAGCTTGCGATCCACGAGGGGCGCAAGCGTCAAGTCAAGCGCATGTGCGCGGCTGTAGGCCATCCCGTCATCCGCCTGCATCGAAGCGCGTTTGGCCCTTTGACCTTGGGCAATTTGCCTTGCGGGTCGTATCGCGCGCTTTCCGATGAGGAGGTTTCGGCGCTTTTTCGGAGCGTTGGTGGGGCGTGATAGAATGATGCGAGCGCATCCCCGGAAGAAAGTTGACAGGCACCCCTCCTCATGAAAACGCATTTCGACTCAGTAGCTATCATCGGTCTCGGCGTCATCGGCTCATCATTCGCGGTGGCCTACCATAATGCGTATCCCGAGGCCTATGTGATGGGCGTCGACGTGTCACCCGAGGCGATCGAGAAAGCGCGTGAGCGCGGCTGGATCGACGAGGGGTTCTTGCCGGATCGTGCGGCTGATGCCCTGGCGGGATGCAGCCTCGTCATGATCGCCACCCCGGTCTCGGCGGCGGCCGACTACTTCCGCCTGATCGCCTCCTGCGGTTTCGACGGAGTGGTCACCGACGTTTGCTCGACCAAGAAGATCGTCAGCTGTCAGGCCCAAGAGATCCTGCCTCATCCCGAGAAGTACATCCCGGGCCATCCGATGGCCGGCTCCGAGAAGAGCGGCATCGAAGGCGCGCGCGAGGACATGTTCCAGGGCGCCCATTGGGTGCTGTGCCCCGACGAGACGACGTCGGCTGAAGACTACGCCGATCTGCACGAGGCGCTCTCCGGCATCGGCGCTCGCGTGGTCTCGCTTTCGCGTGAGAGCCACGACGAAGCGGTGGCCATCGTGAGCCATGTGCCGCATTTCGCCGCGGCATCGCTCGTGGAGCTTGCCGTGCGCCATGCCGGCGACCAGGAAGCGCTCTTCAGGCTCGCTGCCGGCGGCTTCAAGGATTCCACCCGCATCGCTGCCGGCTCTCCGCAGCTGTGGTGCGGCATTGCCTTTGACAACCGCGAGGCGATCACCGACGGGCTCGAAGAGCTGGTGGGCATCTTGTCGAGCTACGCCGATGCGCTGCGGGCGGGCGACCGCGAGGCGTTCACCGCCCTGCTCAAGCGTGCTTCCGACGCGCGCCGCTCGCTTCCCGCGAAGTGGGTCCCGTCCACCGAGGACCTGCTCGAGGTGCGCATCCCGATGACCAACCACCCCGGCATCGTGGCAGAGGTCACGGCGCTCGCCAGCAAGGCGGGTTGCAACATCCAATCCATCGACATCGACCACGTCACATCGTCGAGCGCGGTGCTGAGCTTGACCCTCACCGACGAAGGCGACGTTGGCAAGCTGTCGTCCCAGCTCATCAGGGCTGGATTCAGCGTATCGTTCAATCCTCTTACCTCAAAGGAGCAAGAGAGCCATGAGTGAGAACACCACCCACATCACGCCGTTGCCCCGCCCCCTCGATGGGGCGTGCCGCGTGCCCGGCGACAAATCCATCTCGCATCGCGCCATCCTGTTCGCGGCGATGGCCGAGGGAACCTCGCGCCTGACCGGCGTGCTCGACTCGGCCGACGTCCGCTCTACGATCGCGGCCGTCTGCGCCCTCGGCGCTCAGGTCTCGCTTGAGCGCCAGGTCGACGGCACGCTTGCCGGCGGCGTGACGGGGTGGGGCGCCGCTGGCCCCAAGCAGCCCGACGGCCCGATCGACTGCGGCAACTCCGGCACGACGGTGCGCCTGCTCATGGGCGTGCTCGCACCGTGGCCCATCCGCGTCGAACTCACCGGCGACGACTCGCTGCGCTGCCGCCCGATGCGCCGCATCATCGCGCCGCTCATGAAGATGGGCGCGCGCTTCGAGCCCGATGCCGCCGAGACGTTGCCGGTGACTGAGATCGGCAACCCCGCCTTGAAGGCCATCACCTATGACGCGCCCATGGCTTCTGCCCAGCTCAAAACTTCGGTGCTGCTGGCTGGCCTCGGTGCTGCCGGCACGACGGTGCTCAACGAGCCCGCGATCTCGCGCAACCACACCGAGCTCATGCTGCCCGAGTACGGCGTCGAGGTTGGCTCTGCCTTCCGCCGCGCCACCGTCACCGGCCCGGTCACGCTCAAGGCCGCCGAGGTGGACGTCCCGGGCGATCCGTCGTCTGCGGCGTTCCTCATCTGCGCTGCACTTCTGCGCCCCGGCAGTTCCCTTCAGATCGAGAACGTCAGCCTGAACCCGGGCCGCGTCGGTTTCATCCGCACGCTCGAGCGCATGGGCGCCGCGATCGAGGTGCG
Organism: Oscillibacter sp. MSJ-31; assembly: GCA_963601095.1. Lineage (GTDB taxonomy): Bacteria > Actinomycetota > Coriobacteriia > Coriobacteriales > Eggerthellaceae > Anaerotardibacter. Next base: position 26,839 of record CAVCDZ010000038.1, on the reverse strand, counting down.
CTATCTGACGGCTGAGGGTAAGGAGCCCATCGGCGTCATCGAGGCGACGTACACCGATCGTTTGGTGGGCTGCGAGGTTCCTTCCCAGCACATCGCCTCCGAGATCGACGAGATCCCGGTGCTCGCGCTCGTCGCGGCGCATGCGGCGGGCATCACGGTGTTCCGCGGCGTGAGCGAGCTGACGAAGAAGGAGTCCAACCGCCTCGACGCGATCATCGAGGGCCTGGGCAAGCTCGGCGTCAGCGCATGGAGCGAGAACGAAAACCTGTTCATCGAGGGCCAGCCGGGCCTTGAAGTGCCCGACGGCCTCGTCTTCGACTCCCGCAAGGACCATCGTCTTGCCATGACCTGGTCGCTTGTGGGCCTGTGCTCGGACAAGCCGGTGGATATCATCGACTTCGACAGCGTTGGCGTGAGCTTCCCGCGCTTCCTCGACACCCTGGGAGGGCTTGCCCGATGATCATCGCCATCGACGGGCCTTCCGGGGCCGGCAAGTCGACCGTTGCCAAGGCGGTCGCCAAGGAGCTGGGCTTTTCGTGTTTGGATACCGGTGCGATGTACCGCGCTATCGCCTGGCGCGCGCTCGAAGACGGCGTGTCGCTCGATGACGCCGATCGTCTGGGCGCCGTCGCGCGCTCGTGCGAGGTGGACTTCGGCCATGAGACGGGCGATCCGGTTCCCAAGCGCGTCTTCGTCGACGGCGTCGAGGTCACCGACGCGATCCGCACCGCGCGCATCGATCGCTCGGTGTCGGCGGTCTCTGCGGTGCCGGCGGTGCGCGCCGCGCTCGTTGAACAGCAGCGACGGCTCGGCGCCACGGGCGACTACGTTGTCGAGGGGCGTGACATCGGCACGGTGGTGTTTCCCGACGCTGAGGTCAAGGTGTTCATGACCGCCTCGCCCGAAGAGCGCGCCCATCGTCGCGTGCGCCAGAACGTCGATCGCGGCATCGGCTCGATCGACTACGACGAGGTGCTGGCTGACATCGTCCGTCGCGACGAGATCGATTCCGGCCGTGAGGCCTCGCCTCTGCGGCCGGCTGCCGATGCGGTGCTGCTCGATTCGACGGGCCGCTACATCGAAGATGTCATCGACGAGATCTGCGCGCTTGCCAGGGCAAGGAAGTAGCCATGCACTTCAACATCCATGAGGAGTACTGGGATCGTCCGCTTGACGGCAACGACGACACCGACCACATCCCCCGTCTTGCCGCTCACGTGCTGGGCGGGTTCTTCCGTTTCGTCTGCCTGCTTCTGTGGCGTTTCCGCGTTGAGAACCAAGCTGTGATCGACAAGTTCGCCGGCAAGGCGGTCGGCGCGGTGGTAGTCGCGCCGCATACGTCGTTTTTGGACGTCGTCATCACCTTCATCGCAATGCGCCCGAAAGGCTGGGTGCGCCTGATGGGACGCGACACCCTGTTCACGGTTGCCCATGGCTTTTTGGGATGGGTGTTCTCGCATGTCGGCGCATTTCCCGTCAAGCGCGATTCCGCCGACCGCATCGCGCTCAAGCGCGCGGCCCACATGCTGAAGAACGGCGAGTGGGTCGGCATCTATCCCGAGGGCACGCGGCGTGGGAAGGGGACGGGCGAGTCGACCTTGCACGGTGGCGCGGCGCTCGTGGCGCGCATGGGCAAAGCGCCCCTCATCCCGCTGGGTCTCTCGGGCGTGTCCGACGTCAAGCGCAAGGGCGAGCGCGTGCGGTTTCCGCGCATCACGGCGCGCTTCGGCGAGCCGATTGCGGTCTCGTCGTTCGACTTTTTGCCGAAAGAAGAGCGCATGGACGGCGCCACGTGGTACGTGATGCGCGAAGCCTTTGCCCTGACGCGCAACTGCGCAGCTGAAGACGTCGACATGGTCGCGCTTTTCCCCACCTCGAAGGATTACACCCCGGTGTTCGCTGAGCACTCGATCGAGCCACTCGATCCGGCGACGCTTCCTGACTATCAGCCGAAGGAGCGCTGAGCTCATGGGCCGTCTCAAGGTCATACGGGCCGAGCATGCGGGCGCGTGCTACGGCGTGCAGCGCGCGCTTGATCTGACGCTGAAGGCATCGGCGGAGGGCGGCTCGGTGTGCACGCTCGGGCCGTTGATCCACAACCCGCGCGTCGTCGATCAGCTTGCCCAGGAGGGCATCGGCGTGGCCGATTCGGTCGATGACGTGGATGCTGAGGGGGTCGTGATCCGCTCGCACGGCGTGGTGCCCCAGGTGATTTCCGATATCGAGGCGCATGGCCTGCGCGTGATCGATGCTACCTGCCCGCACGTGCTGCGCGCCCAGAAGGCAGCCGCCAAGCTCGCCCGCGAGGGGCGCCATGTGCTGGTGGTGGGAGAAGCCGGCCATCCCGAGGTCGAGGGTATCTCGGCTCACGCCATCGAGGCGGGCGGCACCTGCACGGTCGTGGGGTCGGCCGCCGACATCCCCGACGATTTGGAGGGCCCGGTGGGCGTGGTCGTGCAGACCACCCAGTCGCGCGAGAAGTTCGAGGAGGTCTTGGCCGCTCTCGAAGGTCGCGGGCTCGACATCGCGGTCAAGGACACGATCTGCTTCGCCACGGTGCAGCGTCAGCGCTCGGCGGTGGATCTGGCCCAGCAGGTCGACGCGATGGTCGTGATCGGCGGACGCAACTCGTCCAACACGACGAGGCTCTACGAGATCTGCGCGAAGTACTGCGCGCATGCCTACCACGTCGAAGGCTCCGAGGAGATCGACCCTGCGTGGTTCGACGGGTGCGAGACCGCGGGCGTGTCGGCCGGTGCGTCCACCCCTGACGACCAAATCGACGACGTCGTTCGTTATCTCGAGTCGCTGTAGGCGCCCGGGGCGCGCTGCTCCTCTGCCGTCATCCCAGCCGCCCGAGCGCTGCTCCTCTGCCGTCATTCCAGCCGTCCGAGCGCGCCGCCTCTCCAGCCACCTGAGCCGCTCCCTCTCTCCGCCGCTCGAGCCGCCCCCTCCAGCCGTCCAGGCTCCGTTGCCCATACCGAATTCCCTCGCCCTCTCAAATCCCGTCGCCCCATATCGAATCCCGTCGCCCTCTCAAACCACGTCGCCCCATTCCCCAGAGAAAAGAAAAGCCCGTTTTTTTGGAAACTCCATGCGTTTGTACGCTCCTTTCTGCCACTGAATGCTTCGGTAGCAAAGAGATAAGCATCATATAAGGCATGTTTGTTGCGTAACGTATGCCCCGTACGCGCGATAACGGCGTGGCGCAGGCTCTCTGCTGCGTATATCCGTTCGCAGTTGCCAAAATACGCGCATATTTTTTCTCTAGGGTTGCTGGTCTGCTGAGAGACGGCTTCTGTCGTGGTGGGCTCGGGGGGGGCGGGGGTTGCTGGTCTGCTGAGAGGCGGCCTCTGCCATGGTGGCTTCGGGGCGGGGCAGCCGTCGCCGTCGCGTCCCTTCCGTGCGTTATGGGGCAGATCGAGCGAACTTGTGGGGTTATCGGGTATCGGCAGGCGGCCGTGGTATCCTGTCAAGTTAAATCACTGTAACATTCCACCGAATCTGAGGAGCGGATATGTCTTTGCCGATCGTGGCCATCGTCGGCCGCCCGAACGTGGGCAAGTCCACCTTGGTCAATCGTCTGGCCGAAAACAACGAGGCCATCGTCCACGAGATGCGCGGCGTCACGCGCGATCGCTCGTACCACGAGGCTGACTGGAACGGTCGCGCCTTCACGCTGATCGACACCGGCGGCATCGAGATGGGATCCGACGACGCTTTCCAGGGTTCCATCACCGCGCAAGCGCTCGCCGCCACCGAGGAGGCCGACGTCATCATCTTCTTGGTCGACGGCAAAGTCGGCGTGAACGCCGATGACGAGGCGGTCGCCAATATCCTGCGCCGCTCGAAGAAGCCCGTCCTGCTCGTCGCCAACAAGCTCGAGAGCACCCGCGACGAGAGTCAGCTGTGGGAGTTTTTGCAGCTCGGCATCGGCGAGGCGCATCCGGTCTCGGCGCTGCACGGCACCGGCACCGGCGATCTGCTCGATGAGGTCGTCGCGCTGTTTCCCGAGGAACAGGAGGACGACGATGACGAGCAGAGCGGCGCGATCAACGTCGCGATCATCGGCCGCCCGAATGCGGGCAAGTCGTCGCTCACCAACAAGCTCACCCAAGGCGAGCGCTCCATCGTCTCCGACGTCGCGGGCACGACGCGCGACGCGATCGACACGACCATCGAGCACGACGGTCAGCTCTACACGATCGTCGACACCGCCGGCCTGCGCAGGAAGAGCGTCATCGACGAGGACGTGGAGTACTACGGCTTCGTCCGCGCAATGCGCGCGATCGACCGCGCGCAGGTCGTGCTTCTCGTGATCGACGCGACCCTCGGCCTCACCGACCAGGACCAGCGCGTCGCCGGTATGGCCGCCGAGCGCGGCTGTGCGATGGCCGTGATCCTGAACAAGTGGGACCTCGTCAAAAGCCCCGAGGCCAAGGCCGAGATCCGTGAGCGCATCGAGGATCGCCTGATGTTCGTCGGCTACGCTCCGGTTGTGGCCATCTCGGCGCTGTCGGGCAAGAACGTCCACCGCATCTGGCAGCTGATCGACACCGCGTACGAGAACTACGCGCGCGTTGTGTCCACGAGCCGTCTCAACAACTGGCTGCAGGATATCCGCGACTTCGGTCATACCCTGTCGAAGGGCAAGCGCATCCTCAAGCTGAAGTACGTGACGCAAACCGGCACCGAGCCGCCGTTCTTCACGTTCTTTTGCAACCATCCCGACCTGGTCGAGCCGTCGTTCGAGCGCTACCTCGAAAATCGGCTGCGCAAGAGCTTCGACTTTGTCGGCACTCCCATTCGCATGAAGTTCAAGAAGAAGGACTAACCGCACATGGACACCACTCTTTTAAGCGTGCTCGTCGCTGCATGCTTGTTCGTCGTCTCGTTTCTGCTGGGCTCGATTCCGTGGGGCGTGATCATCTCGCGCGTGTTCTTCCACACCGACGTGCGCGACCACGGCTCGGGCAACATCGGCACCACGAACGCCCTGCGCACGATGGGCAAGGTCGGCGGCGGCGCGGTGTTTTTGCTCGACTTCGGCAAAGGCCTGGCGTCCGGCGCGCTGACCTTTGTCTGCGTGGGGGTGCTCTCATCCGACGGCGCCTCAGCCGCAACGGTGTCGGCCTCCTACTTCGATCTGGTGGGTCTGGCGTTTCTTGGCTGTGTGTGGGGGCATATCTTCAGCCCCTGGCTGGGCTTCAAGGGCGGCAAGGGCATCGCGGTGGCGGTGGGCTGCCTGTTCGTGACGTTTGGCTGGGTAGGCGCGCTCGTCGAGCTCGCGATCTTCGCGGCGCTCGTCATCGGCACGCGCTACGTCTCGGTCGGCTCGATCGCGGCAGCGGCGGCGTGCCCCTTCATCGCGGCGTTCTACTACCTGTTTTCGACCTTCTGCCCGTTCACGTTCGTATGCTGCACACTTGCTGCTACTACGGTGATCTGGGCGCATCGCGAGAACATCGCGCGCCTGCGCGCTGGCACGGAAAGCCGCGTCGGCGGTTCGAAGAAGGACTAGGAATCTGGCTGCGGCTGCGCGAGGCAGCAGGGCTAAGAGGCTCGCTGCACACGAATCGGCCCTGTGATGCGGCCGAGGGGCTCGCAGCATCGTGAGAGGAACAGCGCACGACGCGGAAAGGCGGTACGGCATGGCAAGGATCGCGGTCATCGGGGCGGGGTCGTGGGGCACGGCGCTCGCTCAGACGCTGGCGGTGTCCGGTAACGACTGCGTGGTGTGGGCTCACCGCGATGAGGTGGCGCGCTCCATCACTGACGCCCATCGCAACCCGCGCTACTTAAGCGGCGTCATGCTGTCCGACTCCATCACGGCCACGAGCGATCTCGCCTGCGCGGTGCGCGACGTTGACGCGATCTTCATCGTGACGCCCTCGCGCCTCGTCCGCTCGTTTGCCGAGCGCCTGCGCGCGCTCGTGGCGGACGATGTGCCGATCGTGATCTGCTCGAAGGGCGTCGAGGAGAAGACGGGCCTTTTGCCGATCCAGGTGTTTGACGAGGTCCTCGGTGGCCTCGATCGCTTGGCGGCGCTCTCAGGCCCCAACCACGCCGAAGAGGTGGTGCTGGGCATTCCCGCTGGCACCGTGATCGCCTCGCGCAGCGAGAAGACCGCCTGCTATTTCCGCGACCTGTTCACAACGCCTATGTTCCGTTGCTACACGTCCGACGACTACGTCGGCGTCGAGCTGTGCGCCGCGTTCAAGAACGTGATCGCGATCGCCGTGGGCGCCTCGTACGGCGCGGGGCTCGGCGACAACACCGCCGCCATGCTCATGACGCGCGGCATGGCCGAGATGAGCCGTCTCGTCACGGCCTGCGGTGGCCAGGCGCTGACTGTCATGGGCCTTGCGGGCGCGGGCGACCTGATCGCCACCTGCACGTCCGAGCATTCGCGCAACCGGACATTCGGCAAGGCACTCGCGCAGGGCGGCACGCTTGCCGGCTTCGAGCAGAGCACGCACATGGTGGTCGAGGGCGCGCTTGCCTGCAAGACCATCTGCCCCTTGGCCGATCGCCATGGCGTCGAGCTGCCCATCACGCGCGCTGTGCGCTCGGTGGTGTGGGAAGGGGCGCCGCTGCGCCAGCTCGGCGCTGAGCTGATCAATCGGCCGCTGACCACCGAGTTCTGGGGTCTGGCGGAGTAGCGCGTGGCTGGCTGCACGTATTTCGTCTATCGCACGGGCTTGGGGCGGCTCACGCTGGAGAGCGACGGGGTCGCGTTGACGCGCCTGGCGTTCGGGTCGGTGCGCATGGACGGCGACGAGCGCGCGAGCGCGCTTGCCAACCGCGCATCGAGCGAGATCCTTGAGTACCTCTCAGGGCGGCGCCGTGCCTTCGACGTGCCCCTCGCGCCGGCGGGCACGGCGTTTCAGCAGGCGGTGTGGCGTGCCGCCTCGCGCATTCCCTATGGCCAGACGCGCACGTATGCCGAGGTGGCGCGCGAGATGGGCAAGCCGGGCTCGCTGCGTGCCGTCGGCGCTGCCTGCAAGGCCAACCCGCTTCCGCTTCTCGTGCCCACTCACCGCATCGTCGGCTCACATGGCAAGCTGGGCGGATTCGTCGCAGGCTACCCTGCCGACCAGGCAGCGCGCATCAAGCGCTTTCTGCTCGAGGTGGAACGCCGTGGGGTCGAAGGCGCGGCGCCGCAGCGCTGAGGCGCCGCGTACCGGGCGTTGCGCCGTGCAGCGGGTAGCGGACGGGGGATGGCGTGGGCATTGGTTTGCGTCTGCCCGCGTTGGCTCTCGCGCGATGCGCTCGCACGCAGCGTGCTGGCCGGGATCGCCAAAGCCGTGGGCCGGGCGCGCACGGCAGCCCGCTATAATGAGCCTGAACTTTATGCTAGGGAAGGGAAGTGCCCATGTTCGGCGATATCAAGATCTCGCCCTCAATCCTGTCGGCCGACTTCATGAACTTCGAGCGCGATATTCGCATGCTCGAGCGTGCCGGCGCCGATTTCGTCCACGTCGATGTGATGGACGGCCATTTCGTTCCGAACCTGACGCTCGGCGTGCCGTTCGTCAAGCAACTCAAAGCCGTGACCGATCTGCCGCTCGACGTTCATCTCATGATCTCCAATCCACTCGAGCAGCTTGACTGGTACCTCGATGCGGGCGCCGATCTGGTATCGGTGCACATCGAGGTGTTTACTGACGAGGCCGAGGTGCGCGAGGCGATTCGCCGCATCCGTGCCGCCGGTGCGCGCCCGTCGCTCACGCTCAAGCCCGATCGGCCGATCGAGGACCTCGAGCCGTACATCGCTGATCTGGACATGGTGCTCGTCATGAGCGTGTTCCCGGGCTTTTCAGGCCAGTCCTACATCGAGGGCAGCGAGGATCGCGTCGCGACGGTGGCGGCGTACGCGCGTCGCTTGAATCCCGATCTGCTGATCGAGGTCGACGGAGGGGTGAGCCCGGCGCGCACCGCGGGGCTCGTCTGCGCCCAGGGCGCTGACGTTCTGGTGGCCGGCTCGGCGGTCTTTTCCGCCGACGATCCTGCGCATGCCGTCTCGGCCTTGCGCACGGCGGGATGCGAGGCGCGCGCATGAGCTCGTTGACGTATCTTGACTGGGCGGCCACCGCGCCGCTGTCGCCTGCTGCCGCCGAGGCCATGGCGCCGTACCTCGAGACGGGGACGGCGGGCTTGGAGGCGGGCCTTGCCAATGCCAACTCCCTCTACCGCGCTGGCCGCGTCGCTTTCCGCGCGCTCGAGCAGGCGCGCGAAGATGTGGCGCGCTGCCTGTCCGCGCGTCCCGACGAGATCGTGTTCACGTCGGGCGCTACCGAGTCGGACAACGCGGCGCTCTTCGGCATCGTCGATGCGTCGATCCAACAGGCCGAGCAGCGCGGCGAGCATACCTGCGTCCCGCAGGTCGTGATCTCGTCGATCGAGCATGACGCCGTGCTCGCCGCTGCCCGCGTGCTCAACAACTGGGGCGCGCTTGTCACGCTCGTCGAGCCCGACGCCTCCGGCCACATCACGCCTGAGGCACTCGAGGAAGTCATGGGCGACCATGTCTTGCTCGTGTCGATCATGGCGGTGAGCAACGAGGTGGGAAGCGTCATGGACGTCCCGGCGCTCGCCGCGGTCGCCCACAAGGCGCACGCGCTGTTCCACGTCGATGCCACGCAGGCCCTCGGCAAGATGCCGGTGTCGGTGCGTGAGTGGGACGTCGATGCGCTGTCGGTGTCGTCGCACAAGGTCGGCGGCCCGAAGGGGGTTGGCGCGCTCTACCTGCGTGCTCGCACCCCGTTCACCGCGCAGATCGTCGGCGGAGGCCAGGAGTCCAAGCTGCGCAGCGGCACGCAAAACGTCATGGGAGCGGTCGGGTTCGCCGCCGCCTGCCGCGACGTCTGCGCGCAGGTTGACGAGCAGGCTGCGCGCCTGCGCTCCCTGCGCGATGAGTGCTACGAGCGCCTCTGCGCCCATCCGCGCGTCCGCGCGACGGTGCCAGTTGAGGCGGGCAGCACCACCTATGCTCCGCATATCGTCAACGTGCTGGTCAGCGACATCGAGAGCGAGACGCTCATCCTACAGCTCGACCGCCGGGGCGTCTGCGTATCGGGCGGGTCGGCTTGCTCATCGCATTCGCTCGACCCCTCGCACGTGCTCACCGCGCTCGGCGTTTCGCGCGATGACGCGCTCGGCTCGCTGCGCGTCTCGCTCGGCAATGCGACCACCCACGAAGATATTGAGAAGTTCCTCACTGCCTTCGCTGAGGTGGTGGGATAATCGGTCGCGAGAGGGGGCGATGCCGAATGCTGAGGGCAAGCCAGCACAACCACACCGACATGACGAACCACGGTTCGGGCACGATCGAGGAGCTGGTGGCGTGCGCCCATGACAAGGGCATGGCCAACCTCGCCGTGACCGAGCATTACCCGCTCACGCGCCACGTCGACCCGCGCGATTACGTGTCGATGCCGGCTGCGCGCTTGGATGAGTACGTCGAGCGCATTCGCGCTCAGCGGCTCGTCTATCCTGACATGGACATCCTGGTGGGCTGCGAGCTCGATTGGCTCGGCGCCGACGAGGACCGTGCCTTCGCGGCCGATGCCTTCGACGCGTTCGACATCATCTTGGGTTCGGTTCATTTTCTGGATCTGTGGCCCCTCGACGATCCCGAGCAGCGCGGCCACTGGGATGAGGTGGGCATCGACGCCGTGTGGCGCCGGTATTTCGAGGTGTGGTGCGAAGCCGCTGTCTCATCGGCGCCGTTTACCGTGATGGCCCATCCCGATCTGGTCAAGAAGTACGGTCATCGCCCGAGCTTCGATCCCGCGCCCCTGTACCGCGATGCTGCCGAGGCGGCGCGCGAGGGCGGGCGCATGGTCGAGGTCAACACCTCGGGCGTCACCTATCCGTGCGGCGAGTTCTTCCCTTCGCAGGATCTGCTGCGGGAGTTTTGCCGCGCGGGCGTCCCATGCACGATCGGATCCGACGCCCATGAGCCGCATCTGGTGGATCGCAGGATCGAAGAGGGCTATCGTTGGGTGTACGAGGCCGGGTATCGCGAGCTTACGCTGGTGATGCCGGGCAATGAGAGGCGCGCCGTGCCGCTGTAGGCACAGGCGCTGCCAGGGAGAAGGCTTTCATCATGGTTGAAGAAACGACGTTGAAGCGTGCGTTTGCGGGAAGCCTGGCGCACAACGAGCGCCGACTGTCCGTTGCCGATTTGGAGCGGGCGCTCTTGCGCGATTTGCCCGCAGCCGACGCGTGCTCGTGGGATCGCACGGGCATGCTGGTGGGCAATCCGCTTGATCAGGTGAGAGGCGTGGCCATCGCGCTCGACCCCACGATCCCGGCGCTCGACGAGGCCTACCAGGCCGGCGCCAACGTCCTCGTGACGCATCATCCGGTCTTTCTCGATCCGCCCGAGTCGTTCGTCCCGGCGACCGCTCAGGGTCATACACCGGGCGCGGTGGTGCGCCATGCCGTCGAGTTGGGCATGAGCATCATGTCGTTCCACACGGCGCTCGACGTCTCGGTTGAGGGGCTCGATGCCTTGCCGGCGATGCTGCGTCTGGTGGGCACGGGAGTGCTCGAGCCGCTCGCGTCCGATTCGCGCAAGGGGTTCGGTCGCATCTGCCGTCCCGAGGAGGGCACGTTGTCGCTGCGCCATCTGAGCGCCCGCTGCGTGTCGGTCTTCGGGTCGCTGCCGCGCGTGTGGGGCTCGCCTGACCGCGAGCTGTCCCGCATCGTCACGAGTGGAGGCGCGGCGGGAGACTTCGTCGATGCGTGCGTGGCGCAGGGCGTCGATTGCTTGGTGTGCGGCGAGGTGAAGTACCATGCCGCCCTCGACGCGGCGCTGTCGGGGCTGGCCATCGTCGAGTTGGGACATGACGTCTCCGAGTTCCCCTTGTGCGCTTTGCTTGCGGCACACGTTGCCGCCGCCGGGGTCGGCGACTCATCCATTACCATGATTGACCAGAACGAAAAGTGGTACACGCCGGAATCATCCCGTCGCTGACCGCCTCCCCGTTGCAAGACGGGATACCTGAGAAAGGCCTATACGCCCATGAACGCTACCCATCAGGACATCGCAGCCCTCCGCAAGCTGCAGGAGATCGACCGCAAGGTCACGACGGCCAAGAAGGAGTTCGAAACGCTCCCTCACCGTCAGGCCATCTTGGAAACCCGCGCCAAGAAGGAAGAGGTTCTCAAGAAGAAGGTGCAGGTCCAAGACCTGCTCGACGCGACCGAGGGAAGCCTGGCGGGCTTCGTCCAGGAGGACGAGGAGCTTGCCGCCAAGCAGGATGAGATCACCGAGATCCTCTCCGAGGTGCAGGGGGATTTCCGTGCGGTGGCGTCCCACACTCGCGAGCTCGACGGCGTGCGCAAGCGCCGCGACCGCGTCTCGCTTGAGACTGCCAAGCTCGAGGAGCAGGTCAACAAGATCAACCCGGTCATGAAGCAGGTCATGGGCGCGCTTTCCGCGCTGGACGAGAAGGAATCCGAGCTGGTGACGTCGTTCCAGAAGACCGGCGGGTCGCTGCGCCAAGCGATCTCGGACGGCGAGGCGGCGCGCGCGAAGGTGGCCGACTCGATCGATCCTGCGCTGCTGCGCACCTACGAGCAGACCCGGTCGCGCTGCGGCGGCGTGGCGCTCGCTGATCTCGCGGGCGATTCCTGCGGTGCGTGCCGCCATACGTTCGATCAAAGCCGCATGAGCAAGATCCACAGTCAAGCGCCCCTGGCGACTTGCCCGGCGTGCGGTCGCTTGCTCGTTGTCGGGGAGGGGGAGTAGCCATGAAACTGGTAACCCGCGAAGATCAGGTGGAGCAAGAGCACACGCGCCTTTCCTCCGACGCTTCGTTTTCTGACGAGAGCGAAGGACGCGTTCGCTCGAGCGACGCCGATCTGTACCGTTCCGAATATCAGCGCGACCGCGACAAGATCCTGCACACCAAGGCGTTTCGCCGCCTGTCTCACAAGACGCAGGTGTTCTTGGCGCCGGTGGGCGATCACTACCGCACGCGTTTGACTCACACGCTCGAAGTGGCGCAGATCGCGCGCACGATCTCGCGCGCGCTCGGTCTGAACGAGGATCTGACCGAGGCGATCGCGCTCGGCCACGACTTGGGGCACACGCCGTTTGGCCATGTGGGAGAGCAGGCCATCTCGGCGTGCTTGGCCCGCCATCGCGGCCTCGATCCGGACCTGCCGGAAAACCAGCACCTTTACCGTCACAACGTGCAGAGCCTGCGCGTCGTCGACGTGATCGAGAACAACGGCAAAGGCTTGAACCTGACCGCCGAGGTGCGCGACGGCATCGTGTGTCACACCGGCGCGCAGCGCGCAGAAACGCTCGAGGGACGCATCGTGGCGACGGCCGATCGCATCGCGTACGTCAACCACGATATCGACGACGCGATCCGTGCCGGCGTGCTGCTCGAATCCGACCTGCCTGAATCCACCCACCGTTTGCTGGGCGAGAACCATTCGGCGCGCATCCAGACCCTCGTGCACGACATGATCGAGACGTCGGTCGAGGAAGACGACATCACGATGAGCCCCGTGATCTGGGACGCGATGATGGAACTGCGCGCGTTTCTGTTCGAGAACGTCTACACCTCCGATCCGGTCATGATCGAGGTCGCCAAGGCGAAGCACCTGGTCGAGGATTTGTTCGACTACTTCGTGCGCCACTACGACAAGGTGCCCGAAGAGTTCAAGGAGATCTCGGGCGGGGATCCGCTGCGCGCCGTGACCGACCATGTCTCGGGCATGACCGACCGCTACGCCCAGAACTTCTTCAAGGACATGTTCATCCCGCACAGCTGGAACATCTAGACGGCGCGTTCGCGCGCCTGCGTTTGAGGTGCCAGGGGCCTTCGGAGCGATCCGAAGGCCCTTTTTGCGTGCGAGGCACTCGCCGCACGCGCCGGCTGCGCCTGAGCCTCGAGCGGCATCGTCTCGTCGGTGGGCGCGCAATGGCTGGCGAGAGGCAATTGCTCTGCGGGATGATGCGGTGCGCGTGCTATCCTTCTATGCCGTGGCTGATTTTTCGAAACATACTGGAAACAATGAAGAGGAGCGCCTCGACGCGCACGCGGACGCCGAGCCTGCCTCTGCAGGCGCAAACGCGGAGGGCGCGAACGCTGGCGCGCCGGCGTCCCATGTCGCCACCTTCCGCGCGGCGTTTTCGGCAGCATGGCCGGTGATGGTCGGCTACCTGTTCCTCGGCATCCCCTGCGGCATCTTGGCGCAGCAGGTCGGGATCGACGCGCTGCAGGTCTTTCTCCTGTCGGTGCTCTTCTATTCCGGTGCGGGCCAGTACATGATCTCCAACATGTGGCTTACCGGGGCGCCGGCGCTTGCGATCATCGCCTCGGTGACGCTCGTCAACTCGCGCCAGATGCTCTACGGCGCGTCCCTGTCGCGATTTTGCCATGAGACGCACAAGCGCCTGACGTTTCTGTTCGGCGCCACGGTCACCGATGAGTCGTTTGCGGTGAACCTCGCGCGCTTCGAGCGGGGCGAGTGGAGCGTGGGTGCCGCGACCGTGGTCAATTTGATGTGCCAGGGCTCGTGGGCGGCGGCCAACGTCATCGGCGTGGTGCTCGGCGCGCTGCTCACCGTGCCGAGCGCGCTTGCCTCGTTCGCGATGACGAGCATCTTCTTATGCCTGCTGTTCTCCCAAAAGGGGACGGCGGGCAACATCGTGGCGGCCGTGGTCGCCGTTGCCGGCGTGTTTCTGTGCAAGCTCGTCGGCCTGACCGGGCCCGCGATCCTGATCGGCGCCGTCGCCGGCGTGGTGGCGGGCATCGTCGTCGCGCGCAAGACGAAGGAGACCGTCGATGTCGTGGGCTGATTTCGCGTTCATCGGCGTCGCCTGCGCGATCACCATCCTCCTGTTCCGCGTGGTCCCGGTCTTGGGCCTGCGCGGCCGCGATCTACCGGGATGGCTGTCCCAGGCGCTCACCTTCATCCCCCCGGCGGCCTTCGCTGCCCTGATCGCCAACGACCTGGTGTCGCCCGGCATGTTCGATGCGGGCTTCTGGCCTGCGGCAATTCCGCTGGTGGCCACCGCGGCAGTCATCGTCGTCGCGCTGAAGACTAAGTCACTCGTGTGGTGCATCGTCGTGGGCGTCGGCGTCTTCGGGCTGCTGCTGCTCGTGTAGCGCACCGCGCACCGCTTCCCTCGTGCGGCCTTCATGCGACGGCATTCCTCATGTGCCCTTTTGCTCCGGTAGGCGCCCGTTGCTCATCGAGAGGCCTTCGCCACTCTTACCCTTTGCTGAATGGATCGCGCGCCATCCATTGAACTTGTGTGTGCTCCGTTACTGTCTTGTCAGTTGAATTGTCAGCTGTAAACCGCGGTGCTACACTAGCGCCCGTTGTCATGCGGGCCGGGTGGGTCCGCAGGTGCAGAGGGGAAGAGGTGCACACCAACATGACTACCGAAGCAACGCTCGTCGCCGAGCCCGTGCGCGTCGCGACACGCAAAGAGGATCCTGAGGCTCATCTGCCGTCGTTCGCCGACGTCGAGCCCGACCGCGACCTGGTCGCCGAGATCGAAGAGCTCAAGGCCAAGCGCGACGCGGTCATCCTGGCCCATTACTACGTGCCGCCCGAGGTGCAGGCGATCGCCGACTACGTGGGCGATTCGTTCGCGCTGGCGAAACTCGCCGTCGACCTGCCTAACCGCACGATCGTCCTGGCGGGCGTCGAGTTCATGGGCGAGTCGGCCAAGCTGCTCAATCCCGACAAGACGGTGCTCTTGCCCGAGCCGGCAGCCGATTGCCCGATGGCCCATATGGTGCAGAAGCGCACCGTGGACGAGGCGCGCGAGCGCTACGGCGATGACCTCGCCGTGGTCTGCTACGTGAACTCGACGGCCGTCATGAAGACTTGGAGCGACGTGTGCGTCACGTCGTCGAACGCGGTGAAGATCTGCAAGGCGCTTCCGCAAAAGCACCTGCTCTTCATCCCCGACATCAATCTGGGCCGTTTCGTGGCGCAGCAGGTGCCGGAAAAGCACGTCATCCTGAACAAGGGCTACTGCCCGCGCCACCAGCGCATCGCGCCCGCCGAGATCATCGCGCTCGAGGACAAGTACCCCGACGCGCTCGTCATGGCCCACCCCGAGTGCACCGCCGAGGTGCTCGCGGAGGCCGACTACATCGGCTCGACCAAGGGCATCATCGAGTTCGCCGAGAAGAGCGACGCGACCGACTTCATCGTGGTGACCGTCGTCGGCGTCAAGCGCGAGATGGAGCTGCGCACCCGCGGCACCAACAAGCGCTTCCACTTCACGCGCACGGTCCCGATCTGCGAGAACATGGCCATCGTGACGCTCGACAAGGTCGCTCAGTGCCTGCGTGAGGACATGGTCGGCGTCTCGGTGTCCGACGAATACGTGGAGCCCGCAAAGAAAACGCTCGAGCGCATGCTCGACTACGCAGCGAAATAGGGGATTAATCATGAAGAACAACGAGATTCGATGCGACGTTCTGATCGCCGGCACCGGAGTGGGCGGCTTGTACACGGCGCTCAATCTCCCGAAGTCGATGCAGATCGTCATGGTGACGAAGACGACGGTCGACGAGTGCGACTCGATGCTGGCGCAAGGCGGCATCTGCGTGCTCCACGACGACAACGACTACGACGCCTTCTATGAGGACACGATGCGCGCCGGCCATTACGAGAACCGCGCCGAGAGCGTCGACATCATGATCCGCTCGTCGCGTCCGGTCATCAACGACCTGATCGCGCGCGGCGTCGACTTCGAGCGCGACGAGAACGGCGAGCTGGCCTACACCCGCGAGGGCGCCCACTCCCGTCCGCGCATCTGCTTCCACGGCGACATCACCGGCGAGGCGATCACCACGGCGCTGCTCGCCAACGTGCGCGCGCTGCCCAACGTCCGCATTCTCGAGCACGTCGAGGTCACCGACATCATCGAGTCGCCCGATCACGATCGCTGCTGCGGCGTCGTCTGCGCCGATCGCCGCGGCGATGCTGAGGAGCGCCTGACCATCCGCGCGCCTTACACGGTCCTCGCCACCGGCGGCATCGGCGGCACCTACGAGCGCTCCACCAACTTCCCGAGCCTGACCGGCGACGCCTGCCGCATCGCCAAGGCCCACGGCGTCGAGCTCGAGCACATGGACTACGTGCAGATCCACCCGACGAGCCTCTACGTCAAGCATCCGGGCCGCGCGTTTCTGATCTCCGAGTCGTGCCGCGGCGAGGGCGCCATCCTGCTCGATGCGCACGGCAACCGTTTCACCGACGAGCTGCAGCCGCGCGACGTCGTGTCCGCCGCCATCTACAAGCAGATGGAGATCGACGGGACCGACCACGTGATGCTGTCGTTCGAGCGCCTGTCCGAAGAGGAGATCACCGGCCACTTCTCCCACATCTACGAGCATTGCCTCGAGGAGGGTTACGACCTTCTGCGCGAGCCGATTCCCGTCGTGCCCGCCCAGCACTACTTCATGGGCGGCGTGCACGTGGACTCCGACTCGCAGACCACGCTTACGAACCTCTTCGCCGTCGGCGAGACCTCGTGCAACGGCGTTCACGGCAAGAACCGCCTCGCATCCAACTCGCTTCTGGAATCGCTCGTGTTCGCCCAGCGCGCTGCGCGCAAGATCACGGCCGAGTCCACGCGCGTCAAGACCGCTCAGGCCGCCGCTGCCCGCAGCGCGACGCGCGCAGCGGCCGCCCAGGCGACGACGCGCGCCGGCGTGCCGACCGTCGCCTTCGAGGAGGCGAAGTAGATGGATCCCGTGACGCTGTCGGTGGTCGCTGAGCCGTATCTGCGCCTGGCGCTGCAGGAAGACATCACGAGCGAAGACGTGTCGACCGCTGCCGTGATGCCCGAGGCTCATCGCGCAAGCGTGCAGCTGATCGCCAAGCAGGAGGGCGTCATCGCCGGCCTCGACGTGTTCGAGCGCGTGTTCTTGCTGCTCGATCCCGATGCGACGTTCGAGCGCGAGGTCAAGGACGGCGACGCGATCCGCCCCGGTGAGCTTCTGTCCACCGTCTTCGGCGATGTGCGCGCCCTGTTGTCGGGCGAGCGCGTGGCGCTCAACTACCTGCAGCGCATGAGCGGCATCGCCACCAAGACGCGCGCCGCCGCCGATGCGCTTGCCGCCGCCGGGTCGGCCACGCGCATCGTCGATACGCGCAAGACCACGCCGTGCATGCGCGTCTTCGAGAAGGAGGCCGTGCGCATCGGCGGGGGAACGAACCACCGCTACAACCTGTCCGACGGCGTGCTGCTCAAGGACAACCACCTCTGCGCCGCCGGGGGCGTCGAGCCGGCGATCCGCGCCGCGCGCACCGCTGCCCCGTTCGTGCGCAAGATCGAGGTGGAATGCGAGACGCTCGACCAGGTGGCCGAGGCCGTCGGCGCCGGCGCCGACATCATCATGCTCGACAACATGGACGCCGACACGATGCGCGCCGCCGTCGACCTGATCGACCATCGCTGCGAGACCGAGTGCTCGGGTAACATCGACGTGGACGGCCTAGCGCGTATCGCAGGGGTGGGCGTCGACTACGTCTCGTCGGGTGCACTGACGCATTCGGCGGGAATCCTCGATTTGAGCATGAAGCATCTCAAGGTCGTCGAGTAACACGGAGCGCAAGGGAGATACGGAGGGACGCGAATGAATGCGGAAGAGCGACGCGCGCGCATCATCGAAGAGCTGCGTGGGGCCCAAAAGCCGCTGTCGGGCGGTGCGCTGGCGCAGTCAGTCGGCGTGAGTCGCCAGGTCATCGTCCAAGACGTGGCGCTTTTGCGCGCCAACGGATTCGACATCGTGGCGACGAACCGCGGGTACGTGGTGGCGGAAGGGGGCGCGCCGAACACGTGCACGCGCCTGTTCAAGATGCAGCACACGGTGGCGCAGACCGAAGACGAGCTCGAGGCCATCGTCGACCTGGGCGGCACCGTCGACGATGTGATCGTGAACCATCGCGTCTACGGGAAGATCTCGGCGCCGCTTGCCATCAAGAACCGCCGCGACGTGGCGCGCTTCGTGGCTGACATGGAAGCGGGCCGCTCATCGCTGTTGATGACGGTCACGTCGGGCTACCACTTCCATCATATATCGGCCGAAAGCGAGGAGGTGCTCGACGAGATCGGGCGCGTCTTGGCGCAGAAAGGCTATCTCGCTGAGCTCTTGCCGCACGAGAAGGAGGCTGCCTGGGCGCACGCCTAGGATCTGCACCCGGGATGATCGCGCCTTGTGGCGCGGTGCCGCGTCGAAAAGGCGCACCTGCCAGGATCCCGACGCAGCCAGGGTCGCACATCCTCCTCATTCGTTGATATTGTGTGGATGTTCTCAATTCCTTCTGCTACATAGTTATGTTTCATTACGGTATGTACCGCGCATTACTCAGAGGCGCTCCCCGCCAAGTCGGGAGGGCGCCTCTTCTGTTCAGAGAGAAAGGGTGCTTTGCCGTGAATGAAACGGATTTTTGGCGCACGTTGTTCGTCGAGAACCGGCGCCTCAATGCCGTTATCAAGGAGATGATGGTGCCGATCATAGCCCGCTATGATCTCTCGCCGGTCCAGTCCCATCTTCTGGGGGATCTCAAGACCTCAGACGGTCAGCCGATCAACGGCCTGTCGTCTGCCCTGTGCATGAAGCCTTCCAACTTCACGCCCCTGTGGCGCTCGCTTGAGGCGCGCGGTTTGGTCGAGCGCCGTCAGGACGAATCCGACCGCCGGTGCTGGCGTCTGTACCTGACCGAGGAGGGCCGCATTTTGACCAAGCGGGTGGAGGCCGACATCGTCTCCGCCTTCAGCTCCCTGCGCACGGTCGAGGGGAAAACCGGCGAGGTGCTGGAGCTGCAATGCCGCATCCTCGACGGTTTCGCCGCCTTCCATGAACTGGTCGCCCTGACTGAGGGCGTCTCTTCCGAAACTTCTCATCGAAAGGAGCAGTAATGGGACTTACCCGTCAGCAGGTCGCCATCGTCGCCGTGCTCTTGGCCGGTGCTGTGCTGGTCGTCCTGAACCAAACGCTGCTGTCGCCCGCGCTGCCGGTCATCATGGCCGACCAAAACGTCGACGCGCCGACGGTGCAGTGGCTCACGTCCGGCTATTCTTTGGTAGAGGCCATCGTCATCCCGCTGTCCGCCTATCTGGTGGGCCGCTTCCCGACGCGCACGCTCTTCATCGCCGGCATGTCGCTGTTCGCGATAGGCTCGCTGTGCGCAGCGCTCTCGCCGGTCTTCGGCGTGCTGCTCCTCGGCCGCATCCTGCAGGCGAGCGCCTGCGGCGTGGTCATGCCGATGGTGTTCACCGTCATCATGCTGGTGTTCCCGCGCGAGCGCCGCGGATCGGCTATGGGCCTGGTGAGCCTCTGCATCGGCTTTGCCCCGGCCGTCGGCCCGTCCGTCTCGGGCCTTTTGGTCGACTCGGTGGGCTGGCGCGCGCTGTTCGTGCTCGTCATGGCGCTGACGATCCTCATCATCATCGTCGCGTCGTTCGTCCTCGAGAGCTACGGCGACTTCGAGCCGACGACCTTCGACAAGCCGTCGGTCGTCCTGTGCTCCCTGGGCTTGCTGTCGTTGCTTTACGGCCTGGCGACGGTCACGAAGATGGACAACGTCGCCATCCCGCTTGCCCTCATCGTCATCGGCGTCGTGCTGATCGTGTTCTTCGTGAGGCGCCAGCTCGCGCTCGAGGTGCCGCTGCTCCAGGTCGACGTTTTGAAAACCCGTAAGTTCGCGGTGGCCGTCATCGTCGTGGCGTCCCTGATGGCCGCGCTCGTGGGCATGGGCGTCCTTTTGCCCATCTACCTGCAGAACCTGCTCGGCGTCTCTGCCCTGCAAACCGGCCTGATCATGCTGCCGGGCGCGACGCTCGGCGCGCTCGTGGGCTACTTCTCCGGCCAGCTCTTCGACAAGATGGGGCCTCGCAAGATCATCATCCCCGGCGCCACGATCGCGCTGTTGGGCGGCATCGGCCTCGTGTTCCTGTCGCTTGATACGCCGATCCCATTCATCATCTGCGTGTACACCTGCATCGGCGTGGGCATGCAGAGCATCATGACGCCGATCAACACCTGGGGCCTGAATGCGCTCGACAACCGCGTCATCCAACATGCCAACGCGCTGTCCAACACGCTCAACCAGGTGGGCGCCTCGCTCGGCACGGCGATCCTCGTGTCGCTGTCGACGACGTCGACCTTCCTGTTCCCCGACATGGCACCGCTCGATCAGGCGATGACGGGCGACCGCATCGCATTCTGCTTCACGGCGCTCATCATGCTGAGCATCTTCCTGATCGCGGTGTTCGCGGTGCGCGACACCAAGGCCGAGCGCGCCGCGCAGTTCGTCGCCTCGCGCACGGCGGCGGCCAAGATGCCCACGAAGGCCGACGACGAGATCCCGGTGAAGCTCGCCATGAGCGACAAGCCGTACTTCGTGCACGACACCGACACGGTGCGTGACGTGGCACAGATCATGGCGGCGACCAAGACCTCGGGCGTGCCGATCGTCACCGCTGACAACGTGGTGGTGGGCTTCGTCTCCGACGGCGACATCATGAAGTACATCGGCCGCAACGATGCGACGGTGCTCGACTCGTCGCTGATGCTGTATCGGATGCCCGACGACGAGAACTTCGCCCAGCGGGTGACGAGCCTGCTCGATCTCAACGTTATGCGCATCGCGACCAAGAACGTGATCAGCGTGTGCATCGGCGATCCGATCGACGCGGCGTGCCGCATGATGGCGGAGAAGCGCATCAAGAAGGCGCCGGTCGTCGACGAGGACGGCAAGCTGGCCGGCACGCTGTCGCGCTCCGACGTCATCCGCTCGACGATGGCCAACCTCGCCTCGATCGAGTCGCTTGCCAAGAAAGAGGACTGATCGCAGGTGGTGGCGCGCCGGACCGTCGTGTGCGAACGCGGCCGCCTGGCGCGCACTGCCTTCGTCTGTGATAACGTATGAGGGCACGGGCGGTCGGTGAAAAAATCGCCGACAAACTCAAAGAAACCCCTTGCCTCCCAGGAATCTCAACAGTATAATTCTCTGCTGTGTCAAATGACATTTCTGAGCAAAACCAAGTTGTTGAGCATATAGAAGGAACGAACCATGGATATCATCCGCGCAATTGAGCAGCAGCAGATCAACCCTGACGTCGCAGATTTCAACGTCGGCGACACCGTCAAGGTTCACTACCGCATCAAGGAAGGCAACCGCGAGCGTATTCAGGTCTTCCAGGGCGACGTCATCCGTCGTCACGGCGCTTCTTCCCGCGAGACGTTCACCGTCCGCAAGATCAGCTTCTCCATCGGCGTTGAGCGTACCTTCCCGGTCCACTCTCCCAAGATCGAGAAGATCGAGGTCGTTCGCCACGGTGCGGTCAAGCGCGCCAAGCTCTACTATCTCCGTGACAAGGTGGGCAAGGCTGCCAAGATCAAGGAGAAGGCATTCTAAGCCTCCTTTTCAGGCATTGACGAAGGGCACGAGCGATCGTGCCCTTCTTTTTTTATCGGGTGGGGTCCTCGTTTGCGCGGGGAGCGCCGTGCCGAGCGCCTACAATGGTCGTGACGTCGACGGTTGAGGGAGGCCGACATGGAAGAGACGAACGACATCGCCGCTCTGATGGAGCGCATCCAGGCGCAGGAGACGGAGTACGAGCTCGCTGCGATCGACGAGGAGCTGGCCATGCAGATGGGCATCTACGTGGTGCGTCGCGCCAAGGAGATCGGCAAGCCGGTCGCGGTGCGCGTGACGCTGAACCGCCGCGTGCTGTTCGCCTGCTCCATGGCGGGCACCAAGCCCGAGGCAAGCGACTGGATGCGCCGCAAGGAGAACATCTCCTACGCCACGACCCAGAGCTCCTATTACTGGGAATGCTGGTGCGAGCAGGGCATCCACCCGCTTGAATGGCGCGGCATGGACTACAAGGATTACGCCCCGGCGGGCGGGTGCTTCCCCTTGAGGGTGCCGGGCGCCGGCATGGTGGGCACGCTGACGATCTCGGGCATGAAGAGCCATGAGGATCATGCGCTCGCGTATGAGACGGTCGCCAAGGCGGCCTGCGGCGAGCTCGGCGTCGATCTGACGGGGCTGCTCTAGCGGCGTGGCGACGCGGCGTTTTCCCAGGCGATCGCGCGCCTGAAGGCGTGGCGACGCAGCGCCTCTTGGCCGATCGACCGCCGCGGGCGCCCCAGAGAACAAAAACCCGCTCGTTTTGGCAAGATCGCACGGAGGTACGCTGCTCGCTCGCCTGATCCGGTGGTTTCCTGCGTTTGAGGGGCTCATTTACACCCCATCTGCAACGATCTGTTGCGTATCTTGTCCCTGTGCGGCCGGGTACCTGCGTACGTCCGCGCGCAGTTGCCAAAAACGGCGCGATTTTTTTCTCTAGGGCTGTGTGCGGCTCCGTGCGCGCGGGTTGCGCGTGCGCGCCGTCGGGTCGGCATGCCCGGCAGCGCGCGATCGGGCTGCTACACTGGGAACGTTGCCATTCGCCCCGCAGAGTCAGGAGAGCTCGCATGCCGCAGACCGTTGCCGATATCCGTAGCCGCCTTGCCGCGGTGACGCGCGAGGAGTTCGAGGTGCTGGAGCGGTCGCTGTGCGCCGACACGCGCAAGGGCGTGCAGGCGGCCCTTGCCTCGTGCCGTCGTCGCCTGGATGCCGAGGACGCTGAGCGCGCACGCCTGGCGCAGCTCTACTCCTGCGAACGCGAAGTCGCAGGCGGCAGGCTCGTGGTCGGGTTGGACGAAGTGGGGCGCGGTCCTCTTGCCGGGCCGTTGACCGTCGGCGCGGTCGTTCTGCGCGAGGGTGCCGATCCCATTGCCGGCCTCAACGACTCCAAACAGGTGGCCGAGGCGCATCGCCCGGCGGTGGCCGAGGCCGTCAAGGCGAGCGCTCTCGCCTGGGCTGTCGTCGACATCGAGCCGGCGCGCATCGACGAGGAGGGCATGACGGCGTGCCTCAAGGCGGCGTTTCGCGCGGCGATCGCGCGCATCGAGGCCCAGGGGGTCACGCCCGAGGTCGTGCTCCTCGACGGCAACCCGCTCCATCTCGACGCGCGCGAGGTCAACGTCGTGCATGGGGATGCACGCTGCGCGTCGATCGCGGCGGCCTCGCTGATTGCGAAGGTGTCGCGCGATGCCGAGATGGTTGCCTACGACCAGCAGTATCCCGGATACGACTTCGCCTCGTCGAAGGGATACGGCAGCGCCCGCCATCGCCAGGCGCTCGCGGAAAAGGGTCTGACACCCATCCATCGCGCCTCGTTCTGTCAAAACTTCCTGCAGGAGTCCTTGTTCTCGTAGGTGCGACCTGCGGCTTCTCATTAAAGGGTTTCCTCGCGGTTTCTGCTCGTATCGCGTCCTGCGGTTTCTGCTCGTAGCACGCCCTGCGGCCGCCTTTCGTGGGCCTGCTCGCGGTTTCCACTTCGTTTCCGCTCGCCTTCCAAAGCGCGTGAGATGCGCCCCCTATGCTCGTAGTGAGGAAAGGGGGACGTTATGGCACATGACGAGACACGGGAAGACGAGGCTGCTTTTGAACAGGCCGTCCCTGATGCGGGCGCAGACTCCGCACCCGCTTACGATCCGCACGAGCTAGGCGCGCGCGGCGAGGCTGCCGCTGCGCGCTTCTTGCGCCGGCGCGGCATCGAGGTGGTCGAGACCAACTGGGTGTGCCCGGCGGGCGAGGCGGATATCATCGCGCGCGACGACGAGGTGCTGTGCTTCATCGAGGTGAAGACCCGCTCGCAAGCGGAGAAGGGATTCCCGTCTGAGGCGGTGGATGCGCGCAAGCGGGATCGGTACGAACGGATCGCGGCCTGTTATCTGCAGACGTGCGACGACGTCGACATGAAGGTACGCTTCGACGTGATATCCATCCTCGTCCTGTCGGAGCATCGGGCGTTCTTGCGCTACCACGTCGATGCCTTCGGGGTGGGGTAGCCATGGCCTATCGGTCGTTTGCCGTTCACAGCGCGACGATCAGGGGCGTCGAGGCGGTGCCGGTTGCGGTGGAGGTCGTCGTCTCGAACGGCATCCCCGGCTTCGCCATCGTCGGCATGGCCGATGCGGCGGTGCAGGAGTCGCGCGAGCGAGTTAAAGCAGCCTTGCGCGCAAGCGGGTTCGTGATGCCGACCGACAAGATCGTGGTCAACCTCGCGCCCAGCGCTCTGCGGAAAGCGGGCTCGGGGTTCGATCTGCCCATCGCCCTGGGGCTCTTGGCGGCGACGGGGCAGATCGATCCCGCGGTCGTGGAGGGTTGCCTGGTGGCGGGGGAACTGTCGCTCGGCGGCGCGGTGCGCTGCGTGCAGGGGCTGCTCGCCTATCAGCAGCGCGCGTGCGAGGAGGGGCGCGCGCTCATGACGGGCATCCCTGAGGCGGGCATGATGGACCTGACGGACTTGAAGGTGCGCCTTTTGGAGCGGCTCTCTCATATCAGGGAGCCGCGGTTCGCCCCGTCGGCGCCGCCTCTCGCCCTGCCTGAGGCGGCGCCGATCGATTTTGCCGAGGTCATGGGTCATGAGGCGGCGAAACGTGCGTTGCAGGTGGCTGCTGCCGGCGGTCACGGCGTCATCATGGTGGGGCCGCCGGGATCGGGCAAGACCATGCTCGCCCGGCGGTTCGCGAGCATCTTGCCAGAGCTGGGCGAGGCGGAACGCGCCGAGGCGGCACTCATCCACTCGGTGGTGGGGGAGGACATCGCAGGGATCCTCGCGGGCACGCGCCCGTTTCGCAGTCCTCACCACAGCGCGACGGCAGCGGGATTGATCGGCGGCGGTTCGCCGCCCCATCCGGGCGAGGCGTCGCTGGCGCATCGGGGCGTGCTGTTCTTGGATGAGCTGGCCGAGTTCTCGGGAAGGGTGCTGCAGACGTTGCGGCAGCCTTTGGAATCGGGCGTCGTCCATCTGACGCGGGCGGACGGCACCTACGTCTTTCCGGCGCGCTTTCAGCTGCTTGCGGCGACCAACCCGTGCCCGTGCGGCTACTTCGGTGATCCTTCTGGGCGCTGCACCTGCGCGCCGGCCGCGGTGCAGACCTACCAAAACCGGATCGGCGGCCCGCTTCTCGATCGCATCGACATCCGCGTCGACGTGTGGCGCGGCGATAGCCGCAACCTTCTGTCGTGCGCGCCGGGAAAACCATCAGCCGAGCTGAGGGAAGGCGTCGAGCGGGGACGGGCGTTCGCTCGCGCGCGCCTGCGCGGGAAGAGGCGGCTCGGCGCCAGCATGCGTGAGCTCAAGGAGGCCTGCGCCTTCGACGAGCAAACCGAGCGGTTTTTTCTCTCGTTGGCGGAATCGCGCGACCTGTCTGCCCGCGCGGTGGCTAAGACGCTTTTGGTGGCGCGGACGATCGCCGATTTGGGAGAAAAGGATCAGGTGGGAAGCGATCACGTGGCCGAAGCGTTCGGCCTTCGCGTGGGAGGGGAGAGCCAATGGTGACGGATGCGCAGAGGATGTCGGAAGCGCCCTCTTCTCGGGGAGCACACGCAACGGGGCGTTTGGAGGGACCGCGCTGCGTGCTTTCGATCGGCCAAGAGGGATACCCCGAGGCGCTGATGGCGCTCGCTGACCCGCCGCCCGAGCTGTTCGTCGTGGGGAACCCGGATGCCCTGCACGACGGGCTTGCCGTCATCGGCGCGCGCAAGGCGACGCCCTATGGGCGGGCGACGGCTAAGCGGTTCGCCTCGTGCGCCGCTGAGCACGAGATCCCCATCATCTCGGGCGGGGCGATCGGATGCGATTCCTGCGCCCATGAGGGCGCGCTTGCGGTCAGCGGGCAGACGGTGGCGGTGCTGGGCGGAGGCTGCGATCGGCTGTACCCGGCGCGCAATGTAGGCCTGTTTCAGCGCATCGTCGAGGCGGGCGGCGCCGTGGTGTCGGAGCGCCATTGGGATTTTCCGCCGCTGCCCTATACGTTCAGGGCGCGCAACCGGATCATCGCCGGCCTGTCGCGCGCGACGCTCATCGTGGAGGCCGGTCTGCCGTCGGGGACGTTTTCGACGGCCGATGACGCGCTGGCGGCAAGCCGCGAGGTGTGGGCGGTTCCCGGTCCCATCACCTCGCCGACATCGCGCGGCGCCAATCGCCTGATCTTTCAGGGCGCAGCGCCCATCGTCGACGAGGAGACGTTCGAGGACCTGCTCTCGGGCACCTATGGGTGCCTGCGCATCGCCGACGCCCGCCCTCTCGCGTCGCGCGGGGGCGCGACCGAGGCTCACGACGAGGTTTTGCTCGCTGCCTTGCGGGCCGACCCTCTGCGCATCGAGGAGATGCTTGCGCTTTCGTGGGACGATGACGAGGACGTTCCCGATCGCCTGACCTGGATCATGCTGCGCCTTGCCGCCTACGAGCGCGATGGGCTGATCGCGCGGTTCCCCGACGGCCGGTACGGGCCGGCGGCGGTGTGAGGCGGCGCGTTGGGGCAGCCGCGTGGGAGTGAAACCTGCCCGTCCGCGTCCTGCCTGAGACGCTGCCTATAGTAGGATAGAAGCATGAACGAAAAGACCTGTGACATCATCGGCGCCGGCCTTGCCGGCAGCGAGGCGGCGCTCCAGGCGGCGCGCCGCGGCATCCGCGTGCGGCTCTTCGAGATGCGCCCCGTCAAGCAGACGGCCGTGCACAAGAGTGGCGGGTGCGCCGAGCTCGTGTGCTCCAACTCTCTGAAATCGACGAAGCCGTCGAGCGCGGCGGGCATGCTCAAGTCCGAGCTTGCCGCTCTTGGCTCGGCTGTTCTGTCGTGCGCGTATGACTGCCGTGTTCCGGCAGGAGGCGCGCTTGCGGTGGACCGTGAGCGCTTCTCGGAGGCAGTCACCCGTCTTATCGACGACGAGCCCCTGATCGAGCGCGTGTCAGCCGAGGTCGTGGGGCTTGACG
>CAVCDZ010000037.1:1465-10645 GCA_963601095.1 Oscillibacter sp. MSJ-31 | reverse complement strand
GGCTTCAGGTGCGCTGCCGTCGGCAGAGGGCTGATCCCCGGAAGGATGCTCGCTCGTCGGCTGCTCCTCGTCGGGCTGCTCGGGCGCCGCCTTTTTGATGAACGTCGGGGCGGGCTCAGATGCGGATTCGACACCGTCGATCGATGTGACCGCGGCGGTGAGCGCATCGCCGCCGTCGTAGGAGACGGTCACGACGTAGGTGTGCGAAGCGCCGTCGTAGGTTATGCCGTCGGCGCCCGTGAACGTGCCGTCGCCGTTGTCGGTCGCACCGTCGGGGATGTGCTCCGCCACGGTGTAGGTGTAGTCCTTGGACGTAGCACCACCCAAGTCGTCGAGCCGGTAGGTCAGCTCGTCAAAGGCCACGTTGCCCGCGGCGTCGTTGGTCGCAGTGGCAAGGGGGTCGCCCTCGGCCTTGTCGCCCTCGTACAGATCGAAGGAGAACTGGTCGGCCGCGAGAGGGACATCGGACGCGCCGTCAGCGGACTTGAAGAGCTTCTTCGCCGTCAGCTGCACCGAGCCGGTGCGAGCGAAGTGGTTGGTGAAGGTCGGAGCCGCGCCTTCGTCGTAGGTCAGCGTTGCCGAAAGGTTGTCCTCGCCCGTGACCTCGACGGTTATCTTCTTTTGCGCGTCGTCGTACGTCACGCCCGCAGCGCCGTCGTCGCGCTCGGCGATGGTGTAGTGATAGGTGCCGGCGCTATCGAACTCGAGCGGCGCGAAATCCACTGTGCCGTCAGCTTCGTTGGTTGCCGTTTCCACCACCGCGCCGGACTCGTCGAGGATCTCGAACGTGAATTCTCCCGCGGCAAGGGTCTTGCCCAAACCGTCGTCGTCGATCAGCGTTTTGGTGGCGTCGACCTGAGCGAAGGCCGGCAGCGGGCCGGACCCAAAGGCCAGCGGACCGTTCGCTGCGATCGCGCCACCGACGGCCTCGTCACTCGACTGAGCTTTGTTTCCGCTGAACATCACTTCAACTATCTGCTTCGCTTTCTCCTTGTCCTCCGCAGATGCCGCGTTCACAAGAGCGTGCTGGCTGTTGTCTGCAATGAACTGAGGCGCTGCCACGTTTGCGGGGTCGAAGCGAGCGCTGCCATTGGATTCAACAATCAGAGAGCCTGCTTCCATGCCGCCGTCGTTCTGCCAAAGCGCCTTGCCGCCGCCCAACATGATGTTGGAGACAACGCTTCCGCCAGAATTGGAAGTGCAAATAGCCAGATCGGCGCCAGCACCGCTCGTGCTGGCGTTGTTGCCATCGGGACCCGCCGCATTGTCGAACACCGCCAAGTTATCCTTGATGGACAACGTAGACCCATTGGGGCAGGTCCAAATGCCGCCGCCAATACCGGACGACCAGTTATCCGTCACCAGGGTCTTTCCCATGTGAACAGGGATGTGATCGTTGACGTAAATCGCCCCACCGTACACGGTATTTCCCTCGGCAATGGCGGAGTTGTTCGTAAACGATCCGCCCGTGATCGAGCCAGACTTACCAGAGAAGACGATGCAGCCGCCGAAAGCGAAGCTGTGTGCTTTAACGGAATTGCCTTCAAAAGAGCCTCCGGAAATGTTGACGACTGAGGATCCGTAAGAGCTGATCGCTGAACCAACTCCTTCACCTGAAGCGTGCTTCTCGTTGTTGGAGAAGGTTCCGGAAGACACATTCAACGTTCCGCCATCCAAAGCCATCACGGCATTGCCAAGGCTATTATACGACTCGTTTCCAACGGTCAGCGTGTTGCGTGAGATCATGGCGCCATCAACGTTGACTACCGCGTCATCCGTGCTCACGTAGACAATATTCGCGCTTGTCGTGATGTTTTCGATAGTCGCACCCGACTCCAGATTCAACGTCCCCTGAACATCGAAGAGGTTAGCGTTCAACGCGGGGCCCTCACCATTCAGCGTAAGGTTTCGCACCGTGAGCGTCGCACCTTCCGGAACGGACACGCCGGCACCCTGCTGAACCGATGCCGTTGCCGTCCCCGAAGCAGATTCCAGCGTGACATTGGCTCCTGAAGGAACGCTCACCGCACCATCGAGCACGAGGCCGTCAGCGACGTTAACAGTGCAGGCGCTGCCGTCGGTCGGAGCGGCAGCCACAGCGGCGGCCAACTCGGCGGTAGTGGTTGCCGGGCCGTCGACGGCCTGGTCGCTCTGCGTCGCGGCAGGTGCGGCCGGCGCTGCGGCGGAGCTGTCCTGGGGCTCGACGGGCTGAGAGGCGCCGTCGCCTGACGCGTCAGCGACAGGCTCGTCGACACCCGACGTCTCAGGGTCTTCCTGCGTGCCATCGACAGCGGCATCAGTATTGACATCAGCAGCAGCATCGTCCGAGACGCCGCTGGAGTCAGTCTGGACTTGAGCGGAATCGTTGGTCTGCTCGTCAGCGTAGGCGTTGACGGACGCGCCTGCGGCAGGGAACGCGCACGCAAGCACTAACATGAGCGCGAGCAGGATAGATGAGACGCGCCCCCGAATCGCGTGCCGATCCCCTATGAGAATTCCCGAATTCCGAACTGCGTTTCCGGAGCGACGATGCGCCGACGTTCCGCGCGCAGGGCGGGTCGGCTTGCCGAAGCGTGGCATGTGCCATCCTTTCTTTCAGTTCGCGTCGTCAACATTCGAGCGCGACAAAAAGTACGGACCGCCGCCACAACGAACGCATTCAACGCAACGCGTGTACAAAACCGTCGCTACCGTACCGTCGCGAATGCGTTCAAAAGCTCTGCCGATATGAAACCGTGTAAGCGATTTGTTTACAGGCACCCCAAATGTTTCACCGCGCCACACGCCCCGACCGTTTCGATAAGCCCAAGGGGTCGGATGCGTTTGACATGCTTGAGCAGCCAAGGGGCAGTCCCGACCACCAAGGGGGATAGCTCCACGAACGCACCGCAGCATCAGCCACCGAGCCCTGGTGGCTTTGGATCGCGCCCCTCTTGTGGGTGATGTTCACGTGGTTCCTCGCGGCGTCGTTTTTCTTCGCGTTTCAGGACAGCGGCTCTGCTTACCCCACCGCTTCCACTCAATTCGCCGGATGGTTCGGCGCCCATGCAGGGCAGATCGGCATCGTAGGCTGCGTGTTCTTCTTGGCCGACGTCATCGAATGCATCGTCATCGCCGTCGCGCAACCGGCATACCTAGCACGGTTCGTGCGCATCATGACGCTCGTGCACAAAGCAGGGCTCATCCCCTACTTCCTGATGGGTGCCGCAGTCATGGCCTCAGCATTGCTGGCAACCACGATGTTCATCTTCTTGGGTCCCCTCGGGCCGCTGGCTGCGCTCGTAGCCAGCGTGGTCGGTTGGGTAACCATGCTGTCGGGGTCGTTGTGGGCCATCGTTTACGCGGCATCCCTGAAATCCCACAGGGTGATCGGCGGCGTCGGCTGCGCCGTGCACATCATCTGCCAATTCTTCTTTGCCGACGTGGTGAGCGCGATCATCATGCTCGCCACCGAGAAGGCGCACAGCGCCGCCTAACGGTCTGCATGCGAAAACGCACGGTGGCAAGGGTAAGGCCCTCAACCTCATACGTGTTTTGCCGTATCAGCGTGGGTTGAGCTTGCGCTCGCGGGTGCGCCAGTCGGGCATGAAGCCGTCCATGAGCGCCTTGAAGCGCGGGCCGTGGCTGCGCTCGAGCAGATGGCAGAGCTCGTGGACCACCACGTATTCCAGGCACTCAGGCGGATAGAGGGCCAGGCGCACGTTGATGCAGATGCGCCCCGTCGCCGGCTGACAGCTTCCCCAGCGGCTGGTCATGTTGCGGTACGCGAGCTTCTGCGCCTTGACGCCCATGATCGGCTCCCAAGCTTCGATGAGGGCAGGAACGCACGCCTGCACGACCGCGCGCCATTCGGCGATCTCTTCGGGCGAGGCTGCGGCCATACGCGCGGCCGGCGAATCGGCAAGCGCGCGCTGCTGACGTTCGATCCAGCTGCGCTTGTCGCGCACGAAGCGCTCGATCTGCACATCGGCGGTGCCGAGGGGAGCCGATACCGCCACGCGGCCGTCGGGAGGCATGACGCGCAGGCGGAGGTTCTTCATGCGCTTGCGCGTCACGTCGACCGCAAGGCCGTCGACGTCGAGCGTCGTTGTCTGTGCGCGCCTCTGCGCCATCGGGCTCCCCTTTCGTTGCTCTTGGTGTGAGCGCACCACGACTGCGGCATCACGAGCGAACCTTACCGTATAAAGCCGTCGAAAATGACCAACCGCATGCAAAATCCGTGCACGCAGCCGCACTGCAGCCTGCAAAACCTCTGCCCGAACCCCTGCATCGGGGTCGACCGCACAAAAAAGGGCGCCGGCTGCGATGCCGGCGCTCCTCGGTGCGTCTGCTATTTCTTGACGCTCATGCAGCGCATCGCGTTCAGGATGGCAAGGATGGCAACACCCACGTCGGCGAAGACCGCAAGCCACATCGTGGCGATGCCCACCGCCGCCAGGATCAGCACGGCGAACTTCACGCCGAGCGCGAAGATGATGTTCTGCCACACGATGCCCATCGTCTTTCGCGCGATGTGGATAGCGGAAGCGATCTTGGACGGCTTGTCGTCCATCAGCACGATGTCCGCCGCCTCGATCGCCGCATCGGAGCCCATCGCACCCATCGCGATGCCGACGTCGGCGCGCGTCAGAACCGGCGCGTCGTTGATGCCGTCGCCGACGAAGGCGAGCTTGCCCTTCTCCGACGTCTCGCCAAGCAGCTTCTCGACCTCGGACACCTTGTCCTGCGGAAGGAGCTGAGCGCGGAACTCGTCGATGCCCAGCTTGTCGGCGACAGCCTGCGCCACCTCGATGCGATCGCCGGTCAGCATGACGGTCTTCTTCACGCCGGCGGCATGCAGGGCGGCCATCGCCTGGGCGGCGTCTTCCTTCACGACGTCGGCGATCACGATGTGGCCGATGTAGTTGCCGTCAAGCGAGACGTGCAGCACCGTGCCGGTGAGCTCGCAGTCGTGGTAGTCGACCCCGTCGCCGGCCATCAGCTTGTCGTTGCCGACGAGCACCACGTGCTCGTCAAGCTCGGCGCGTACGCCGTGGCCGCCCTCCTCGCGCACCTCTCCCAAACGGGACGGGTCGATCGTGCCGGTGTAGGCGTTCTTGATCGAAACGGCGATCGGGTGATCGGAGTACGCCTCGGCATGGGCCGCCAGCGACAGCAGCAGATCGGGGTCGACCTTCTCGCTCGCGTCGGGGTGCACAGCCACGACGCTGAAGGTGCCGTCGGTCAGCGTGCCGGTCTTGTCGAAGACCACGGTCTCGGTTGCCGCCAGGGCCTCAAGGTAGTTGCCGCCCTTGACCAGGATGCCCAGGCGCGAGGCGCCGCCGATGCCGCCGAAGAACGACAGCGGCACCGAGATCACGAGCGCGCACGGGCACGAGACGACCAGGAAGGTCAGGCCGCGCTGGACCCAATCGGACCAGCTCTGCCCGAAGAAGAGCGGCGCGACGACGGCCAGCAGGAGCGCCGCCACCGTGACGATCGGCGTGTAGTAGCGAGCGAAGCGCGTGATGAAGTTCTCGGTGCGCGCCTTCTTCTCGCTCGCGCTCTCGACGAGCTCGAGGATGCGCGAAACCGTGGACTGCTCGAACGGCTTCGACACCTTGATCGTGAGCTTGCCGGTCATGTTGACGCAGCCAGACACCACCTCAGCGCCCGATTCCACGTGGCGCGGAACCGACTCGCCGGTCAGCGCCGCGGTGTCGAGCTGCGAGGCGCCGTCGATGATCGTGCCGTCGAGCGGAATGCGCTCGCCCGGCTTCACGACGATCTCGTCGCCGATGCCGACCTCGTACGGGTCAACCTGCACGAGCTCGCCGTCGCGCATCACGTTGGCGTAGTCGGGAGCGATGTCCATCATCGCCGCGATCGACTGGCGGGATTTGCCCACCGCGTAGCTCTGGAACAGCTCGCCCACCTGGTAGAAAAGCATGACTGCGGCGCCTTCTGCCATGTGCGGGTCGGAGTCCGGGAACAGCACAAGGGCAAACGCGCCGACCGTGGCGATGGTCATCAGGAAGTTCTCGTCGAAGATCTGGCCGTGGCCGATGTTGCGCACGGCCTTCAGCAACACGTCGTAACCGGCGATGAGGTACGGCACCAGGTAGAGGACGAACTCGAGGTACAGCGCGTTCGTCTCTCCGCCCACGTACTGGGCCAGGGGCAAGAAAGTGGTCACGGCGAACACGACAGCGAACAGCACGAGAGCCGTGATGATGCGGTTGCGCGTGCGCTTCTGCTTTTTGTTCATAATAGGTCGTCCTCCTTGGGGCGAACGAGACAATACGAATCAGACGGCCAGGTCAAATGGCCGTAATGGACAAGGTTTTTTAGATAGTGGAGACGCGGCTCACGACCGCGCCGGTAAGAACTTCCTAGCGAAGGATGACCATGTCGGGCTCGATCTTCTTGCAGATCTTCTCCGCCTCGTCGAGCACCGTATCAAGCGTGCCGTCCTCGACGTCGAGAACGAGCTTCTGGGTCATGAAGTTCATCGAAGCGCTGTTCACGCCGTCAAGCTTCTTGATCGCGTCCTCCATCTTGGCGGCGCAGTTGGCGCAATCGAGATCCTGGAGCTTGAATACCTTACGCATGGGAGAGTCCTTTCATCGAGACGGTCGGATAGGGCCGCGCGTTGCCGCGGCGGCAGGAGGCTTATTCGCAGATATGGATCATGCCCTGCGAGAGCATCGTGAACACATGGTCGTCGGAAAGCGAGTAGATGACGTTCTTGCCATCGCGCTTGGCGCGGACCAGGCGCGATTGCTTGAGGGTGCGCAGCTGATGGGACACGGCGCTTTGGGTCGCCCCGATGCTCTCGGCGAGATCGGCCACGCACAGCTCCTTGCCCATCAGGGCGTAGAGGATCTTGATGCGGGTGGTATCGCCGAATACCTTGAAGAGGTCGGCCAAGTCGTAGAGCAGCTCTTCTTCCGGCATGACGTCGAAGTTGGGGTCGTCCTCGATGGCTGCAACAGCACAGGCATGGCAATCGCCCGGAGCCGCGACTGCGTCGTCGGTCTTTCCGTTCTGCGCGTCCGTCATGAATTAACCTTTCGACATATGAACAACTATTCATAAGTATAGAAACGAGAAGGTCTCTGTCAACCCAAAACGCAAGGTTTTCTGCGGTCGGAAACAAAGAAACCGGGAGGTAGACGGCAAGAACGAGGTTATGCATGCGCCGACGAGCGTGCGGTGCGTGTGCGGCACGCAACCGTGCCGTGAAAGCCAGAACGTCGTGCGCGCGCGAGGCAATCACGGTACCGTGTGCCTGAGCGCGCCGTGCGCGAACGAGACGAGCTACGACTCGGTGATGATGTCGCGCAGCGAGCTGATGAGCTTCTCGTTCTCCTCGTGAGAGCGAATCGCCACCAGGAAGTAGCGCTTGCCCTCGACGCCGGGAACGCCGGCGAGGTCCTTCAGCGTGTAACCCGCCTTCTGCAGGCGCACGATGAGGTCAGCTGCGCTCGAGATGCCGAAGTCGCGCGCCGCGCGCTCCTCGAGGGCGCACATGACGAAGTTCGCCTCGGACGGGAAAACCTTGATGCCCGGCGTGAGGCTGAGCATGCACTGCATCCACGGGATCTCCGAGTCAAGCAGGGCCGCCGTCTGCTCGAGGTACTCCCCCGTGTGCGGGATCTCACGCGCGACCACCTCGTTGAACAGCGAGTTCTCGGCACCGTCGGTGAACTGGCGGATGTGCGCGATCGCCTCGGAGTTGCCCACGACGTAGCCCATCGGGATGCCCGGCATGCCCAGCTCGGTCGACAGGCTGCGGATCACGAAGAGGTTCTTGTACTTCTGCGTCAAGGTGACGAAGGACTCGCCGCCGAGTGTGAGCCCGATGTTGGCCTCATCGACGATGACCCAGTTGCACACATCCAGGTAGCGACGCAAAAGCTTCTCGGTGAGCAGGCGCGCGCACGGGAAGCTCGGGTTCGCCAGCACCGCCGCGTCGAACTGCAGCCCGTTGTTGAATGCGGTCTGGGGCTCGATCGCCGAGAGCGAATACGGGTTCATCAGCTTGATGGGGTTGTGCCCGACGTTGGCCACCGACAGGAAGTAGCCGGTAGGCGCCGGCGAAGGGATGCCCACGTTGCAGGGGCGATACGCCTGGGCAACGGCGCCGACCAATTGCGTGACGCTCGTTCCCGCCATGATGGACTCGGCGGGGATCTCGAAGTAGCGGCCCATGATGCGACTGAGGTGCTGACCGTCGCGGTTGGGCAGGAAGGACAGGTCGCCTTCTGCGATGGCGCGGGCGATCGCCTCTTTCACGCACGTCGGCGTGCCCAACGGGTTGGCGGTGCAGGAGAAGTCGATCCAGTCGATCTCAGCGCGGATGTCGTACGGCAGGGTGGGTTCCTCGGGTGAAGGAGCCGCGGGCGCTTGGTTGATGAGCTCGGTCAGCGAATCGAACGCCTTCATGCCCGTATCTCCTTCCCTGTCGCAGGTCCCGCTTGACAGCGCACGATGTCGACCCGCATGCGAGGGCGGGTGGCGTGCTGCGTTTCAAGAGGACGAAATCATCATGATGCCGGATGCGCCGTGGCGTCTCCGGGTGACCTACCGTAACACAAAACCAGCCACGCAACAGGCGATGTTAGACTGTTCACTATGGAGTTGAACGCAGGGGACATATCCGAGCCTTTGAGGGAAAACCGGCCCGACTCACCAGGTATTGCGCAGCCGACGGATGCGGGGGCGCAAGCCCTTGTGGTGGGTACGCGCGGCGCCGGCGACGTCGCGCGCCCTTATGCGAAAAAAGAATTATTTGATACGGCTGATTCCGATGCCACTCGCGACCGTTGCACGGTTGACGACGGCAACGCGGCAACGGGCTCCGGTGGCGAGGGCGCGGCGGCAAGCGCGATGCCGACCGCAACGCCGGATGAGGCGCTTCGCCCTTGGGAAGGAACGGCCATCATCCTGATGGACCTCGACGCGTTCTTCGCCTCGGTCGAGCAGCTCGATCACCCCTCCTGGCGCGGCAAGCCAGTCATCGTGGGCGGCGATCCTGCCAAACGCGGCGTGGTCTCCACCGCCTCCTACGAGGCACGACGCTTCGGTGTCCACTCCGCCATGCCCTCCTCGCAAGCGGCGCGCCTCTGCCCTGACGCCATCTGGACATCCGGCAGCTTTCATCGCTACCGCGGGATGTCGCAGACGGTGATGGCGATT
>CAVCDZ010000037.1:0-1420 GCA_963601095.1 Oscillibacter sp. MSJ-31 | reverse complement strand
TGGCGATTCTCTACGACGAATCGCCCCACCTGATGCAGGTGAGCATCGACGAGGCGTTTTTGGACGTCTCCCCCACCCGCTCGAATCGCACGCACCCGGTCGAGGTGGCCAGGCGCATCCAGCGGCGCGTCGATGAGCTGGGCATCACCTGCTCGATTGGGTTGGGTGCCTCGAAGGCCGTGGCGAAGATCGCCTCGGACCGCGACAAGCCCCACGGGCTCACCGTGGTGTATCCCGAGGATTCCGCGACGTTTTTGGCGCCGCTTCCCGTCGGCGTCATGAGCGGGATCGGTCCGGTGGCGCAAAAGAAGCTCGCCAGTTACCGCATCCGCACGCTCGGCGACCTCGCCTGCGCCGATCGCGCCCTGCTCAAGCAGGCGCTGGGCTCACAGGCAGATCTCATGGCAAAGCGCGCCCGCGGCATCGACACGCCCGTCGTCGATGAGCACGAGCCCGTGAAATCGGTGTCGAACGAGATCAGCTTCGCCGTCAGCCTCACGCAAGCGCGCGACGTGCGCGGGCGCATCGCGACGATGGCGCACAAGGTGGGGCGGCGCCTGCGCAAGAAGGGCATGGAGGGCACGACGCTGCATCTGAAGATCCGCAAGGAGGATCTGTCGATTCGCACCTGCCAGCGCAAGGTACCCGATCTGGGGACCAACGAGCTGGTGTGGCTGCCGATGCTCTACGAGATGCTCGACGAGGTATGGACTGAGGGCGAGCCGCTGCGCCTGGTGGGCGTTGGGATCAGCGGTTTTGGGCACGAGCCGGTGCAGGAGAGCCTCTTCGGCGACGACCTGTTCGGCGGCGACGGGAGCACGCAGGCTGATGAGAAGCAAGTAAGCCCACTCATCGCCCACGCCCGCGACAACGAGAAGCTTTTGCGGGCAGGTGACAAGATCGCCGAGCGCTTCGGTGAAGGCGCCGTGCGTTTCGGGCACGAGTTGAAGTCCTACCAGGAAACCACCGGCTCAGCAGCGAAAAACCCTGAAGACTACAAAGACTGATGGTCGGCAACTGCTAGGCACTGGCGACGAGAGAGACCAGGTCGTCTCATCTACGCCCAAAGAGCGCCTTCCGCCTCCGCCGTATCCCTTTGATAATAAGGATGGTCGCTTGTCGCGACGAGGCTACCCTAGTTGAACTTAAACACCTTTTGCGCCAGGTGATAAGCCGCCAAGCCGAACGAGCGGCCTGCCGGCGTCGGGATGTTGGTGCCCAGGTTGAGCACCGAGCGACGCAGCTGATGATAGAGCTTCTCATCGCGCGCTTTGAGGTAGGCCCAGATGTCGGCACGCTTCGCCTCGTTTTCAGGCGTGGGGTCCATGCGCAGGAAAATCGAGCAGATGCACATCATCATCGCAAGATAATTGTGCATGTACTTGCTAAGACGCGGCTGCACAACCGCGCGCACATCCAC
>CAVCDZ010000036.1:0-2343 GCA_963601095.1 Oscillibacter sp. MSJ-31 | reverse complement strand
CATCAGCACCAGCAGCACGCCCGAGGCGATGGCGAGCAGAGCGGTGAAAAACGGCGTCAAGAAGCTTGGGATGACCGATCCGATGCCGATGCACAGCACGAGCGTCGCGCCGAAGGTCGTGCCGATATGGACGACCGAGAACTTGGCATGCAGGCGCGTGAGGCACTCGCCCCACAG
Source organism: Oscillibacter sp. MSJ-31 (assembly GCA_963601095.1). Classification (GTDB taxonomy): domain Bacteria; phylum Actinomycetota; class Coriobacteriia; order Coriobacteriales; family Eggerthellaceae; genus Anaerotardibacter. The sequence goes on along the minus strand of CAVCDZ010000036.1, from coordinate 2,166 downwards.
GATCAAGACCAAGCCCTCCATCGCGCCGGTAAGAAACGCCATGGCGAAGATGGCGAGGTTCCCAGGATGCAGCCCCGGCAAGAACTGAAGCACGAGGGTGCACAGGCCAAGCGCCACCGGCAGGCCGTACGAGAGCCACTTCACATCGGAAAGATGGCGCTTGCGCCCTAAAAGAACACCCGTGACGAGCATCGAAAGCGACGTCGCCACGAGGTTGACGAGCCAGGCGTAGGTGATTTGGTTGCTGAGAAGTTGAGTATCGACGAACGAGTCGTGCACGAACCACAAGACGTAATGGTAGGCGAGCAGAAGCGAAAGCCCCACATATTTAAGTATCGGGTTGGTTTGCAGGCACCCGATGGAGCGCTGGTTGTCCGCCTCGGACGGACGTGTCCCTGCTTCCGCCTGATCAGTGGCAATCCCCATAGTCCCCCCAATGCCCTAGAAACAGATCCCCTTGTTTTGCTCTTGGACAAGCTAGTGATTAACCCTCGATTTCGTATCACTACTTTATTTGCAATGGAGCTTTCATGTGCAACTTGGGATGAACATGTTCACGGTTTCGCGAACAATGCAGACATCGGCTCATCCGACCTACCGATTCAAAGGCCCGCGCACGCGGACCGCAAAGCGCCTCAAGGGGTGGCGCGCAATCCTGAGAGCCGGAGGAGAACAAGGAGAAAGGAAAAGACATGGCTTTACTAGCTAAGAGCAAGGGCGAGGTGACCTACAAGGACATCTCCTCGTTGCACAAATGGGCGCTGGTGATCCTGATTTCTATGGGATCTTCGATCATTTATGCACCGATGTATCTGAAGGGCGTGTTCTACGATCCGCTGATGGAGGCGCTTGGCTGCACCAACGCCGACCTCGGCCTGATGGTGTCCGCCTACGGCCTTGCGGCGATGATCTGCTACCTGCCTTCCGGCATCGTGGCTGACAAGTTCCGCATGCGCACGCTGGCGGTCGTCGGCTTCCTCACCACCGCCGTCCTCGTCTTCGTCTACGCGACGCTTCCTTCGGTCGGCGTCTGCCTGGCGCTCTTCGTCGCCATGGGCGTTACCTCCATCCTCATTTGGTGGGGCACGCGCTTCAAGGTCGTCCGACTGTGCTGCGAAGAGGAAGAGTACGCTTCCAAGATCGGCATCAGCTACTCCATCTACGGCGTGACCGGCCTGGTCGTCGGCATCATCAACGCCGCCATCATCGCGGCACTGTCCCCCACGGCAGGCGCTGCAGTGGGCGTGCAGGGCATGCTCATCTTCCTGGGCGTCGCCATCACCGTGCTCGGCATCGCCGCGTACTTCCTGATCCCCGACTTCAAGGGCGAGATCAACAAGGAAGCCAAGCTCTTCAGCGTCGCCGAGGCCGTCGAGGCCTTCAAGCACCCCGGCGTTCTGTGGGCCTGCGTTGCTTACTTCTGCGTGTACGCCGTCTACCAGGGCGCAACCTACACCACCCCGTACCTGACCTCGTGCTTCGGCGCTGACGGCAACCTGGTCAACATCGTCGGCCTCATCCGTACCTACGGCATCGGCCTGCTCGCCGGCCCGATCGTCGGCTTCATCGCCACGAAGATCAAGAGCCCGTCCAAGACCATCATCGGCGCGTTCATCCTGACCATCGCCGTGCTCATCGGCTTCGTGCTCTTCCCACAGAGCCCCGAGGGCGTCATGATCGTCTCCGTCCTGGTCGTGGTCTTCGGCTTCACCACCTACGGCGCCTTCTCCATCGGCTCGTCTCCTCTGTCCGAGGTCAAGATCCCGATGCGCATCTTCGGCACCGCTGCTGGCCTGCTGTCCGTCATCGGCTTCTTGCCTGACGTGTTCATCCACACCTGGTTCGGCGCCATGATCGATGCTCAGGGCAACGCCGCCTACTCCGGCATCTTCGGCATCGAGATCGGCCTCGCGGTGATCGGCATCATCTGCCTGTTCATGATGCTCCGCTCGATCAAGAAGCATCACAGCACCGAAACGGAAGAGGCTCCGGCAGCCACCGACGCTCAGTAACTCAGGTACGATAACGACAGGTCACACGGAAGGTCACGCTTTCCCGACGGCCACTTACCGGGCGCCCCGCCAACCGGGGCGCCCATCCAGAAGGGGAGGGGAACCCAATGAACAAACTCGATGTGCTCAATCTCATCAGTCCGCAGATGAAGGC
>CAVCDZ010000035.1:0-16295 GCA_963601095.1 Oscillibacter sp. MSJ-31 | reverse complement strand
GCCAAGATCAAGCCTGAAGTCCTGCTTCCCTTCGCTGACGAGTTCATCGATGCCCTCAACCGCCCTGAGGCTCAGACGCGCTGGGAGTCGCTCGACGTGCTGCCCGAGCTCATCCCGCTTGATTCTCGCGCGTGCGACAAGGCGATCGACGGGGCAGAGACGGCGCTGTTCGACGAGGACAACGGGTTCGTCCGCCTGTCCGCGTTGCGCTTTCTGTGCCGCCTCGGCGCGACCACTGAGAAGCGCTCCGAGAAGATCTGGCCGCTGCTCGACGAGGCCGTCCAGTGCTATCACGGAGATTACGAGTACCAGGACATGCTCGTGGCGCTTATCGCGTTTGCCGAGGGCAAGCTTGCCCCTTCGGTCAAGGAAGGGCTTGCCGCCCGCGTCGCCTTCGACGCCGATCATGGCAAGGGAGCCCTTCAGCGCCGCAGCAAGCAAATCATAGAAAACTTGGGATAACCCCATAAACGATAACAGGGCGTAAATTATGCGCCCTGTTTTGTCTTGTGGGCTGCGTAATCGTTACTATAGAGTTCTGTGATTCTGCGCGCACAGCGCGCTTGTACTGACCGAAAAGAGGAGATATTTGATGGCACAGCACACCGTCACGCTTATCCCGGGAGACGGGATCGGTCTCGAGACGTCTGCAGCGATGCAGCGCGTGGTTAAGGCCGCCGGAGCCGATATCGTATGGGAGGTGGCCGAGGCGGGCGCGCATATGATGGAATCGTGCGGCACGCCGCTGCCCGAGTCCACGATCGATGCGGTCCGTCGCAACAAGGTCGCCATCAAAGGCCCTATCACGACGCCGGTCGGAACGGGCTTTCGCAGCGTGAACGTCGCTTTGCGCAAGACGCTCAACCTCAACGTGTGCCTGCGTCCCGTGCTGTCTCTTCCCGGTGCCGGTGGCCGCTATTCCGATGTGGACCTCGTCATCGTGCGTGAGAACTCTGAGGATCTCTATGCGGGCATCGAGTTCGAGGAAGGTTCCGAGGATGCGCGCGAGCTCATCCAGTTCTGCGCGGACAAGGGAGCGGGCACGATCCGTCCCGATTCCGGCATCTCCATCAAGCCGATCTCGATCACGGCGACCCAGAACATCGTGCGCTATGCGTTCGACTATGCGGTCAAGCACGGGCGCAAGAAGGTCACTGCGGCTCATAAAGCCAACATCATGAAGCACTCCGACGGCCTGTTCTTGCGCGTCGCGCGCGAGGTGGCCAAGGAGTATGAGGGCAAGGTCGCGTTCAACGACAACATCATCGACGCGTTCTGCATGAACCTCGTCATGGATCCGAGCCAGTTCGACGTCATCGTGTTCCCGAACCTCTACGGTGACATCGCAAGCGACTTGTGCGCTGGCCTCGTCGGCGGCTTAGGCATCGCGCCGGGTGCCAACATCGGCCCTGAGTACGCCATCTTCGAGGCGGTCCACGGATCGGCGCCCGACATTGCAGGCAAGGACATCTGCAATCCGACGGCCGAGATCCTGTCGGCGGCCATGATGCTCGACCACCTGGGCGAGCTTGCCTGCGCGGCGAAGATCCGCGAAGCGGTGCGCACGGTCTACGCTGAGGGCAAGGTGCTGACGGCCGACATTCGCAAGGCAACCGCCTCGGATGCGGCTCCGGCCACGTGCACCCAATTCACCGACGAGCTGGTTCGGGTGCTGGAACAGAAGTAACGCGGAACATCGAGAAGGAGTACATGAGCCCATGGACACACGATCCGCACGCCTCACGGTAGGCGATACGTCGTATACCTATTATCCGGTCAACCGCATCGCCGGGTACGAGAAGCTGCCGTTCTCGCTGACGGTGCTGCTCGAGAACATCCTGCGTCTCGCCGATACGGACGAGCGCGCCCGCGAGCTGGCCGACCGTCTGGTCGAGGCCGGTCTCGCCGGCGAGGTTGGCAGCGAGATCGAGTTCAGCCCTGCACGCGTTTTGTTCCAGGATTTCACCGGCGTGCCGGTGTTCGTCGACTTCGCGGTGATGCGCGAGGCCTGCATGGCGCTGGGGGGAGACCCGAAGAACATCAATCCGCAAGTTCCGTGCGATCTGGTCATCGACCACTCCGTCATCGCTGACGAGTACGGCTGCGCCGGTGCCCTTGAGGCGAACATGGCGCTTGAGTTCGACCGCAACCGCGAGCGCTACGACTTCCTGAAATGGGCGCAGGGCTCGTTCGAGAACGTGCGCATCGTTCCGCCGGGAGCGGGCATCTGCCATCAGCTCAACATCGAGCGCTTCGCGTCGGTCGTCATGACGCGCGAGGCGGCGGGCGAGAAGCTGGCGTACTTCGACACGCTCGTCGGCACCGACTCCCATACGCCGACCGCCAACGGCATCGGCGTGCTGGGCTGGGGCGTCGGCGGCATCGAGGCCGAGGCGGCAGCGTTGGGCCAGCCGATCACCACGCTGGTGCCGCGCGTCATCGGCGTCAAGCTCACCGGCACGCTGCCGGCCGACGTGAGCGCTATGGACGTGTCGCTCACCTTCGCCCAGATGCTGCGCGCCGAGGGCGTTGTCGGCTGCTTCGTCGAGTGCTTCGGCGAGGGCGTCGGCAGCCTGTCTGCGACGCAGCGCGCCTGCATCTCCAACATGACGCCGGAGTACGGCTCGACGTGCACCCTGTTCCCGGTGGACGAGAAAACGCTCGAGTATCTTGAGCTGACCGGCCGTGCTCCCGAGCAGATCGCGCTCGTCGAGGCCTACGCCAAGGCCCAGGGCTTCTGGAACGATGCCGCGGCCGAGCCGCGCACGTACGCCAAGGTGCTGACGCTCGACCTGTCGACGATCAAGCGCAGCGTTGCCGGCCCTTCGCGTCCGCACGACCGCATCGATGTGGCGGGTGCTAAGGCGGCCTTCGAGCGCATCTGCGACGACCGTGGGCTCGATCGCGACAAGCGCGTGACCGTCAACGTCGGCGGCGCCGACCATGGGATCACGCATGGCGCGCTCGCGATCGCGGCGGTGACGAGCTGCACGACGGCGACCGATGCCTCGATGATGCTGTCGGCCGGCCTTCTGGCGCGCAACGCCGATGCGCAGGGGCTGCGCCCCAAGCCGTGGGTCAAGACGATCCTCGCGCCGGGCAGCCGCGCCACCGAAGACATCCTCTCCTCGGCGGGCCTCATGCCGGCCCTGCGCGATCTGGGGTTCTATACCTGCGGGTTTGGCTGCATGAGCTGCATCGGCAACTCGGGTCCGGTCCTGCCGGCGATGCACGACGTGGCAAACGAGATCGAGCTGGCGAGCGTGCTGTCGGGCAACCGCAACTTCGAAGGTCGCATCTCTCCCGACGTCTCGCAGAACTACCTCTGCGCCCCGGCGCTCGTCGTGGCGTATTCGCTCGTCGGCACGATGGACTTCGACTTCGCGTCCGAGCCGCTGGGCACCAATGCGAAGGGTGAGGACGTCTACCTGCGCGATATCTGGCCGGATGCCGATGAGGTGGCCTCGCTGCTTGCGCAGTGCTGCACCAAGCAGGTCTTCGACGAGGCGGGCCGCGGCCTGTTCGATGGCGACGAGAAGTGGCGCTCTCTGGGCAAGGAGGCGAGCGACACCTTTGCGTGGGATCCTGCTTCCACCTACGTGCGCCGCGCCCCCTACTTCGATGGCATGGGCCGCGAGCCTGAGGCGCCGAGCGCCGTTGAGGGTGCGCGGGCGCTGCTCAACGTCGGCGACTTCATCACGACCGACCACATCTCGCCGGCCGGCTCCATCGCCGATGGCTCGCCTGCCGCGCGTTACCTGGAGGAGCACGGCGTCGCGCCGGCAGACTTCAACACGTACGGCGCTCGTCGTGGCAACCATGAGGTCATGATGCGCGGCACGTTCGCCAACGTGAAGCTGCTGAACAAGCTTGCCGACGGAAAGCGCGGCGGCTGGACGCGCGATCTGCTCGATGGGCAGATCAAAGCGGTCTACGATGCTGCTGAGCACTATCAGGGAGAGGGCATCCCGCTCGTCGTGCTTGCCGGCAAGATGTACGGCAGCGGGTCGTCGCGCGACTGGGCGGCCAAAGGCCCGATGCTCCAGGGCATCCGTGCGGCCTTTGCCGAGAGCTTCGAGCGCATCCATCGCTCCAACCTGATCGGCATGGGCATCTTGCCGCTGCAGTTCGAGGAGGGCCAGAGCACCGAGAGCCTCGGCCTCGACGGTACCGAGACCTTCACCATCGATCCGATCGATTTCTCGAAGGGTTTGCCCGAGCCGAGCGTCGTCGGCGTCACGGCCGTGAGCCCTGACGGCTCGAAGAAGCGCTTCTCCGCGGTGGTGCGCATCGACACGCCGACTGAGGGCGCCTACTACTACAACGGCGGCATCCTGCAGTACGTCCTGCGCTCGCTCGCGTAAGGCGCGCGCAACTACTGAATGCGCAAGGGCGCGGGGCGATCATGCCCTGCGCCCTTTTTGTATCCGCACGCTGCGCGCGTGCGTGTCTGGTTGCTCCGCGCCTCGTCGCGCGATCCCCGCACTGCCTTTGGTAACGGTTTTCGCGCGGGGGGGGGACTTTTGTGCCGCCGCTGCCCCGATTTGCGCTGCTCTTCCGATAGAATTGAATATCACGTACAGAAAGAGGGAGGAATCGCATGGCGGATTCGAATCAGCAAGGACCCATGAGTTGGGCCGACCTGCTGAAGCAGTTTGGAGGCGAAGCAGCTGGAGGGGGTGCCGGGCAGGGAGGCTCCCGTGGCTCTCGTCCGGGTGGGGGACACAGCGATTTCTCGTCGCTGAAGAATCGTTTCGCCCAGATGAGCAAGAAGGCGTTGATCGTCTTGATCGTGGTGGTGCTGATCATCGCCGCGTTCTGCTACTGGTGGTTCCATCCGCCGATCAACATCCACAGCGTTGATCTATGGTTCTTCATCGCGATCTTCGTGTTGTTCCCGTCCTTCTTGGTGTTGACGATCTACCGTCAGATCTACGCCAACGGCATGGGGAAGCGCGAGAAGGATCAGAAGAAGTCGAGCCGCTTCAAGTATCTGTCCTTCGTCCCGGTCGTCATCGCGCTCGTAGGCGTGATCGGCGGCGTCATGTCGCTGAGCCTGTTCCCGGGCAACGCCGAGAAGTACTCGACCATCCTCCACACTGAGGACGGCAACTTCGCGCAGGACATCTCCGAGGCTGACTACTCGACGATCCCGTTCATCGACCGCGATTCGGCGGTTCTGCTGGGCAACCGCACGATGGGCACGATGGCCGACTACGTCAGCCAGTTCGAGATCTCGAGCCTCTATTCTCAGATCAACTATAAGGACGCGCCGGTGCGCGTGAGCCCGCTCAACTACGCTGACCTGTTCAAGTGGTGGGCCAACAAGGACACGGGCATCCCGGCCTACGTCATCGTCAACATGTCCACCCAGGACACGCAGATCGTGCGCCTGGACAACCCGATTTACTATTCCGATTCCGATCCGCTCTTCAACAACGTCGATCGTTACGTGCAGCTGTCTCACCCGTTCTACATCTTGGGTGAGAAGTCGTTCGAGATCGACGATGACGGCAAGCCGTACTGGATCTACCCGGTCATGGATTACACCGTCGGCCTGTTCGGCGGCCAGACGGTGTCGCGCGTCATCCTGTGCGACGCCAGCACCGGCGAGTGCCAGGACCTCGCCATCGACGAGGTTCCCCAGTGGGTCGACCGCGCCTATCCTGCCGAGCTTCTGATCGAGCAGTACAACTGGTACGGCTCGCTTGCCGGCGGCTGGATCAACTCGTGGCTCGGCCAGAGCGGCGTGAAGCAGACGACGCCGGGCACGAACGGCCAGCCGGGCTACAACTACCTGGCGCAGAACGATGACGTGTGGGTCTACAGCGGCGTCACGTCCGCCACGGGCGACAACTCGATCATCGGCTTCGTTTTGATCAACCAGCGCACGGCGGAATCGAAGTTCTATGCGGTGGCGGGTGCTACCGAAGAATCGGCGATGAGCTCTGCCGAGGGTCAGGTGCAGAACTTGCGTTACGAGTCCACCTTCCCCTTGCTGATCAACGTTGAGGGTCAGCCGACGTACTTCATGGCTTTGAAGGACAGCGCGGGCCTGGTGAAGAAATACGCGATGATCGACATCCAGCGCTACCAGAACGTGGCGGTGGGTGACACGCTTGAGGAAACGGAGAAGTCGTACAAGACGCTTCTGCGCAACAACGGCGTTGAGCTTGCGGGCGACAATCAGGGAACCACGAAGGGCGATGGCTCGGTCACGGGCACCATCTCTCTGGTGTCTCCGGTCGTCATCGATGGCAACACGCATTACTACGTGATGCTGTCGGGCGATGACACGCTCTACGACTGCCCGGTGGCAAGTGTGGTCGATGTGGTCCGCTACAAGGAAGGCGATCGCGTGACGCTCGGTGTGGGTGCCAGTGATTCGGCTCTGGTGCCGGTGACGTCCATCGTCTCAGCGGCTCAGCCCGCCGGCGGCGACACTGGCGAAGGCGGCGCTGCAGCCTAGCGCGCACGCCAATCCTACTTATGCGAAGGGAGGCTCCTCAAGACGAGGAGCCTCCCTTTTCTTGTGCGCTCTTGCGGGCATCTTGTGCTTCTGCGATCTGTGCGCGGCGTTCTTCTGCGCCTCCTGCGACGTGCTATGCGGCTTTCTCCTGTGTCCGCTTTCGACCGATCCTTACAAAAAATAATAGAAATTTATCAAGCCCTCTACGGAAATCTCAAAATGTCCGGGGTGACCCGGTGGTTTAGCCGAAGAGTACGATGGTTTGAATCGGATCTCCATGAAAGACGCATCAACGATTGTGTGCGGCACGTTCAGCTGAGGGGCAGAGCGTGACGCGCTGGGGAAAAGTCTATTCGGCGGTGGTAAGGGACCCGCCTGAGCGTCATCGTGCGCGCCCATCTGAGGGGCAAGGCGTCTTTCCAGGGGATTTCGATGGGAGACACAAGGAGGAAAAGAATGAGAACAGGAACGAGACGCTTCATGCCGTTAGCGTTGGCAGCGGCAGTCGGTCTATGCCTTGCGTCAGCCTTGATGCTGACCGCATGCAGTGCGAGCAATGAGGGACCGCCCGCCACGCAAGACCCGATTGACCTGAACCAGTATTTGCTCGACAACACCGAGAAGGTCGATGACAAGACACGTGCTTTGCCGATCGACTACACCAAGGTCAACGAGCATCCGATCACGGGCTATATGAGCTATACCCTTGACGGTGATCGCACGGTCAAGATGTACATCGGCAACCACGCTACGTTGCGCGCCTACATCACCGTGATCGCCCTGCCCAACGGCGTTGAGGACACCTACACCTTCCTGAAGGACAACGGCTGGATCGATCTGGCCGATTCTCAGGGCGAGATGATCTTCGTCCTCGAGCCGAAGGACGGTACCTGGGGCACCCCTGAGGACGAGGCGGACTACCTTGACGCCTGTCTGGCCGAGGTCGTTGGCAACACCGCCTTCGACACGCGCAAAAAGAGCATGGGCGGCATCGTCCAGAGCGGCCGCCTGTCCTTGAGCGACGGCACGGCCGTTCCCGTGTTCACGGGTCACTCCACGAATTACTACGTGGGTTACAACGAGGGATGCGCGGTGTTGGAGTCCTGGACGTCCAACAATCCCCTTTACGTGATCGCCCAGGCCTTTGTGGGCGGCGAGACCGTTGGCAATACGACGCTGGACAAGAGCGCTGCTCGTGCGTACAACGGCATCAACGACGGATCGTACTTCGCTGGGTTCGACGATGCGACCTATGAGGCAACGCTTGAGAAGCTGAAGGCAGATGGCGTTATCGCGAACTCTGACTTCATCACCAACGCCGATATCCCGGTGCCCACGTTGTTCGCCGGCTACGGCGATGATGACGCGAGCGTCACCTATTGGAAGGGCGTCAATGACGTTGAGGATGCGGCACAAGACGGCGTGTTTTACCAGCGCCTTGATTCCGATGCGTGGCAGAGCCTCTACGCCAATGCCAACGCCAAGAACTGGGGTGAGGAGCACGGCATCTCTCAGGTGAAGCTGGTCGACTCCGACTCGATGAACGCTTCTGACATTCATGACTTCCTGGCGGAGTTCACGCGCTACACGAATCCGTTTGCCTACAGCAACGCTCTTGGCGAGCGCCTTGACTACTACGCTACGACTGAAGCTGCCCGCACAAGCGCTGAGGAGGGGAAGGCTCTCTCTTCCCATACCTTCCAGGGCTATGACGGCAACGAAGCGACCGTTGAACTGCGCGCGCTCGAATCGACCAAGGTGGAAGGCCTGGGCGGGGATAAGGGATCCGGCACGGTCTATTCCTGCATCATGGCGTTCAATGACTACGATTCCGACGGCACGCTCGATCCCCGAGAGACGCTTATGTACTTCCCTGACAGCGCCAAGCAGGCAGGGGATGCCGGCGTCCCGGTCGTGGTCGTGTTCCCTGGAAACACCCAGTCCGCTGCAACCTTCACCGATTGTTCGCAGTGGTGGGCGATCGCCAATGACGAAGGCTGTGCCGTCATCGTCATGGGCGAGTACTGCGCCAAGAGCGCTGCTGGCCTGACGTACGGCGACACCGCCGACAGTGCCAACTTCTCGCGAGCGGCAGTGCTACTTATGGAAGACGTGGTGAGCGGGAAGGCCGACGTGAAGATCGACACGACGCGCGTGTACGGCAGCGGCCATTCTCTCGGCAGCAGGACCATCCAGACGCTGACGCACAACTCCGAGGCGGCGACGTATGCTGCGGTTGCGTCCACGTCCTTCCACAACGAGGAGTTCACCGCGACAGGCGGCATGCCGTCGTACCTCATGGTTGGGCAGGCCGACCTCCCGTTCCTTCAGAAGGATCCCTGGAGCCCGCCTGAGGCCGGCGAAGCGCCTGCGCAGGGCGAGACCATCCAGGACGGTGCCGTGTACAACTGGGTCAAGGGTGCCCAGAAGGCTAATGGCTTGGACGTGAGCTTTGTCGACAACGACAAGGCGAGCTTCCTTGCGGCATGCTCTTCGTACAGCGAGGCCGGTCGCTACTACACGTATACGTGGAATGATGCGAGCGATGCCCCGCTGGTGCAGTTTACCCGCACCCTGGCGCGAGAGCACAACTGCTATCCCGAGGAGTTCAAGCTGGCATGGGATTTCCTGAAGCATTACAGCGTAGGTGAGGACGGCGCTCGTTACTACAGTCCGTCAGCTTTCGCCGAGGATGACAAGGTCGCCATCCTGAAGTAACCCACACGGCTCGACCAAATAATACGATGCCAAAAGAGAAGGCCCGGATCATCCGGGCCTTCTTGGTGTGCGGCGGGAGCGCGTGCGGTAGGCGCGCGATGAGCGGCGCAGCGAGCGCCCGTGATGAGCTGCTAGTCGTCGATCAGCACGACGCCGGCATGCACCGGGCCGTGAACGCCCACGACGCGCACGAGCTCGATGTCGGCGGTGTTGGACGGGCCGCTGATGAACGTGACGTTGGAGGGGAGCTCATCGCCGGCGGCGAACTTCTCCTCCCAGGTGTCCATCAGCTGCGTCATGTACGGGTAGATCGTGCTCTTGCGCAGCAGCGCGACATGCCCGATCGGGAGCAGGCAGACCGAGCGCCCCGACTTGGCGGAGCAGCGCTGCACGATGGTGGCCGTCTCGGCGATGCCGGCGACCGCGGCGGTGATGCCGATGTCGGCACTCTCAGCGCGGCCCATGCTCTTCTCGCGGCTGGTGGGATTCCAGCGCTCGGCGTCGAAGCCGGCATTGTTGAGCGCTTCGGGGATGTGATAGTTGTCCACCTCGGGCACGTCGGCGTAGACGATGTGCCCGCCATCGCCGAACTCCTCGACGAGGGACAGCACGGTGGCTGCCACGTCGGAAGGTGTGCAGGTGCGCACGACCGTGCCCATCTTCGCTGCCTCTTCGGCGAACTTTGCCGCCAGCTCGTCGGCGGTGTACTCGCGGAAATCGGAGGGCAGGGGAGCGAGCGTCGCTGCGCACGGCTCGACGCTCTGCGGCACCTCGGTGCGTCCGAGCGCTTGCGAGATGGGGCGCAGGAATTCTTCCATGCTGACCGTGCTCATCGGTTCTCCTCTCGGTCGGCGGCCTCGTTCATTGCAGCGCTGATGGCGGCCGCGGTGCGCGTGCGCTTTTGCTGCTCGACGTCCTTGCGGTGGTCGGCGTACCACGAGCGGAACTTCTGGGACGCCATCGGATCCAGGTTGCGCGAAGCCGTCCAGCCGCCGAGGATCGGCATCCATGACGAGGTGACGTCGATCTGGTTGGTGTTGCCGGTCATGAGCTTCATGACCGGGGAAGCGACGTCGGTGACCATGCCGTATAAGGCGCGGTTGGAGAACGTCAGGGCCGCCGTCGTGAAGATGGCCTTCTCGACGGGGGAGACGTAGCCACCCGCCACCACGTTGCGGCGATGCTGGCTGATGAGCTCAGGCAGCGGGATCTTGACGGGGCACACATCGGCGCACGAGCCGCAGAGGCTGCACGCGTACGGCAGCTTGGCGGCGCGCTCGTAGCCTTCCAGAAGCGGCGTCAGCACGATGCCCATGGGCCCCGGATAGATGGACCCGTAGCCATGGCCCGTGATATGGCGGTACACCGGGCAGGAGTTCATGCAGGCACCGCAGCGGATGCAGCGCAGCATCGGACGGAATGTGCTCTCCAAGATCTTGGTGCGGCCGTTGTTCACGATCACGATGTGGACGTTCTTCGGGCCGTCGGCCTCGCCTTCGCGGCGGGGGCCGGTGTTGATCGAGAACGAGCCCGAGATCTTGGCGCCGACGGCGCTGCGGACGAGCAGCTTCATCATCACGTCAAGGGAACGGAGGTCGGGCACGATGCGCTCGGTGCCCATGACGACGATCTGGGTCTCGGGGATACTCGACGCCATGCGGGCGTTGCCCTCGTTGGAGACGAGCGTGCACGAGCCGGTTTCGGCCACGGCGAAGTTGCACCCGGTGACGCCGACCTGGGCGTTCATGAACTCGGGGCGCAGCATCGAGCGCAGGAAGTGGGTGATCTCCTCGGGGTCGTCGGTGCCGGTGTAACCCTTGCGCTCACGGTAGAGCTCGGAGATCGACGTGCGGTTGAAATGAAGCGCTGGCACGACGATGTGAGACGGCGCGTTTTCGGCGGTTTGGATGATGTTCTCGGCGCAGTCGGTCTCGATGGCATGGATGCCGTGCTCCTCGAGGAAGTGGTTGAGGCCGATCTCCTCGGTCATCATACTCTTCGACTTCACGCATGAGGTGGCGCCGGTTTCCTCGAAGATGTCGAGGATCGCGTCGAGCGCATCGGTGTCGGTGGGGGCGAAGTGAACCTGCGCGCCGTTCTTCTCGGCGTTCGTGGCGAACTCGCGCACGTAGTAGTCGAGATTCGCCAGCACGTGGTCGCGGATGGCAGCGGCGTGGGCGCGGAAATCCTCCCAGTTGTCCACTTCTGCCACCAGCGCGTCGCGCTTGCTGGTGATGACGTCCTGGGCACGCTCGATTGCGCGATGCTTGAAGGTGTTGGAAAGGGCGCGGCGGACGCGGTCCTCGAGAGGGGCGTCGTCATAGATGATTGCTGACATGGGCCTTACGCCTCCATTCCGGCATCGAGGATCTGGGCGATATGGAGCACCTTCATGGGGCTTGAGGTCACGCCCTGCTCGCGCAGGCGGTCGAGCGCACCCTTGATGTTCATGAGGCAGGCCTGGTCGGCGCCGCACAGGTAGTCGGCGTCGGTGGCCAGGGCGAAGGCGACCTTCTCCTGAGCCATCTGGCCGGAGATCTCGGGCTCCTTGACGCTGAACGTGCCGCCGAATCCGCAGCAGCGGCCCATCTCGGGCATCTCGATGTATGAGAGCCCTTCGATGTTGGAGAGCAGGGTCAGGGGTTGATCTTTGACGCCGAGCATGCGGGTTAGATGGCAGCTGGCGTGATAGGTGACCGTGCCGTCGAGGTGAGCTCCGAGGTCGGTGATGCCCAAGACATCGACGATGAACTGGGTAAACTCATAGATACGCGGCGCAAGCGCAGCGATCTTGCGGCTGTATTCCTCGTCTCCCTCGAAGAAATGGGGATATTCCGCCTTGATGGCCCAGGCGCACGAGCCCGTGAGCGACACGATCGTGTCGTAGGCGCTGTAGGCGTCGACAACCTTCTTCATCATGGGCTTTGCCTCTTCAATGTAGCCCGAGTTGGAGAAGGGCTGGCCGCAACATACTTGGTCGTCGGGGAGGATCACGTCGCATCCGAGTCGTTCAAGCACTTTGACGGCAGCGATTCCTACTTCCGGGTAGAACATGTCAACCATGCAACCCGGGAAGAACGCAACTTTCATGTAGTACCTCTCGTTTTGTCCTTATCAAACGATTCCCTTAGCTTCTTAGCTTTTTTACGGGGATGCAAGAATTCGTTGGTAGGCGCAGAAACCCCGCCGGTGTACGGTACTTAGTACATTTCTTGAGCGATGGCAGGGTGCGGCTGTGGGGCTATTCCGACGATGCGCGCATCGTGGAGGACTGCCGCGGCATCGATTTGCGCAACGCGGGCGAGCGAATCATGCTCGGCCAGCTGCTTGAGATGTTCTAGGGACGCGAATTATTTGGATCGTGGTCAAAACACCCGAGTTCTGGGTATGGCCGCGGGCCTTCGAAGGTCGCCCGAAGCTCTCAGAGGCGCGTTGCGCGGCAATTCTTGACGTATGTACGCGGAAAAGGGGCGCCGAAGCCTTCCGGAAGGCCTTCGGCGACCCCGAACAATATCCAGAACTCTACCTTTGTGACCACGATCTCTTTCAGACGCCGCACACGAGGCCTAGTGCGCAGCCGCGCGTGCCGCTTTGTACGCGAAACGCCTCCCGCACGTGCGGCTGCGCTCTGTTCGCACCTGCGCTTTCCTGTGTGGGACCCGCAAAACCCTTGACGGCGCTTGCTCGTTCTGTAATTATAGTTCGGTCGTGTGAATGCACGACTATGTGGAAAATCGTTCCGCTGCCCAAGACAGCAGGCACCGTCAAGGTTTAATCGCAAGAATGCGGCCCGCCGAGGTGGTCTTAAGATGCACGTCTTTTGCGACCTCTTGCTGTCATGTGCGGCAAGGGGTCGTTTCTTTTCAAGGCACGACCCATCGACCACGGTGCGGAACCCGATGCTTTTGAGAAGGAGGTGCACGAATGCCCAACGCAAAGAATGTCGCAACGCTTGCCAAGATCAAGGAAGACCTGGAAGGCGCTTCTGCGGTGTGGATCGTAGACTACTGCGGTCTTACCGTGAAGGAGATCCAGGCCCTGCGCGTGTCGATCCGCGAGGCGGGCGCAACCATGTCGGTGTACAAGAACACCCTCATGCAGCGCGCGCTCACCGAGGCCGAACTGCCCACGCTTGACGATCTCCTGGAAGGTCCGAGCGCGTTTGTTTTCGCCGGTCATGATGTGGCTGCTGCCGCTAAGGCCGTCAAGAACTTCGCTAAGGACAACGAGACGCTCGAGATCAAGGGCGGTCTCATGGACGGCGCAGCCGTTTCCGCTGCTGAGGTGGAGGCCATCGCTTCCCTGCCGAGCCGCGAGGAGCTCTACGCCAAGATCGCCGGCGCTATTTCCGGCGTTGCCCGCGGTCTCGCTGTTTCCATCAACGGCGTGCCCAGCGGTCTTGCCCAGGCTACCCAGCAGGTGGCCAACCAGAAGGAAGCTGCCTAACAGCTCGCGTGGCCTGAGACGGGCCGCATAGAAAATGAATTGTTTGGCTGGAGCCATCCAGCCCCTTTGAAAGGAACCTAACATGGCTGTTACTCGCGAAGAGATTATCGAGGCTCTCAAGGAGATGTCCCTGCTCGAGGCTTCTGAGCTCGTTAAGGATATCGAGGAGACCTTTGGCGTTTCCGCTGCCGCTCCTGTTGCTGTCGCTGCCGCTCCGGCTGGCGACGGTGCTGCTGCCGCTGAGGAGAAGACCGAGTTCGACGTCGTTCTCGAGGGCTTCGGCGACAACAAGATCGCTGTCATCAAGGCTGTCCGTGAGATCTCCGGCCTGGGCCTGAAGGAAGCCAAGGAGCTCGTCGAGAGCGCTCCGGCTCCGATCCAGGAGGGCGTTGCCAAGGACAAGGCCGAGGAAGTCAAGGCCAAGCTCGAGGAAGCTGGTGCTGCTGTCTCCCTGAAGTAATTCACTTCACGACAGAGCCAGCGCGTCGCCGGAGATATCTTTCATCTTCATGACGCATAGGGCGGGAGGGCACATGCCTTCCCGCCCTTTCTTTATAGTGAAGGGGCATAGAAGAGATCTACGTGCCCGATTGCAGCCAGTGGCTGTGCTCAGGTGCGAGAAGACGGCGACGCGATGAGTCCATCGCGCGTAGGCCGGCATAAGAGAAGGGACCTCAGCAATGGAAAAAGGCTATTTTGCCGCCTCATGGGCGGATGTGACGAAGTCTCCGGGTTGGCTGTCCAAGCTGGTGCGGCTGGGCCTTCTCTGCCTCGTTCCCATCTTCGGGGCGATCGTCGCCAACGGCTACCTTTACGCTTGGGCGCGCGACATCGCCTGGAACGTGCATCGTCCGCTTCCTGAGCGCATCTTCGGCAACGAAGACGGCAATCTGTATAAGCGAGGATTCTTCATCCTCCTGATCGGCTTCGTGTTCTCCCTTGCTCCTGGGATCTTGTACTTCGTGGGCGGCTTTATTTCCGGAGCATTCGTCATGAGCTCTTCGGTCCCATGGGGTTATACCTCGATGGGCGCGCTCATCGCATCCATGGTGTTCTCCCTCCTTTCCCTGGTGCTGGCGTTCGCCGTTACGTTTTTCTACTGGGTGGGAGCCATGCGCACGTCTATCTACGGTTCGCTGTCCGCGGGCTTTCAGCTTGGTAAGATCTGGGCGATGATCCGCTACGACTTCACCGGTCTGCTCCGCATCTTCGGCATGAGCCTTCTGTGCGGCTTGGTGCTCAGCTTCGCCATCGGCATCGCGACGATGATCTTCGTGCTGTTCTTCATCGCGGGATCCTTTGCCTTTGCCTCCAGCACCGGCATGTCGATGGTGGGCGTCGCGATCTGCATGCTCGCTATCGGCGTTCTCTGCGTGTTCTCGATCGTGGGCGACGTGATCGTCGAAGCACTCATCGCTCGCGCGCTCGGCTACTGGACGCGCCAGTTCGAGGTGAGCCAGTGGGGCGGGCAAGAAGACCCCCTGCCGTTCGAGCGCCGCGCCGCTCAGATGGGCGCTGCTCCGTATGCGGCCGGTCAAGCGTATGGCCAGCCAGGATATGGCCAGCCGGGTTACGGTCAGCCGGGCGCATGGCCGCAGGCTGGCGCTCAGCAGGCGCCCTTCCAGCAGGCTGGCTACGGGCAGGCAGCTTCGCAGGCGCATCTGTTTGAGCAGGCGCCGTATCAGACCGCTCAGGGCGTTCCCGTCCAGCAGGCTCCTTACCAGCCTGAGCAGGGGATTCCCCTCCAGCAGGCGCCTTATGCCGCGCCGGAGGCTCCGGTGACGCCAGGCCCCGAGGCAGCCGACGGGTCCCACGAGGCCGAACCACCCGTCATCGAGGTTGGCCCGACTGCGACGGCTGACGTGACGGTTGAGCCGGTCGCTTCTGCTGACGACTCCGCGCCTGCTGAAGACGCCGCCGAGCCGGCCTCTCAGGGCGAGGTGGGGGAAGCGCCGTCGGACGACGCCCAGCCCGACGGCAAGCGAACGGATGGTCCGACGGGTGGCATAAGTATCTAGTCGCGCGGGATCTGGCGGGCGGCATGAACGCCCAGCGCGCGCCTAATCGTCCGTGCCTCGCAGCGCCGCAAGCGCATCGTCAAAAAGAATTCACGGGAGGGAGCCGGCGTCGGCTCCCTCTTCTTTATCTGCTCCGATGGCCTTTGCGGCGGGCAGAGGTCAGGCACAGGCGCTCCCTGCGAGCCGGTTTTCGGCCGCGCGGCGAACGTAGCGATGCCCACTGCCGCGGGATAATGTTATGCTTCGCTCCAGGATCCCTGCGCAAAGGGCAGGGAAGACTCGTTCACGTTCGGAGGGAAAACTACATGAAGACGGAATTGTGCGACGTTTTAGGAATCGAGTACCCCGTGATTCAGGGTGCTATGGCTCATATTTCCGACGGCACGTTCGCCGGCACGGTGAGCGAGGCGGGCGGCCTGGGCGTCATCGCCACGGGCCTGCATGACGCCGAATGGGTGGCAGAGGAAGTGGCGAAGGCCCGTGCGGTCACGTCGAAGCCGTTTGCCGTCAACCTGATCATGGAAAGCGACATCGTCGAGGAGTGCGCGCGTGCCTGCGTCGACCTCAAGGTCCCGGTGTGCACCATCAGCGCTGGCAACCCCGAGAAGATCGTGCCGATCCTGGTCAAAGGCGGCGTGAAGGTG
>CAVCDZ010000034.1:0-6937 GCA_963601095.1 Oscillibacter sp. MSJ-31 | reverse complement strand
AAGAAGGCTTCTGTCAAGGGTGTCAAGCTCTTGCTCCCCACCGACGTGGTGTGCGCCGATGCGTTTGCCAACGATGCGCGCACGGTGACCTGCTCGGTCGATGAGATCCCCGCCGACATGATGGGGCTCGACATCGGGCCTGAGACCGTCGCGGCGTACGCCGAGGCGATCGCGGCGGCGAAGACCGTGTTCTGGAACGGCCCGATGGGCGTGTTCGAGATGTCGTCGTTCGAGGCGGGCACCAAGGGCGTCGCGCTCGCGGTGGCGGCCAACAAGGACGCCGACACGATCATCGGCGGCGGCGACAGCGTGGCAGCCGTCAACAAGTTCGATCTGGCTGACCAGATGACCTTCATCTCGACGGGCGGCGGCGCGTCGATGGAGTTGGTGCAGGGAGAGGCGCTTCCGGGCGTCGAAGCATTGAAGTAGGGGATACGCATGCGCAACTATCTTATGGCAGGCAACTGGAAGATGAATAAGACCGTTCCTGAGGCGGTCGTGCTCACCCAGGCGCTGAGCAACCAGTACAACCGCGAGTGGGAGGGTGTCGACATCGTGCTGTGCCCGCCCGCCATCGATTTGAAGTCGGTCTACACCGTGCTCGACTTCGACAAGAGCAAGATCGAGGTGGGTGCTCAAAACGTCCATTGGGAGGAGTCGGGCGCCTTCACCGGCGAGATATCGATCCCGATGATCAAGGACGTGGGCTGCACCTACTGCATCGTGGGCCACTCCGAGCGTCGCGAGATGTTCGCTGAGACCGACATGACGGTCAACCAGAAGGTCAAGGCGCTTGTGGCAGCCGAGCTCGCCCCGATCGTATGCGTGGGTGAGTCGCTTGCCATGCGCGACGAGGGCGATTACGTCGGCTTCGTGACGGCGCAGGTCAAGGCCGCTTTGGCGGGCCTCGACGCGGTCGACATGAAGAAGGTCGTCGTGGCCTACGAGCCCATCTGGGCCATCGGCACGGGCCGCACGGCGACGCCGGAGCAGGCTGAAGAGGTCTGCGGCGCGATTCGCGCGACGCTGGCCGAGGCGTTCGGCGCCGAGGTCGCCGACGCGACACGCGTGCTCTACGGCGGCTCTATGAACGTGGGCAACGTCGAGTCGCTCCTCGCGCAGCCCGACATCGACGGCGGGTTGATCGGCGGCGCATCGCTCAAGGCCGATTCGTTCCGTCAGCTGATCGAGGCTGCTCACGCGGCTTCCGCGGCGAAGTAGAGCGCTGTTGCAGCGGGCGTTCGCGCCGCGCGCTGCTGCGTGCGGCGGTTCGTCCTGCGTGCGGCGGCGCGTGACTCTGGCGCGTGAGCCTCAGGCATCGCGAAGACCCCTCTGACGAGGGGTCTTCTTTTATGCGCCCGCCCCTTCGCCGGTCGTTTCCTCCGAATGCGCTCGCTCCGCCGGTCGTTTCCCCAGAAAGCTGCTGCTCTTTCGCCGGCCTTCTCCCCAGAAAGCGCCTGCCCCTTCGCCGGTCGTCGTCTCCATCGAATGCGCCCGCCACTCCGCCTCGCCTCGTCCTCTTTTTCCGGCCATCCATTCGCCCAGAGAAAAAATCGGCGGGTTTTTGGCAACACACGACGGATGTACGCTGCGCACTGCCTCGACAAGGCCATTTATCGCTTTCAAAACCAAAGAAGGAGCATAAATACGCAACAGATCGACTAACAACGTTGCGTAACGCTCTTCTCAGGGAAGTATCGCACCGGCGAAGCTGCGTACCTCCGTTCGGTGTTGCCAAAAAGGGCACATTATTTTTCTCTGGGCAGGGGAGCGGGAGCCGTAAGGGCGAAAGGCGCATCGCGCGGAGCGTCGTCGCGCCATCGTGCGGCGGTCCGGCTTCTGGATCCGCAGTTCGTTAGGCCATTGTGCAGCGACTCGCCTGCGAGGCCGGTGGCTCGAAGGCGTGCGGCTCATCCCTCGGCGATGAGCCGGGTGAGGTTGGCGACGAAGCGCTCGCGATCCTCTTCCTCGAAGGCCTCCGGTCCGCGCGTTCTGCCCCCGGCGCGGCGCACCTTCTTCTCTTCATGGCGGATGAAGAGCTCCATGTCGATCGTCTCTTTGCGGTAGACGTGCCCGCGCACGCCGATTGCCTTCGCGCCGCGTCCGAGCACCATGCCCGCGAGACCGATGTCCTGCGTGACCACGATGTCGCCAGCACGCAGGCGTTCGACGATGGCGAAGTCGGCCGAATCGGCGCCGACGGGGACTGCGAGCGTGTCGACCCAGAAGCCGCCCCGCGCCTCTTCGGCGCTGCGGGGGTCGCCCTTGCGGATCGCGCGCTCGAGGTTCTGCGTGCTGTTGCCGACGATGACGCAGGGCATCTTGGCTTTGCGCGCGCAGGCGAGCGCCTCGCGCGTGACGGGGCAGGCATCGGCGTCGATGAACAGGGTAGGGGCCATGGTTATCTCCTTCGCATCCTCGTCATCATAGCAGCCTGGGTAAACCGGCCGCGCGGATCGGGGTCGTCTAGATTGTTCTCGCTCTGTTTCGAGCGCGTTGCAGCTCTGTTCCCACCCTGGTTTCACCAGGGTAAACCCTTCATTGCCGCCTTGAGTCCCGCACCGTGCGCGCCGCTGCGGCGCTAGAGTGCTTGCGTACTCAGAAATCACCGAAAGGAGAGTACCGACTATGGACTTTGAGCGAAAGAACATTCCGGGCGGATCGGCCTTTGAGGACGTGGCGGGGTATTCGAGGATCGTGAAGGCGGGGCCGTTCGTGTTCGCTGCCGGCACGACGGCGGTCACGCCCGAAGGGACGGTGTACGGCGAGGGCGACGCGTATGCTCAGGCGAAGTACGTCTTCGACAAGCTCGTGGGGCTGCTTGAGGACAACGGCGTGTCGCGCACCGATGTGGTCAAGGTCAACATCTACACGGTCGACCCGGGGCTGAACGGGGAGGTCACCAAGGCCTATTCGGAGTACTTCAAGGAATCGCGCCCGGTGTGCACCTGGCTGGGCATCAAGGGTCTCAACCGCCCGACCCAGCTGGTCGAGATCGAACTTCAAGCGATCGTCGGCTCTGAGCTGTAGCATCGTGCGAAGGGGCTGTGCCTGGCGCTGGGCGCAGCCCCTTTGTGTGCCCGTAGCGCGCTAGCGCGTGCCGTGAGCGCGCTTTGCGCGGATCGCCCGCCACAGGATGAGGACGATCGCGATCGCTGCGAGCGCTCCTGCTGGGATCGCCCACGCAGGAAGAGTCTGCGCCGGACGCGTGAAGGTGAGCGAGAGCGTTGCCTGGGCGCTGTCGTCTGACCCGGTCAGCTCTTCCACCTTGATCGACGTCAGGGAGCTCACGAGCGGCTCTCCCTCGATCCCGCTCTCGCCGGAGAGCGCTTCGCCCGCCTTGAGCGAACAGCCGTATGTCGTCGCGCCTTCAGCAACCGGTGCGGTGCCGATGCTCTCCACATGGGGCTTGTCGCCGTCGGGGTCGACGAGTTCGAGGAGCTGCTTGCCCTTGGTGCCCTCGGCACCGCTGAGCCTGAAATCGGCCTTATCACGGTCGAGCGCGGCCTGGACGCGGAAAACGCGCACGCCAGCAGGAACGCGCGCGATCGGATCGGTCTCATCCGAGGTGTACCAGACGACGTTGTTGCCGGTCTGCGCGTCGAATTCCACCAGGTAGTAAGAGGCGAACACGCCGGCATCCTCGTTGCCGATGACGGCAATGCGGGGATGGGAGGTCTGGCCGGTGGCGGAGAGCGCCGAGAGCGCGGAGCCGACCTCAGCGGTGTCCTCGCTGTCGTAGGCGACAGTCTGACGCTCGTCGCCGCAGATCACCTGCACGCCCTCGGGGCTGGGCACGATGCGGACGATCTCGTCGTCGTCGAACCAGCCGAGCAGCCATTTCGAAAAGCCGTTGTGATCGCCGAGGCTGTCCTGCATCATGTCAAAGGTCCCGAGTCCCGCATCGCCTGAGACCTCGGTCAGGGACACGTCGGCGCCGGTCGGCCGCGCAGGTGCCTGGTTGCGCTTGTCGGCCAGGTCGGCGGCGTTGTCCTCTGCGGTCTGCACATACGAGTAATAGTCGGGCAGGCCGAGCACATGGCCCGTCTCGTGGATCGCCGCCTGCACCCCTTCGGCGGTGTTCGACGCCTCATGCAAGATCACGAACGACCCGGGCGTGATCCCATCCAGCTCAAGATCGCCGTCATAGGCCCATTGCGCGTTCCACCAGGAGCTGTCCCAATCGTCGATCTCGCGACCCTCGTTGGCGAAGTGCAGATACACCCCATCGATGCGCCCGTCCTCATTGGCATCGAAGCGCGACAGGTCCTCGCCGGACGCGTCGAGAGACGTCAGAGCTTCCTCGTAGAGCTCATCGAGGGTATCTTCGCTTCCGTAGTGGGCTTGCGGATAGCGCGCGCGGTAGTCGAACGCCTCGGCGGTGATCGCGAGCTTGCCGTAGGAGGAGCGCGCGTAATAGGGGGCGACGCCGTCGTAAGGGAACACGGCATCGGTGGCGGCGAACCCTTGCCCCGCGGTGCCGGTGAACAGCTGGCGCAGCGCTTCTTTCGTGTCGTCCGCTTCGAAGGCCGTCTGCGGATCCTGGTCGGCGAAGGATACGCGCAGGGCGATCATATGCGCCACGCCGGTACGCGCCGCTCCACTGTCGTACGAGGTGGGCAGCTCGGGCGAGGCAGTGAACCCATCGGCATGGGCGACGGTGGGCGCGAGCATGCCGATTCCGCAGGCGAGAGCAAAGGTGAGCGCCATGCGCGCAAGGAGGGCGGGAACAGGGGCGGTCATGGGCGTCTCCCAAAGGCTCGGTGGTGGGCGTTAGGCTTCATGGTAGCGCACGGGGCGGGCACGCGTGGTTCTGGTGCGCGTCTGTTATCTGGCTGCCGACGAGCGTTCCCTCGGGCATCCGAGGCGGCTTGAGTCGCGCCTCGCCCGACCCTCTTCGAAACGCGTGCAAAAGGTCACTCCATTGCTCGCATTTTGCGGTACCGTAGGGGCGGTAAAAACGTGAGAAGGGAGTCCGTCGTGCGTCCGGTTGAGATCGTCAGCAAGGGCAGCTACCACATTGGCGGGAAGAAGGTCACGCTGAGCGGCGGAGCTCCGGTCCATACCACCTTTTGGCCGGGTGGGCCTCCGGTCACCTTCGACCCGAACGGCGATTTTCAGGCAGGGCAGATGTACGTGCAGTACACGCGCCTGGCGCATCCGAAGCTGCCGTATCCGGTCTGCATGATCCACGGCGGCGGCGCCACGGGCGCCCTGTGGGAGTCGACCCAGGACGGGCGTCCCGGTTGGGAATTCCGTTTCTTGCAGCGCGGCTACAACGTCAACGTGTCGGACGGCGTCGAGCGCGGGCGCTCGTCGTGGGCGCAGTTCCCTGAGATCAACGCCGGCCCACCGGTCTTTTGCAGCTACGAGGAGCGCTGGACGACATATCGTCTGGGGCCGCGCTACGGCGTTTCTTACGAGGGCAGTCGCTTCGATGCCTCGAAGTACGACGCGTTCATGAAACAGCAGGTCCCGCGCTGGACGACGTCGAACGCGATGGTCCAGGCGGCGTACGACGAATACGTCGGCAGCCTGACCGAAGGGTGCATCCTCTTGGCGCATAGCCAGGGCGGCCTGTTCACGCTCGAGGCGGCGCTGAAGAACCCGCAGAACGTGCGCGGCGTGATCCTCGTGGAGAGCTCCTCGACGCTCGACGTCGACAAGACCGACGTGTCGGCGCTGGCTGGCGTGCCGTTCCTGTTCGTGTACGGCGATTTCTTGGGCGAGGAGTACTGCATCGACGGCTACAAGTGGCCGGGCGCATTTGCCTGGGAGGGCAGCATGCGCAAGCTGCATGAATGGGTCGTCGCGCACGGGGGCGACAGCACGTGGCTCGAGCTTCCGAAGCTCGGCATTCGCGGCGACACGCATGCGCTCATGATGGAGAGCAACTCCGATGAGATCGCGGATGTGGTCTGCGATTGGATTGACGAGCATGTGCGCTGAGACGCAGCTGCGCGGCAGCGGTCACGACCGACCTGTCGGACGGCGCGCATGAACCTGTTGATGCGGGTGCAGCCCGTGCTGATCCTTGGCGCAGCGCTCGTCGGCCTGGGCGTGGGCGCGACGGGCGTCGCGTCCGCCTCGGCGGCGCTCGTGATCGAGCCAGCGTTGATGGCTATGCTGTTCTTCGTCTTCGTGGCGGTCGACGGCGCGCGGATGAGGGAATCGTTTGCCAACGTGCGCTTCTCGATCACGGCGCTCGCGATCAACTTCGGCTGGACGCCGCTGTTCGCGTGGGGCTTGGCGCTGCTGTTCTTCCCGTCGAACGTGGACATCCAGATCGGCCTGGTCATGCTGCTTGTCATGCCGTGCACCGACTGGTATCTGGTGTTCACGGGCCTCGCGCGCGGAAACGTTGCGTTGGGGGCTTCGATCCTGCCGATGAACCTGCTGGTGCAGGTCGTGGCGCTGCCGCTCTACTTGATGGCGTTCTTCGGCGGCGCGCCAGGCATCAACGCGGCCTCTCTGGTCACAAGCGCGCTCGTCGTGCTGGCCGTTCCAGCCGCGCTTGCGGGGCTGGTGCGCGGCGTCGCGCGTCGCGTGCGCCCGGCGTTTTTGGAGCGGGTCGTCGGGGTAGGCGATGGGGCGCAGCTCGTCTTTCTGTGCGTGGCAGTCGCGGCGATGTTCGCCTCCGAGGCCGATGCCGTGCTGGGCAACCTGTGGTTGCTGATTGGGCTTCTGCCGCCTCTCGCCCTCTTCTTCACGGTGAACTACGTGGTATCGTGGCGCGTCGACAGGGCGATCAGCCTGCCGAGCGAAGATACCGTCTCGCTGGTCTTCACGACGCTCGCGCGCAACTCGCCGCTTGCCTTGGCCATCGCGGTTGCGGCGTTTCCCGATCGGCCGCTGATTGCGCTTGCCCTTGCGCTGGGGCCGCTGATCGAACTGCCGGTGCTCGGGGTGGCGTCGCGCATGGCGCTCAGGCTGAGGT
>CAVCDZ010000033.1:0-13337 GCA_963601095.1 Oscillibacter sp. MSJ-31 | reverse complement strand
CGAATGCCTTCACATACTTATTGGTCTTCTTGCTAGATGTCGGCTCATGCGACTCTTCTGGCAGCACACCGTCCTTAGGGCCGGCGAGCCCACTTGTTTCCTCAACCACGATGATCCCCTTTCGTCTGCGTTCGTCCACTCCCTATTGGGCGAACCCGTTATGCTGCGAACATAGATGAAAAGGCAATGCGCCAGCTTCATGTAAAAGCGGGTATTGCATCGGCACATGTAGCTAAAACTGATGATTTACCTGATGAAAAGCGTTGTATGCTCCAAAGAGCGTCCCGGTCGAAAGGACAGGCGACGATGAAAGCTAGCACCGAGCAGAGCACCAAAAGAACGCGTCGGGATTCCATCGTGGATGCGGTGGCGCGGCGAGTGTCGCGAATACGGGGCGAATTGCAGAATTGGGACGATCCGCAACGGTTTTTCCTCGCGACCGGCATGCTGCACCGAGCGCGAAAAACAGCCACCTGCGGTTTTGCTCGCACGCGCTCCTGCGATGCCGCTCAGTTGCCGCGCTGCTGCCGCAAAATCGTTGCGGATCGACTCGATTCTGCAGCGAAGCGAAAAAGCGCGCACTGGCTGCTGCAGATGCCGTGCACGAGCGCGCGTCAGCGCCCGCAGGCGCCACGCTACCGCATGCCAGACCCCTCAGGCAGTCGCTTCGACCTCGCGGCCCTCGCGCAGCACCCGCATCATGTCACGCGTCAGCGAGTAGTCAGCGTCCTCGCGCGGGAGATCAGCACGATCGATCCACTCGGCGTGCTCCAGCTCGTGATGGTCGAGGGTGATCGACGCATCGCCATCGAGCTCACAGAAGAACCCGAACAGGAGCGACGAAGACGGCGGCCACGGCTGGCTCGCGTAGTAGCGCAGGTTCTTAACGTGCAACCCCACTTCTTCCATCACCTCGCGATGCACCGTCTGCTCGACCGTCTCCCCGAGCTCGCAGAAACCGGCGACCAACGCAAAGCGCTTGTAAGCGCGATTCGCGTAGCGCGACACGAGCACGCGATCGGTCGCAGGGTCGACGATGCCGACGATCACGGCCGGAAACAGCTTGGGAAACTCCATGCATCCGCACTGAGGGCAGCGCACCATGCGCTCGACGAGGTCGTGCACGAGCGGCGTGCCGCACCGCCCGCAGAACCGACGCGTGTCGTACCACACGTGGTACTCATAGCCCACCATGCCCGCAAACGCGCGATGGCGCGGCGTGTGCTGATGGAGCGCCGGAATCGGGACGAACCGCCAGGGAGACCCGGGCATCGCCAGGAAGGCTTCCAGAGCCGTCTCATCGATCTCACAGCGGAAATACGCCGTGTCACCCACCGTGAACAGCAACATGCCCAGAGGATGGCTGCCATCGGCCTTGGGCATTCCCTTCGCTGCGACCTCAGGTCCCACCACGTGCGCTTCCTCGATCGTGCGATAACGCGGATAGCGAAGGGTCGCGCCGCTCGGCGAGGAACCCGTCTCGTCGGGCTCGACCGATGCCAGCACCGAAGAGCCGCGATAGATCAGCACGCAGTCGGTCGGCTCCGGGTCGATCCAGGCAAAGTCGTTGTTGTACGTCTTCGGTTCGATGTCCTGAAACATGGCGGCCCCTTCGTTTGTATGCCCTTAAGGATACTCCAGAGAGAACACGCCTGGGAACCGAGCAAGCCAAGGGTAAGCCAGACCAGAACACGTATCACCTGCCCCGAAAACAAAAACGCCCGCGCTGCATACGCAACGCGGGCGTCGTGAGAACCTCACTGCCGCCAGGCGGCAAAACCGGTCTTACGCCTCGGCGAAGATCTCGGTCCTTACGCAATACCGTTAACGTTTTCATATTCACAGTCGAATTACTCGCTAGACGCAAAAATGCCAGAGAAGGATACGAAAAATAAAGCCCCCTCGCCGAGAAAGGAAAGGAGGCTCGCATGACGAAGGCAATTCTGCTGGTTCCAGTGACCGCTATCATCATCATCGCATTGAAAGCGTAGCAGATCACACTGCGACGGACAAGAACATTGGCTTGCCCGGCACAGGCCAACGAAACGGCCCTCGGTTAGTTAAACGACAGTATGAGATAGTCCGCAGGCGCGCTCGTCCCCTCTCAAAGACTGCCACGCCAAGCAGAGCCCAGTCTCACGAGCGAAAAACGACGTCAGATTAAAGAAGTTACGCGCCGTCAATGAGCACGACCTGCCGCGGGCTTAGTGCTTGACCCATCTATTTGGCAGTTTGGCTGTTCCGTAATCCTTGTGGCAATAGCCTAGAGTGACTACAACACAAAATACGATACTTGGTTAGTTGTTCATGTCGATACGTGAGGAGATCTGCAGGCACGCTCTTCTCCTTGGCCTCCCAGTCGGTCGGCTCGGCTGCGGGCTTTCCGCCCTGACCCTGCGGCTCGGCCGAGTCGTTTCCCTCTGCGCCCATGGGCACCTTCCTTCCCCGCGCCTTTCCGGCGCGCCCCGCGCGCCGTGCGGCGCGGCGGGATCGTTTTTTCGCATGAAAAAGGCCCCGTGCGGGGCCTGATTCGACATGAAAAAAGCCGCCCGCGGGCGGCTTGGCTAAATGGCTATATGGTTAATTAAATGAAAGGCAAAGCGCTCTTCGTCTCTTTCAGGAAGGAAAGCGCCTTCTTCATCATCGAGTTGCTGTTGAGAAACTCGACCCCCTCCATCGTTATCCGCGGGTTATCCTCGTCGATCACCAGTTCGCCTCCGAACATTGGGATCACGACGAAGCCCTTCACGTACCCATGGTCGACCAGCTGGTCGATAATCGATGCCCAATATTGGTATGGGATGTGCAGCACAGACCCATCGCATCGATAGAAATCGGGATTAGGGGTCTCCCCCGATTTCATGCATGAATATAGGTAAGCCATGATTTTGTACATGACCACATGCATGTCGTCCTTAGACACGGTCATTCCCCCCTCCCTAATTTCAGCGAGGATAGAAAAGCCCTCTGGGCTTGGCAGAGAGACGTTCTTCAAAGACCCGTCCCGATAGACAGCGATCAAACCTGACCTCCCAGGGGGAAGCGCGCCGTTTTCTTCAGGAGTTCCAAGAGAGTAGAAGAAAAGCCATCCACCGGAAAACCTCCCCTCTTCCTGCACGGACTTCGATGCGGACTCCGGGACATAATCGAGAACCAGCGCCCGGGCCTCTTCGGAATCGAGAATCACGATCGATCAGCCCCCTCAACCACCCTGTCAATGAACCTTGTATTGACAATTAGGTTATCCGTTCGCGCGATTTCGAGCGGATAGTTTTCGTTTTTCCAATGAAAATACCAGCTCACATCCACATCTCCACGTTGAACGTCGTAGTAAATGATCTTATTGTCGGTTCTCTCGAAGTTGAAAAGATGGGCATGGTCTTTGCCTTTGGCGTCAGGTTTCCAGACAATGTAGACAGACCCTCGTGATCCAACTGGCATTCTCGAGATCTCCGCGTCAGCGCTCTTCCTGTCAGAGACTCTAATCCAATCACAATCACGAAACAGGTCTCTCCAATGGTCTGCAACCATATCCGCGCCATCGAGACTCGCTTTCGCCACGACATCGAAACCCTTCCTTCGCAACTCGCTCGCCACAACGCAACGCTGGCAATTGTTCATGTACCCCCAGTCGCCAGCCTTGAAACGATCGAGTCGATTGGAGTGCCTCGTAGCCTCTACAACCGACGGCTCGCCCTTTATCTTCGAGAATTTCGCCAGGGCGCTGTCGATCAAGCCGATCGCCAGGACTGCCTTCTTAGCGATCTTCTCGGAAAAAGTCAGGCCATGATCATGGTCGACTTCCTTGGCCGCCATGTAACGGCCCCATAGCCCATCCGGGTCGGGCTTCTCGTCCGAGACAAGTGAGCTTTCCAGATCCTTCCAGCGGGAATACCACTCGTCGGGGTCGTAGCCCTCGACGTCGAGCCCGTCTTTCGGCTCGGGCACCACCTTGCAGCGGCACCCGACGTGGTAGTGCTTGAGCTCGCCGGCAGTCTTCGTGGACGTGTACACGAAGCCGCGCGACGCGAGCATCGCGCAGAACTCGCACGTCTCGCCGCCCTGCGGCACGCGCGCGTAGCGCACGCCGTCGCGCTCGGCGTTGTGGGCGACGGCGCGGTTGGCGCGCCTCCCCACCTGGTCGCGGGCCATGCGCCCGACCGCTCTGCGCAGCCTGTCCTCGCCCGACTCCGACGGGAACTCGTCGGCGAGCAGCTTGGCCACGCCTCCCGTGGCGTCGGCGATCCCCTTGCCGGCGATCTGGCGCCCCGTGACGGTGAAGAAGCGGCTGTGGTTGTAGACCTCGAGCCCCTTGGCGTGGTTCGCGCGGCCGATGGCGCCGACGACGCTCGGGTCGGCGCGGGCGATGACGTGCACGCCGGTGCCGGAGGGAGATATCTCGGCGTAGGAGCCGATCTCGTCGACGACCTTCTGCGCCCAGGGCTCGATCTTGCCGCCCTCGCCCACGACGCCGTCCATGTCGATGCCCACGAGTCCGCCCGAGAGCATCACGCCGACGCCGGAAAAGCCGCCGCGGTCGGCGGCGGCCTGGGCTTCCGTGTAGGTGCCCCACAAGCCGCGCCCGACTTGGGCCACGCGCACCTTCTCGCCGGCGTCGCACCGGCTGTCAACCGCGTCCGGCAAGCCCTCTCAACAAACAAAAACGCCCGCGCTGCATACGCAACGCGGGCGTCATGAAAACCTCAGTGCCGCCAGGCGGCAAAACCGGTCTTACGCTTCGGCGAAGATCTCGATCTTATCGCCTTCAGCGATCGTGACCATGGCCTTCTTCCAGGTGCGGGTCTTGCCCAGCTGATAGCGCACGCGCTTCGGCTTGGCCTTGACGTTGATCGTGTTCACCTTGACGACCTTCACATTGAAGATAGCCTCGATGGCCTGGGCGATCTCGACCTTGTTGGACTCCTTGGCCACCTCAAAGGTGTACACGTTGTCCTCCATGCGGTCGTAGGTGTGCTCCGAAATGATCGGGCGAATGATAACCTCGCGGGGATCCTTCATTATGCAAGCACCTCCTCGATGCGGTTCAGGGCGGAGCTCGTCAGGACGAGAGCCTTGTTGTCGATGAAGTCAAGGGTGTTGACCTCGGAAGCAGCGATGATGCGAACCGTCGGGATGTTGCGGAACGACAGGAACGCGTTGGTCGCTTCGTCGTCGACGACCAGGGTGATGCGACCCTCAAGGCCGAGGCCCTTCAGGAATGCAGCAGCCTGCTTGGTGCTGGGCTTCTCGAAGGAGAAGTCCTCAACCACGACCAGCTCGTTGTCGGCCAGCTTGGCGGACAGCGCAGAGCGCATCGCCAGCTTGACCTCCTTGCTGTTCACGCGGAACGCATAGCTGCGGGGATGCGGACCGAACACGGTGCCGCCGCCGGCCCATTGGGGAGCGCGGATCGTACCCTGACGAGCACGACCGGTACCCTTCTGGCGCCACGGCTTCTTGCCGCCGCCGCGAACCTGACCACGGGTCAGCGTGTCGTGCGTGCCCTGGCGGCGAGCGTTGCGCTGAGCGCGAACCACCTGGTGCATCACCGGCACGTTGGGCTCGATGCCAAAGACCGCAGCGGAAAGCTCAGCGTCGCTGACCTTCTTGCCGCTCGCGTCTTTCACTTCAATAGTTGCCATAATCTATAAACTCCTTCGCATCGTTCTTACGCCATGCGAACGCGAACAACGCCGTTCTTGCCGCCCGGGACGGAGCCCTTGAGCAGAATCAGGTTCGCATCTTCGTCAACGCGGATAACTTCGAGGTTCTTGGTCGTGACGGTGTCGCAGCCCATGTGACCCGGAAGGCGAACGCCCTTGAAGACGCGCGAGGGGCTGGCGCACTGGCCGACGGAACCGGGAGCGCGATGGAAGTGCGCACCGTGTCCGCCCGGGCCGCCACCGAAGTTGTAGCGACGCATAACGCCCGCGAAGCCCTTGCCCTTGGACGTACCGGTGACGTCGACCAGCTTCACTTCGTTGAAGTTGGCGACGGTGACCTCTTCGCCCACCGTGTGCTCGGCCGCATCTTCGACACGGACCTCGCGCAGGTAGCGCACCGGCTCGGCGCCCTGCTTGGCGAAGTGACCAGCCATCGGCTTGTTCACCTTGTTCGGCTTGATAGCGCCGAAGCCCAGCTGGACAGCCTCGTAGCCGTCGGTTGCGGTGGTCTTGACCTGGCAGACCTTGTTGGGCTCCGCCTCGATGACCGTCACGGGGATGACCTTGCCGTCCTCGTCGAACAGCTGGGTCATGCCGACCTTTTTACCGTAGATAGCGTTAATCATTGTCAAATCACACTCCCCTACAGCTTGATCTCGATGTCAACGCCAGCAGGAAGGTCGAGACGCATCAGGGAATCGACCGTGGAAGGGGTCGGATCCAGGATGTCGATCAGACGCTTGTGCGTGCGCATCTCAAACTGCTCGCGCGAGTCCTTGTCAACGTGCGGACCCTTGACAACGCAGTACAGGTTGCGCTCGGTCGGCAGCGGGATAGGACCGGAAACCTTGGCACCCGTCTTCTGAGCGGTATCGACGATGAGCTTCGTGGACTGATCCACGATCTCATGGTCGTATCCCTTCAAGCGGATGCGGATATTCTCTTTAGCCACTTTTACCTCCATTGTGAGCGGTGGGTGTCTAAGCCTTGCGGCTTAGGCATTGCCACCAGCCTTGCTGATAATCTCGTCTGCCACGCTCTTGGGCACGGGCTCATAAGAGTCGAACTGCATCGTGTAGGTAGCACGACCCTGGGTGCCGCTGCGCAGGTCGGTCGCGTAACCGAACATCTGGCCCAGCGGAACCTTGGCGGAAATGCACACGGCGTTGCCGCGCTGCTCCTGGCCCTGGATGATGCCGCGGCGGCTCGGGATGTCGCCCATGACGAAGCCGGTGTACTCCTCGGGGGTCTCGACCTCAACGGCCATGACCGGCTCGAGAATGACCGGATCGGACTTCTTGAGCGCATCCTTGATCGCCATGGAACCGGCAACCTTGAACGCAGCCTCGGAGGAGTCGACGTCGTGGTACGAACCGTCGACCAGCTCGACGCGGACGTCCTCGACCGGGTAGCCAGCCAGAACGCCGGTGTTCAGCGCTTCCTGGATGCCCTTGTCGATAGCCGGGACGTACTCCTTCGGAACAACACCGCCGACGATCTTGTTCTCGAACTCGTAGCCCTTGCCGGCCTCCTGCGGATACATGTTGATGATGGCATGGCCGTACTGACCGCGACCACCGGACTGGCGGACGAACTTGCCCTCAGCGCCGAGGACCTCGTGGCCCGGACGCTCGCGGTAGGCAACCTGGGGCTTACCGACGTTAGCCTCGACCTTGAACTCGCGAAGCAGGCGGTCGATGATGATCTCCAGATGGAGCTCGCCCATGCCGGCGATGATCGTCTGGCCGGTCTCGTGGTTGGTGGACACGCGGAACGTCGGGTCCTCCTCGGCGAGCTTCTGAAGGGCGATGCCCATCTTGTCCTGCTCAGCCTTGGTCTTGGGCTCGACGGCGATGTCGATAACCGGATCAGCGAACTGCATGGACTCGAGGATGATCGGAGCATGCTCGTCGCACAGCGTGTCGCCGGTGGTGGTGTTCTTCAGACCCACGACGGCAACGATGTCGCCGGCGGAGCAGGAGTCCACGTCGATACGGTTGTTGGAGTGCATCTGCAGAAGACGGCCGATGCGCTCCTTCTTGTCCTTGGAGGCGTTGAGCACGTAGGAGCCCGAATCGAGCGAGCCGGAGTAGACGCGCAGGTAGGTCAGCTTGCCGACGAACGGGTCGGTCATGATCTTGAACGCCAGGGAGGCAAACGGGGCCTTCGGGTCGGAAGGACGCTCGTCCTCTTCGTCCGTCTCGGGGTTGGTGCCCTTGATCGGGGGGACGTCGATCGGCGCCGGGAGGTAATCCACGACGGCGTCGAGCAGTTCCTGAACGCCCTTGTTCTTGTAGGCGGAGCCCACGAACACGGGGTTGATCTGGCAGTTGATGACGCCCTTGCGGATGGCGGCCTTGAGCTCCTCGACGGAGACCTCTTCCTCCATCAGGACCTTCTCCATGAGATCGTCGTCGCAGTCGGCGGCGTACTCAAGCAGCTCCTGATGGGCAGCGGCGGCCTGCTCGGCGAACTCGTCGGGGATGGCATCCATCGGCTCGGGGTAGGTCATGCCCTTGTCGTCGGCCTTGAAGTCCCATGCGGTCATGGTGACCAGGTCGATGACGCCCCAGAAGCCATCCTCAGCGCCCATGGGCAGCTGCGCGGCAACGGCCTTGGCGCCCAGGCGCTCCTTCATCGTCTCGATGGCGTGGAAGAAGTCAGCGCCCACGCGGTCGTACTTGTTGATGAAGGCGATGCGCGGAACGCCGTAGCGCTCAGCCTGACGCCACACGGTCTCGGACTGGGGCTGCACGCCGGCAACCGCGTCGAAGACGGCGACGGTGCCGTCGAGGACGCGCAGGGAGCGCTCAACCTCAGCGGTGAAGTCGACGTGGCCGGGGGTGTCGATGATCTGGAAGCGGTACTCGGTACCGTCCTTCTTCCAGAAGCAGGTGGTGGCGGCAGCCGTGATGGTCACGCCGCGCTCCTGCTCTTGGACCATCCAGTCCATGGTGGCAGCGCCGTCATGGACCTCGCCGATCTTGTGCGTCTTGCCCGTGTAGTACAGGATGCGCTCGGTCGTGGTGGTCTTGCCGGCATCGATGTGGGCCATGATGCCGAAGTTGCGGGTATGATCGAGAGGAGTCTTAGACATCGGGTCGTATCCTCCTACCAACGATAGTGCGAGAACGCACGGTTGGACTCGGCCATCTTATAAAGGTCCTCGCGCTTCTTGATGGAGGCACCGGTGTTCTCGGCGGCATCTATGATCTCGCCAGCGAGGCGCTCCTTCATGGTGTTTTCCTTGCGCTTACGGGCAAAGTCGACCATCCAGCGGATGGCCAGCGTGGTGGCGCGACGGGAGTTGACCTCCATCGGCACCTGATAGGTTGCACCGCCGACGCGCTTGGGCTTGACCTCAAGCGTGGGGCGAATGTTGTCCATGGCCTTCTTGAAAACGGTCAGGGCATCCTGGCCGGTCTTCTCGGCGACGAGGTCGAAGGCACCGTAGACGATACCCTCGGCGGTGGACTTCTTACCGTCCAACAGTACCTTGTTGATCAGCTGCGTGACCAAGCGGTTGTTGAACCTAGCGTCCGGCTGCACTTCGCGGCGGACTGCTGCTGCACGACGCGGCATATACGTTCCTTTCGGTTTGGCGATGTGATCGCGGGTACTTACTTCTTGGGCTTCTTGGCGCCGTAGCGGCTGCGAGCCTGAGCGCGGCCGTCGACGGCGGCGCAGTCGAGAGCAGCGCGAATGATCTTGTAGCGGACACCAGGAAGGTCCTTAACACGACCGCCGCGGATGAGCACCATGGAGTGCTCCTGCAGGTTGTGGCCGATGCCAGGGATGTAGCACGTGACTTCCATGCCGTTGACGAGACGGACACGCGCGACCTTGCGCAGTGCCGAGTTAGGCTTCTTCGGGGTGGTGGTGAACACGCGCGTGCACACACCACGCTTTTGCGGGTTGCCCTTGAGCGCCGGGGTCTTCTTCTTTACGACCTGCTTGGCGCGGCCCTTGCGGACCAGCTGGTTAATAGTAGGCAAGACTTCAACTCCTTTTCCGTTAGTTCCAACATGCCTTGCTGTTTCAGGTGCGTTCTGCAGTTACGCACATGAAAACAAACGCCCCTCGGGGAGACGCAAGGAAGGACTTTATCACCCGTATGGGGGCTTGTCAAACGCCACGCATCCGGGCGTGTCCATAGTCCATCGCTTGCTCAAAAGCGCGGACGATCTGCGCGTTTTTCCTCGAGAAAGCGGGGTGGCGGATCGCGCGAGCCAGACGTTGGGCGATTCGCTGAAACCGCCTTTTTCCGCCCGCTTCTTTTCGCCGAAATAGTCGCCGAGACGTCCCGCGCCCGATGCCGGTTGCGTGTACAATACGCACAGCGTACCAAACGTGTCTGCGCGCGATATCCTTCCCGGTCATCGCGCGCTTCTCTCTATTAGGGGAAGACACGGGCCAACTGAACAGAAAGAAGGGGACATGAAGAACAGTGTTGCCACGTTTCAACAGATGAAGGAAGCGGGCACCAAGATCTCTATGTTGACGGCCTACGATTACTCAACCGCCAAGCTCGTGGACGAGGCGGGTATCAACTCGATCCTCGTCGGCGATTCGCTCGGCATGGTCATGCTCGGCTACGAGGACACGCTTTCCGTCACGATGGAAGACATGATCCATCACACCGCCGCGGTGTCGCGCGGCGTCAAAAACGCGCTCGTCATCGGCGACATGCCGTTCATGAGCTACGAGGTGTCCGTCGAAGAGGCGGTCGTGAACGCCGGTCGCCTGATGAAGGAGGGCCGCGCCAACGCGGTCAAGCTCGAAGGCGGCGTGCGCGTCGCGCCGCAGATCGAGGCCATCACCCGCGCCGGCATCCCCGTCTGCGCGCACATCGGCCTGACGCCGCAGTCCATCAACGCGTTCGGCGGCTTCAAGGTGCAGGGCAAGTCTGCCGCGGCCGCGCAGAACCTCATCGACGACGCGCTCGCCGTCCAGGAAGCCGGCGCGTTCGCCGTCGTCCTCGAATGCGTCCCGGCCAAGCTCGCCGCGCTCATCACCGACAAGCTCTCCATCCCCACCATCGGCATCGGCGCCGGGGCGGACTGCGACGGGCAGGTGCTGGTGTACCAGGACATGATCGCGCTGTTCAACGACTTCAAGCCGAAGTTCGTCAAGCATTTCGCCACGCTCGGCCCCGCCATGACCGAAGCCTTCAAGGCGTATGATGAGGAGATAAAGGCGGGGACGTTCCCCGGCCCTGAGCACACCTTTGCCATCGACGACGATGTGCTGGACAAGCTCTATTAATTCGGGAGGAACCACATGGAGATCATCACCACTGTTGCCGAGATGAAGGCACGCGTCGCGGAATGGAAGGCGCAGGGCCTCACGATCGGCCTCACGCCGACGATGGGCGCGCTGCATGAAGGCCACATGTCGTTGATGGAACACGCGCGCAGCCAGTGCGACCGCGTCGTGACGAGCGTCTTCGTCAACCCGATCCAGTTCGGGCCGAACGAGGACTACGACAACTACCCGCGCGACCTCGACCACGACGCCGCCGTCGCCGAGTCGAAGGGCGTCGACGTCGTCTTCCACCCCACCGTCGACGAGATGTATCCCGAGCACTACAACACCTACGTGACGATGGAGACGCTGACCGACAGCCTGTGCGGCGCCAAGCGCCCGGGGCATTTCCGCGGCGTCTGCACCGTGGTGTGCAAGCTGTTCAACATCGTCCAGCCCGACAAGGCCTTCTTCGGTCAGAAGGACGCCCAGCAGCTCGCGATCATCAAGCGCATGGTCGCCGACCTCAACATGAACGTGAAGGTCATCGGATGCCCGATCGTCCGCGAGGAGGACGGCCTGGCGAAAAGCTCGCGCAACACCTATCTGTCCGCCGACGAGCGCACCGCCGCGCTCGTCCTGTCGCGCGCCGTCGGCAAGGCGGCCGAGCTGATCGAGAACGGCGAGCGCAGCGCGCTGGTCGTCAAGGAGCAGATGACCGCGATCATCGAGGCCGAGCCGCTCGCGCGCATCGACTACGTCGAGGTCGTCAGCCTTGACGACATGCAGCCGACCGCCGCGATCGGCGACTCCGGACTCGTCGCGATCGCGGTATACATTGGCAAAACGCGTCTGATTGATAACTATCTTTTTGATTTCGCCGAATAAGCTTGCACCGAGCGCGGGATTGCGCAAGAATACACCGAGCTTAAACGGCGGATAGGCCAGTTTAAGCAGTTCACACCAAGTCGAGGGAACATCGGGCAAAGAAGGAAGGCTTTATCCCCATGCTGCTCAACGTGCTGAAAGGCAAGATTCATCGAGCAACCGTCACGCAGGCGGAACTGGACTACATCGGCTCCATCACCATCGATTCGGACCTCATGGAGGCTGCCGGGATTATGGAGTACGAGCTGGTCACCATCTCCGACTGCAACAACGGCAACCGCCTGGAAACCTACGTCATCGCCGGCGAAGCTGGCAGCGGCGTCATCTGCCTCAATGGGGCAGCGGCGCATCTGGTCAACGTCGGCGACAAGGTCATCATCATGAACTACTGCCAGATAACCCCGGAAGAGTTCGCCGATCCCGACAACGCCCCCCACGTGGTGTTCGTCGACGACGACAACAAGATCAGCCGCCTGACGCGCTACGAGAAGCACGGCAAGCTGGAAGACCTGAAGTAAGGCATTTCTGCTGATAGATTGCACAGCGAGGCCACCCGATCGGGTGGCCTCGTTTTGTGTGTGGAGCGAGTTGCGGGCGCAGGCTGCGCGCTGGGGACGGCATAGGCGCACCCCCCCCATCGACCCTCCAACAAAAAAAGAGGCTCGCGGTGAAGCGAGCCTCTTCGTGTGCGGTAGCTAGGTGCGCGTCGCGGCTTACACGGTGAGCAGCTTAGCGGCAACCTGCTTTTTGCGGGACAGGATGCCCGGCATCCACACGCCCTTGGAAGAGTCGATGCCGAACACGCGGTCGACCACCTTGTGATCGCCTTCGACCAAGAACTGGCTGCCCTCGGCGATGATGTCGGTCACCAGCAAGAGGACGAACAGGTAGTCGTTCTTCTGCTGAAGCTCACGCAAGAACGCGCGGATCTCGTCCTCGCGCTCAAGCACGCCGTCGAGGTTGACGGTCTCGTGCTGGGCGATGAGCACCGTGCCATCGGCGACGGCGAACTCCTTGGAGTCGGCGGTCACGAGCTTGTCGACCGGCATGTCGGCATCGCCCTTGCGGGTGCGGAACACGCGCTGGCCGTACTCGGTGGGGTCCTCGCCGATGATGTTGGACAGGTACTTGACCTGCTCACGGTCGACGTCGGTTGCGGTGGGCGACTTCAGGATGACGGTGTCGGTCATGATGGCCGACAGCAGCACGGCGGCGATGCCCTTGGGGATGTCGATGCCGAACTCGCGGAACTGCGTCGTGATGATCGTGGCGCACGAACCCCACGGGATGTTGAGGAAGCGGATCGGGTTGACCGTGACCAGGCCGCCGATGCGGTGATGGTCGACGATCTCGACGATCTCGGCCTCTTCAAGGCCGTCGACCGCCTGGCTGCGCTCGTTGTGGTCAACGAGGATGACCTTGCGCTTCGGGGCGACCACCACATCGGAGCGGGTCACGATGCCCTGGGCCACGCCGTCGGCATCGAGGACGACCGCTTCGCGCAGAGCGCTGGCCAGCAGATCCTCGGTCACGTCCTTGAGC
>CAVCDZ010000032.1:0-45580 GCA_963601095.1 Oscillibacter sp. MSJ-31 | reverse complement strand
CGGCGGGACGATGGATGGTGGGGCAACGGTGCGAGGGCAGGTGACGGCGTCTGTGCGAAGAGTGGCAGGGAGCGGGGGTACCTGCGGCAGGGCGAAGGACGACTAAGGGAAGGATAGCTACGAACGTCAGAAAAGGATCACGCGCCCACATCAAAGAGAAGGGCCCCGGACGCAATGCCGGAGCCCTTCTAGAGAGGGATGAGTGAGATGTCATACGATTAGTCGCGCTGACGCTCCATGGCGCTGTAGCCGAACTGGCGCTTGAACGCCGCGATGACGACGAGCGACATGACGATCGAGACGGCGGCTGCGATGAGCAGCAGCACCATCATGATCCAAACCGCGCTCGCCTCGCCGACCTGGGTGGTCATGCTGCTGACGACGAACGGCAGGAACACCGCGGCAAAGCCCATGAACGTGTAGTACATTCCCAGGTTGCGGCCGCGCGGGCCGGGGCACATCATCTGGCGAAGCGTGACGCCGGTCTGCAGCATGCCGCCTGCAGCGGAGAAGCCGAGGACGGCGATCGCGACGTAAACCACGCCGGCGCCGAGGCCGAGCGGGAGCGCGATGATCACGAGAGCCAGTGCGCAAGCAGCCAGGATCGCGTCGATCAGAATGACCTTAATCGGCGTCCAGCGAAGCTTGCCCATCATCCATGCCCACAGCAGCACTGCGATGACCGAGCCGACCGTGTAGATCGAGGTCAGGCCTGCAGCGGCCGTGGGGTCGAGGCCGAGGTTCGTGATGCCGAACTGCTTGGTGTACTGCTGAGCGCCGTACATGATGAACATGATGACGAAGCCGAAGAACAGGGTGACGAACTGCGTCAGGCCGTTGGGCTTCTCGAGCATGGCGTCCTTGGCGGCCTGGATCTCAGCCTCGGCCTTGTTCTTGGACTCGGAGTCGTCCGCATCGCCGGCGCTCATCTTGCGTTCATCGTCATAGATGAACGGCGTGCACACCGCCATGACGGTGGCGATGACGGACATCACGATCGGGATCCAGATGTTGATGTGCCAGCTGTCGCCGCTGTTGATGGCAGCGAGCAGCGGGTAGATGATGCCCGAGATCGAGATGACCAGCTTGATGCCGATCGTCGTTGAAGCGGAGTAACGCGGATTGGCCTCAGCGATCGCCGGGTAGAGCGAGCCGTCCCAGAAGCCAGAGGTTGCCACGCCGGACAGGAAGCCGGCAACGCAGGCGACCGTGGCGTTGTCGGTCACGAGCATGATGACGAACGAGATGATGTACAGGACACCACCGCCGACGGCCATGATCTTACGGCCGATGCGGTCGGAGATCTCGCCACCGATCCAAACACTGACGAATTTACCGACGCCAACCCAGGTGATCGCCATCGAAACGGCGGCGGCGCCTGCAGTCGCGTCGGTAAATCCCCACTGGGTATAGAAGTTCACTTGGTTCTGGCTGAAGATGATCGCCTGGACGCCATGCGTCAGATAGCACATGTAGACCGTCGCAATGGCGAACAGGTACTTCGAAGCCTGTTTAGCTGCACTCACTATAATCCCCTTTCCTTTCGTATTGATTACCGAGCCTGCACGCACTCATCCCTCTCATGTGGCGAACAGGTTCATTCGTGAATATGTTATCCACTTGACCTGGCGATATCCAATACATGAACGCAATGGAAATCCATGAGCTTAATAACTTGTAATTATTGTTTCAATGCATACCGTACATGAGGAGGGCGAAATCAAGGAATCAGAGGAAGTGCCCGCTCGCGTCTCAGGGCAAAATAAAAGGAGCCCGTCAGACAGACGGACTCCTTTAAAAGCCGATAGGGCCAACAAGTCTTAGCCGAAACGATACTCGACGCCCATAGTAGGCTGCGGATACTCCCACTTCTCGAGGATGGTCTCGCCACAGATCATGCGGCAGGTACCGCACTCAAGGCAACCAGCGTAGTCGAAGATGGGGTCGTCGCCCTCGGCCGGGATCTTGTACAGAGCGGCCGGGCAGCACATGACGAGCTTATGGAACTCAGGATCGGACGCCTTGACGCCTTCCTTGAGCTTGATGTGCGGATTCTCTTCGTCAACATTGAACTTATTGAGAGAAAGCTTCTCGTCGACGTTAACCGTGATATCGATCATAGGGCCTTCACTCCCTTCATAGCAACCTTAGCAAGCTTGAACAGACCCTGCTTCTTCACCGGCGGAAGCGCGAGCTTCAGCACGTGCTGGCGCGGATTGCCGTCGACCCTGAACAGCGGAGTCATGATGTCGCGAATCATCTCGGGATAGCCGCGGAACATGCCGGGGCAGTTCTCGAGGAATTCAGGAGCATCCTGATACATCTTCATGTCACGCATGATGAAGGAGTTGTCGAGCATGGTCTTGTACTCAGCAAGGCCCGCCTTGGAGGTGTCACCGGCGTCGAGTGCCTTGATGGCAGCCTTGCCAGCGATTTCGCCCGAAGCAACGGCCAGGTCCATGCCGCGAACGGTGTAGCCGAGGTTCATGCAGAGCATCGCAGCGTCGCCTGCAACAAGAACGCCGTCGCCAACGATCTCGGGCATCATCTTGAGGCCGCCCTCAGGAACGACGTGGCCGGAGTACTCAACGGTCTTGCCGCCAGCGATCAGGGGCTTGATCTCGGGACGGTTCTTGAAGTTCTCGAGCATCTGATAGACCGGGATGTCCTGCTTCAAGACCTCGCTCATCGTGGCAACGATGCCGACAGAGACAGACTCCTTGTTGGCATACACGAACGCACCGCCGATGATGCCGTTGGAGCAGTCGCCTGCGAACAGCCAGGATGCGCCCTCATCGGGGTTGCACAGGAAGCGAGACTCAATGACGTCGGCCGGAAGTTCAATGGTTTCCTTGGCGCCGACAGCGACCTGATGGATAGCAGGCGCCACCTTGGAAAGACCCGCCTTGGAGGTGAGCAGCGAGTTCACACCGTCGGCGAGGATGACCACGTCAGACGTGATCGCATCACCGAAGGCGTCGATGCCCTTGACCTTGCCGTCCTCGATGATCAGGTTCTCGACCGCGATGCCGTAGATGAACTCGGCACCAGCGTTCTCCGCCTGCTCAGCAAGCCACTGGTCAAAGGGGCCGCGAAGCACCGTATACGATTCCTGGCCGGCCTCTTCGAGCTCACGGGCGGCGTAGTCAATCGTAAAGTTGTAGTCAGGCGACATGAGGGAGATGCGCTCATGCGTGACCTTGCGCTGCAGCGGGGCTTCCTGATAATTCGGGAAGACCTTGGCAAGCGAGTGCGTGTAGATGCGGCCGCCCGTCATGTTCTTCGCGCCGGCGTAGTTACCACGCTCGACGACCAGAACCGACTTCCCGGCGGACGCGAGGGTGTAAGCAGCGACGGAACCCGCGCAGCCTGCACCGACGACGATCGCGTCAAAATCGGACATGCTTTTCCTTTCAGAGTGTGTGAACACAAAAAAACAGGGCGCAGTTTTTACACTGCGCCCTGCAATAGTAAAACTTTACAGCTTTTCGATCAAGGCAGGAAGAACCTTGTAAATGTCGCCAACGATACCGTAATCGCACTGCTTAAAGATCGGAGCGTTCTGATCCTTGTTCACCGCGATGATGGTGTCAGCACCCTGAACGCCGACCATGTGCTGCATCTGGCCAGAAATGCCCAGAGCGATGTAGGCCTTCGGAGCAAGCTGCAGACCGGAAACGCCGATGTAGAGGTTGCGGGGCAGCCAGTCAACGTTCTCAGCCAGCGGACGGGAGCAACCAAGCTCGCCGCCAACCTTGGCGCACAGGTCGCGAGCCATCTGAAGGTCAGCTTCCTCAGCGAAGCCACGGCCAGCACCGACGACAACGTCGCACTTGGTGAGGTCGGCACCCTCGCGGGGAACCTCCTTGGTGCCGCGAAGCACGAGCGGCTTGGCAGGCGCGGTGTAGGCGATGGCCTCGACGTCGTCGGAGCCGGTGGCCTCAGCGTCGGCGAAAGCGGTGGCGGCAACGGTGTACACCTTGGCGCCGGTTGCCTTCTGCTTGGTAGCAGCGAGGCCGCCGAAGTACATGTTGGAAACGGTGTCGCCATCGAACGCGGTGACGTCAGAAACGACCGCGGTGCCGAGCTCGGCCGCGAGCAGACCAGCGAGGATCTTGTTGCGCGGGGTGGGCTCAACGAGGACAACGTCGGGCTGAGCAGCGTCGTAAGCAGCCTTCACGCCAGCAGCGGCGTTCTCGACCGGCTCGCCGGCGGGCAGCTCGATGTCATAGGCCTTGTCGGCAACGCCGGTGGCCGGTGCACCCTTGACGACGGCGAGGACGACCTCGTCGGCGATGGTGCGGGCGCCAGCGCAGAGGCTACGCTGAGCATCGGAAGATTCTGCAAGAACAAATGCTTTCATGTTTTAAAACCGCCTTATCTCTATTTGATAGCCTCAGCAACAGCGGCCGCGAACGCGTCGATGTCGCCTTCTTCGAAGATCTGCTGCTTACGGGGAGCGAGCTCGGGAGCCTTGATCTCCTCGATCTCGATCTTGGCATCAACGCCACCGCCGAGCTCGTCGACAGTGGAAGGCTTCTTGCCGGCAGCAAGGATCTCGCGCATGCCGGGGATGCGGGGCTCACCGATGGACGGGGAGACGGCGACGACGGCGGGAAGCGGAACCTCGATCTCTTCGACCTCATCTTCCAGGGTGCGCTCGACGACGACCTTGTCGCCCTCGGCGGTGATGGAAGTGACCTCGTTGATCGTCGGAACGCCGAGCGCAGCGGCGAGC
Source organism: Oscillibacter sp. MSJ-31 (assembly GCA_963601095.1). Classification (GTDB taxonomy): domain Bacteria; phylum Actinomycetota; class Coriobacteriia; order Coriobacteriales; family Eggerthellaceae; genus Anaerotardibacter. The sequence goes on along the minus strand of CAVCDZ010000032.1, from coordinate 40,842 downwards.
TGGACGTTGACCTGGCCAGCATAGAAGTCCGCAGAGCCGTCACCGGTGAGGATCAGGTCATAGTCGGAAACCTTCTCGTCGATGATGCCCTTGAGCACCTGAGCGGTGGCAAAGGAATCAGCCGTCTCGAGGGCATCGTCAGCGACCATGAAGAGCTCGTCGACGCCACGGGACAGGATGTCCTTCTTGAGCTTGGCGTCGGTGGCCTTGGAGGTCGCAGCACTGATCACGACAACGGAACCGTCGTTGGCAGCTGCGAGCTGGACAGCAGCCTCGATGGCGTTCTTGTCGTAAGAACTGATGACCTGGTGAGCCTTGGAGTAGTCGAGCGAACGATCGCCAGCGACAAAGATGTCCTGGTCGTCCGCCACTACCTTGACTGCGACAACGATTTTCATAACTTTCTTGCTCCTATTCTCCTTGTATTACCTACAAATGGGAGTTGTCCGTGCTGTCAAAGCGCGTATTACTATTTATACCACTTCGGAATAGCACGGCCGGCGATATAGTCCATGACTTCACAAGTACCGCCAGCGAGCATATTACCACGAAGATCACGCCAAATGCGACCAACGCGGACCTCATCGGTGTAGCCGAGGCCGCCATAGACCTCGATCGCATTGTCGGCAACCTGAAGGTGAGCGCGGGTGCCCCAGGACTTCAGCATGGCGATGTCGGCGTTGATCGACTCGCCCTGGTCAAGCTTCCAGAGGCAGTAGTACAGCCAATGACGGGACTGCTGCAGGATGATCTCGTTCTGCTCGATCAGCGCCTGAACGCGGGGGTTGGTGATGATCGGCTTGCCGAAGGCGATGCGGTCCTTGGCGTAGGCGACCGCGTCGTTCTGAGCGGCCTGAGCGAGGCCGAGGCCCTGAGCGACGACGAGGCAGCGCTCGAACTCGAAGTTCTTCATGAGGAGCAGCCAGCCAGCGCCCGCCTCACCGATGCGCTGGTTCTCGTTGACGACCACGTTGTCGAAGAAGACGTCGACGAAGGGAACGGTGTGCTGGCCGAGCTTGGTCAGGTGAGCGGTGGAAACACCGACGGTCTCACGCTTGACAAGCCACAGGGACATCTTGTTGTTCTCACGGGCAGGATCCTCGTCCTTGCAGATGACGAGCAGATAAGGAACGTCGGCACCGTTGGTGACCCACGTCTTCTGGCCGTTGAGGACGTACGTGCCGTCCTCCTGCTTCTTGGAGGTCATGGTCATGCCCATGTTGTCGGAGCCGGCAGCGGGCTCGGAGAGGCACAGAGCGGCGACGGACTGGCCGGACTTCTCGTACTCCTCCATGATGACGGAGGACTGCTCGTGCGTGCCGAACTCGGCGAGGTCGGCGCAGGCGAGCATGCCGGTCATGAACGGGGTCATGGCACCGGTGAACTCATAGAGCTTCTCGGTCATGAGGCCAAGCGTCACATGATCCGTGGGGATGCCGCCCACTTCTTCAGGAAGGCCCATGAAGGGGAAGCCGGCGTCGCGATAAGCGTCCTGAGCCTCAGCGGTAACCTGATGGTTCTCGTACATCTTCCTTACGGATTCGTCGTCGAAGTAGCGATCGGCGTACTCCTTCAGAGACTCGACAAGAAGCTCCTGCTCGTCGGTAAGACCATAATCCATAATCTTCTCCTTCTCCTCGCCTTCTGTATGGTTTAAGAAGACGATCTCTTCCTGGCAGCACGATGCGCCAGAAATGGACGTTCTGCTCGATAAAGTTTGAGACTGAACGCGGAATACGTCCAATAGGTAAATGCCGATGCAACCTTGTCGCATCGATAGGGTGACTCTATCGATGAGCTGGTTTCTAACTAATTTATAATGAGGGTGTTCCGCCCGGCCATCGCCCCTCGTCAGCGAGACTGTACGGGCCGCTTTAGCGCAATAAAGCCGCTCACGCACCCCTCGCATCCGCTGACCCAAGAATGGCACTTGCGCGGTGCCAATTCGAAAGATAGAGCACTCCTATAGGTACTCCATGATTCGGCGAAGATATCCTATTGGACAGGCTTTCGGATCCGAATGCTAAACTTGTTCGTAGCGGAATATCCGGAATCTGCCGCATAAGGGTTAATTGGAACCGTTATGGTTCCTGCCAAAAACCGATTAGGAGGGTTTAATGAATCCGAATGCAACCATCACCGACGAGCAGTTCAAGGCCTATCTCAAGAAGGTCCGCGACATGGTCGAAGGTCCCTACACTGAATGGCAGAAGGAGATCGAGGTAACCAACAAGTTCCCCGAGAAGTTCTACCAGTCCAACATCGACAACGATATCTATCGTTTCTCTCTCCCCGTCGAGTACGGTGGATGGGGCCTCAACGAGAAGGAAATCCTGCAGGTCCAGGAAGAGTTCTCCCGTGGTCCTTCGGGCATGCGTATGCACATGCACTACGCTTCCGACCTGAACTGGCGCATCCTTGACGACTTCGGCCAGCCCGAGGTCAAGGAAAAGTACATGCCCCTCTTCCAGGACAAGACGATCTTCACCAACTTCGCCCTGACCGAGAAGTCCGGCGGTACCGGTGCTGACCTCCACTCCACCGCTGTGTGGGACGAGGCTAAGGGCAAGTGGATCCTCAACGGCGAGAAGTGGCTCATTTCTCACACCGACTGCTCTCAGTTCTCTTACGTTATCTGCGTGACTGACCCCGACAAGGTCGGCGACGAGCGTCTGTCCGCCTTCTTCGTGCCGATGGACAAGCCCGGCTTCGAGCTCGTCCCCATGCCGCACATGATGGGCTGCCGTGGCTCCGGTCACACCGGCCTCAAGTTCACCAACGTTGAGCTTGAGCCCGAGCTGATGCTCGGCAAGCGTGGCGAGGGCATGAAGGTCGCTATGCACTCTCTCGCGGTTTCCCGCGTCCACATCGCTACCTCCAACCTCGGCATTTCTCAGCGCATGTTCGAGATGGCCATCGCTCGCGCTCGCGACCGCGTGACCTTCGGCAAGCCGATCATCAAGCGTCAGGCTATCCGCGTCAAGCTGGCCAACATGCAGATGATGATCCATGCTCTGCGCTGCTCCATCATCGACTTCTGCGATGACTTCGACCTGGACAACGAGGGCGAGTACATCTCCGAGAAGGCTGCTATCTGCAAGCTGTTCTCCATCGACACCGTCCGCCTCGTCTCCGACGAGATGCTGGAGATCTTCGGTGGCGACGGCTACTTCGAGGACTCCCCCTACGGCCCGACCGAGCTCCTCTACCGCGACTGCCGCGCTATGTGGCTCGAGGAAGGCGCTCCGACCGTTCAGCGCATCACCATTGCTAAGGGCATTGAGGATCACGACGGCACCCTCGAGTACCAGACCTGGATCGCTGGCTCCAAGCTCGACTAGTTCTGGCTACACACCAAGTTTTTCTTGGCATGATTCCGGAAAGGGAGGAAGTGAAAGCTTCCTCCCTTTTACTTTACCGGCGCACACGCGACGCTCCCCGTCTTGTGCGCACCGCGTCCCGCGAAACCGCTAGGGTAATGAGTCGCGCGATGCGCTCCCCTCACCCCCTCCCTCCCCCTCCAGAAAGGCTCCGCATGGCAAAGAAGAAGGAAGAGAAGAAGCAGGCTCCCGAGAAGGCGCCCCTCGTCACGCTCTACGACAAGGACGGCACGAAGATCGGCGACGACGGCTACCCGATGACGCCGGTTCGCTCCAAGATGCACACGCTGTTCAACGCCTACTTCATCTGGATGCTGGTCATGATCGTCATCTGCATCGCCTGCATCATCTGCTCGTACCTCCAGGGCCAGGAGATCACGTCGTGGGAGCTCATCTATTCCGGCGGCAACCACTACAACGGCTACAGCGTGGCCACGATCCTGCGCATCGAGGCGCTGCTCTGCCTGATCACCGCGTTCTTGGGCCTGCTGATCAACCTGTTCGGCTTCGGATGGCTCTACGACAAGCGCTCTCCGCGCCTCGCGCAGGTGAGCCTTGCCGTCATCGGCGTGGCGTCGCTGGCCTGCGAGATCGCCGCACTGGCGACGATTCACCTGCCTGAGGTCGTGTCGATCGTCAACCTCGTGCTCATCGTGCTGACGTTTACCACGATGCGCGCCGTAGACGAGGAGCGCCCGACGCTCAAGAAGGCGAAGGTCGCCCGCAAGGTCATCAAGACCAAGAAGGGCACCGAAGAGGTCGAGGTGTAGCGCCGGCGGCTTTTGCTCCGCAATCGGGCCGCCTAGGATACCCCCTCCCCGAAATCAAAACGCCCCAGAACGCGCGATTCGCCCTGGGGCGTTTTTGCGCCTGGGCCACTGGCTGCCGCCTCTAGCCGCCGCTCCAGGGATCCACCCCGCACCTTGTCAGAAGCCCCTCGGCAAATCCGACCCTTTGGCGCGCTCTACCCGAAACCTCGCGGCAAAGCCGACGCTCCGGGAACCAGCCCGCACCTCACCCGAAGCCCGCGGGCGCTAGCGAAAGGTGCACACCCCCATCCTGAGCCCCCCGCGGACGCTCGGGGCGGGCTCGCATCCCCCCCCTTCAGGGCCCCACGACGCCGCCGAGGAAACGCCCGTCCCCCTCCCCGAGGCCCCCTGGCATAGCCAGAGAAAAAACTATCCCGATTTTTGACAACGACGCACGGAGGTACGCAGCTTAAAGGCCGATACGCGTTTTTCGCTGCGATCGTTGTTACCCATATTTTGCACTTCTGTTGCGTATCTTGCGTTTTCGGATGCCTGAAATCAGTCCGCGGGCGAAGTTGCTGCGTATATCCGTGCGCTGTTGCCAAAATTGCCCGATTATTTTTCTCTGGGGGGGCGGGAAGGAAGGGGATGAAAAAAGGTCAGGACGCTTTTGCATCCTGACCTGATGATTCGTTGGTGGGCCCACCCGGATTCGAACCGAGAACCAAAGGATTATGAGAGCGGGAGGGCTGTTTTCGCCCTCCCGCTCCTAAGCTCCGTTCAGGCCTTTTGAGCCTGTGGAGCCGATTATAGCCCCATGCGATCCGCATGAGATGGCACTAAATGGCACGCGCTGCATATACGCGTTAGAACGTGCCGCGGTTGAGCCGTCGCTGCATCTCGCGCACGCAAGGGCTTACGCGGCTGATCTTGCCGTCGACCGGCGTCCCCATGCGCGATTGCAGCGCCTTGATGGTCTGCGGGCCGATATGACCGTCGGCAGACACGCCCAAGGCAGACTGCACCGCCTTGATGAGGGGGCTATAGCCGCTGGGTCGCGTCTCCCACTGGAACGTTTGGGACAGTAGCCCCGGGTTGCTCGCCTTGTACGCCGCGTACTGGTGAGAGACGATGCCGTCGGAGCCAGTCCCGAAATGGGCTTGCAGCGCGCGGGTCGTCGCCTTGCCCCACTCGCCGTCCTCCACGATACCAGCGGAGGAACCGGCGGAAGAGTCGGAGGAGCCTCCCTCGACCGCGCCGTTGGAACCGTCCCAGTCCGGGCGGAAGAAGCCGAGGATGTACCACGAGGAGCCTACCGAGCCGTAGCCGCGCGTGCGCCGCATGACCGCGCCGCCGTTGTCGTTGCTCGCGCGCGAGGTGTTGCCCTCGATCGTCGTCACCGAGGACGTGCCGTTGCGGCGCTCCACGATGCCGACGTGGCAAGCCCTCTTGCCGTTGCTGAAGAAGATGATGTCGCCCGGCTGGGGCTTGGCCTCGCGATCGAGCCAGCGCCCGATCGACTTCGCGTGGTTGACCCAGGATGGGCAGTAAGCATACTTGCCAACGATGTTCAGCGCGCCCACCTGGCTGAACACCCAGCTGACCCAGATTGCACACCAGGGCTGGCCGTTCATGCCATACCATTCACCGTATTTGGTCTTGTTGGAACCCGCCGGGGATTCCTCCATCCCGATCTGCGAAGCCGCCACCCGCAGAACGTCATTCGCCGTTGCCATCGGTCATCACCTCCGTGGTCTGGTCGGGGATCTCCTGGTCGGTCGCCTCGCCTGACGGCATCGCCGCGACCTCCTCGGGGGTGGACTTGTCAATAGAGATGTCATCGCCCATCGCTGCCGCCCCCGATCAGGTTCTTGAAGGCCTCGTACAGGCCGGTAGAGGCCAGGCCGGAAACGAGGCCGGTTACCACCGTCTCAGCCGAGAACGCGCCCGTTCCCAGAGCCTCCGCAGCGCAGATGACGAAACCGGTCAGCGCCGCGATGAGCGGGATGAAGCGGTTCGCCTCCTCGCTCGGTACGAGGTTCTTCACGATGTAGCCGACGCAGAGCGCGCCCACGAGTGCGAGCGGGCTGATGAAGTCGTTCGCCACCGTGATGTCCATGTGCTTCCCTTCCTACTTGGAGCGCACGGTAACGGCGTGGATCTCGCCGACCTGCTGCGCCATGGTGCCCATAACGTCGTGCACCTCGTCGACCTGCCTCCCCATGTGCTCGCTGCGCCCCTGCGACGCGTCGAGCCGCACGGTGACGGCGTTCAAAGCCGCCGCCATGGCCTTGGAGCTTTCCGACTGCCGATTCATCGCGTCGACCATCCGCGAGGCGTTCGCCGCGTTCTCGCGGTCGCGGTCGTCGCGCATGCGCGCCTCGTCGGCCTTCCTGATCTCGCGCTGTCGGCTGATGTCGAGCTGCCCCTGCTTGAGGTCTCGCACAACGGGCAGCGCCTTCACCGCCACGAACGCCAAGATCACCAGCAAGCCGCCGACGAAGAGCCATTCCGGCCCTTTCGCCCCCAGCAGGTCTATCAGGTGTATGTACGTGTCGTCGCTTGGCATGGCACCGCCTCCGAAACATATTCTGGTCAGGCTGTCGCAGATCATGCTTTCGGCATGGGAAAGCCCCTCCGTGGAGGGGCTTCGCTAGTTGATCTGCCGTGGCTTTCCGGAAGAGTCGTACGCGTACGCCTGCACGACGTTGCGGTTGCCGGACGAGTCGTAAGCCGCCCACAGGGACACGCCCACGGGCTTGCCGGAACCGTCGTAGACGTAGGCCTGCGCGGTCTCCTCGGGGATCGCGTAAGAGCACTCGGCAGTCGCCTTGTACGCCGTCCCCGATCCGCCCGTGTAGCTGCCCGCGAACGTGTGGGTGACCGTCGATCCCCGGTCGTACCAGCCCTTGTCGACCGTGGAGTCGAGGTAGGTCGCCCCCGCCGCGTATATCTTCTGCGTGCCGCTCCCCAGGGTGCCGGAGTACACCAACCCCGCGCCCTCGAAGTCGCCGCTCACCACCGTGACGTAGCGCCGCATGGAGATGCGAGCCTGGGTGGCGGTCTCGTCGGTCACCTGGATGTCGACGTAGAGGCGGAACTGCGAGCCGCCGGAGGTCTTGTTGCTGTCCCCCGTGCTGGAGGCCGCGACGAACGGGGAGAACGACGTCCCGCACTTGACGGTGTAGGTGGCGGTCGCGGCCATGTCGCCGCCCACCGCCTCCACCCCGGTCAGCCTCGCCGCGCACGTGACCGTCTTGGCCTCCGTGTAGGTGGAGGCGTACGTGCCGAGCAAGACCTGGTTGCCCGCGTCCCACCCCGTCCCGCTGCTCACGGTCGTGGCGACGGGCTTCACGCCCCGGTCGGTAGTCGCAGCAGTCGAGTCGTCCGTGAAGTAGAGCGTGTTCGTCGAGTCGCTGACGGCGTACTTCGACCAGAACCACACCTGGAACGTGACCGTGACCGTCCCGGAGGCCTCCGCCTGGTTCACGTTGATGCCGATGCGCCCCTTGTCGGAGACGGCAGCGCCCCAGACGGTGCCGCTCGGAGCCGCCATCAGGAATCACCCAGCAGCTTGATGTAGACCGAGCCGGGCGTTCCCGTGGCAGGAGGGTCTGCGGTGCCGACCGTGATCTCGGGCAGACCCAGGTTCGCCCTCGCCTGCGCCGCGCTGGTAGCCCCGGTGCCGCCGTTGCCCACCTCCAGCGGCAGCTTTCCGACGCCCTGGACGACCTCGTTCACGTCCACCGCGTCGCCGGTGCTGATGATGTAGCCCATCGCAGCGTAGGGCGGCATGTTGTTATGGGGCTGAGTCTCGCCAATGACGTCCGTTCGTATCTTCGCCGGGTTGGCGTCGTTGGCATCCGTCCATTGAGTGCGGTGCACGCTTTTCGCGCCGCCGTTGTTTTTATGCTCGTAGACGTTGATGGCGTGGCTGTGTGCCGGCATCTCAGCGGGGGTGAGCGTATGAGTCTCCTCGCCGCCCGTCGCACCTATGGCGTAAGAGCCGGAAGAGCCGAGCGGGAACCTGCCGCGGAGGTCGGGGAGGTTGAACGTCGTCGAGCCGTCGCCCTTGCCCCACGTCGTGCCGATCGTCCCGAAAAGCGCCGCGTAGCCGGTTCGGCTCACTGCGGAGCCGTCGCAGGCCAGCCACCCCTCGGGCACGTCCCCGCCCGCGAACGGGACGATCGCGCCGGGGAGGCTCGCTCTCGGCAAGTCCTTCCACGCCGCCGCTCCGCCGTCCTTGGTGAGAACCTGGCCGTCCTCGCCCCCGTCGGGCAGGCCGCTCGGGGCGTCCGCCCACGCGAAGCCGCTCGCCGCCTTGGTGAGCAGCTGCCCCGCCGACCCCCCGTCTGGAACCCCCTTGGCCTTGAGGGCGTACGTTCCCGACAGGTCGGGAATCCTCGCCGCCGCGAACGTCCCCGACGTCACGTCGGACGCCGCGTGCTTGTGCCCCACGGCGCTGAAAGCGGCCTTGATCTTCGTCCAAAGGTACGAGAGGCCGGTCTTGTTCAGCACCTCGTTGCCCGTGGCCGTGGTGCCGGATGCGATGGAGTCGATGTCGGGCGTCGGGATCGGGGAGAACGTAGCCCCCGTGCCGCCGATCTTCTCCCACTTCCCGGAGATTACGATCCATTCCGCGTAGGAGTCGTCGTCGGTGGGGTCTGCCGAGGGGACGAGGTAGATCACGCCCGCCACGCCTGACAGGGTAGGCTCCCACGTCTCGGCGTCGTACTCGCCCTCGGCGCAGATGCGAACCTTCACGCCCTGCGCCGTGTCGATCATCTCGGCGAAGTCCGCGACCCTCTTGGCCTCCGCGTCGACGCGTCCGTTCTCGGCGGTGACGCGAGCGGATTCCGCCGTAACGCGCTTTGACTCGGCAGACACGCGAGCAGACTCAGCCGTCACGCGCTTGGATTCGGCGTCAGCCCTTGCCTTCTCGGCATCGCCCCTAGCGGTCTCAGCCGTCGCTCGCGCCTTCTCCGCCGTGGCGCGCGAGGATTCCGCCGTCGCGCGGGCCTTCTCAGCGTCGGCTCGCGCGCCCTCGGCGGTCACGCGCTTGGATTCCGCATCGCCCCTAGCGGTCTCAGCGGCCTTCCTTGAGCCCTCAGCCGCCTGAACCGCGTCGTTCAGCTCGTTGAGCTTGTCAGCCAGATCGTCGAGCATCGGGACGTACGACGCGACCGCCTCCGCCTCGTCGACTGCCTCGAGCACGTCGAAGACGATGCACTGGGTCGTGACGATGTACCCCTCGTTGTAGAGCGCGAGGTACGCCAGCGTCACGGTGCCCGCCATCGAGGCGATACCGGCGGGCAGGGAATACACCGCCGTGCCGTCCTCGGCGACCTGCACCTCGTCGATGATGATGCCGTCGTCCTTCTGGGCGCAGAACCGCACCTTAGAATAGTCGTTGAGGTCTAGCTGCGTCCCGCCCTCGTACACCACGAGGTCCAGCACCGTGGAGGCCACCTCGCCCTTGCGCAGCCGGATGCGCATCAGCTTGTCCGGCTTCGTCGTGTCCAGCGTAACTGCGATGTTCATAGTCCGTACCCTTCCACGCCGGGGAGAACCTCCACGGCGATGCTCTGAGTCGTTATTACCGATTCCCCCGACGCGAGCGCGAGGTATGCGAGGCCGTACCTTCCCGCCGCCCGCGTCATGCTTTCCCCGCAGGCCAGCACCGCGTAGCCCTCTTCGATGGAGCAGGCCTCGCGCACCTCCCCGCCGGGGTACGATCCCTCGAACGTCACGGAGTCGTACACGGAGAGGTCTTCCCGCGCCCCGTCGGAGGTCACCGCGAACATGAGTTCGAGGCTTCCCGCCTCCCCCTCTCGCAGGCGGATCGCCGCGCGCTCGTAGGGCTTCGACAGGTCGACCGACACCGCCTCCCTCATTGCCGCACCCCCGTCGCGTAGGCCGTCGTCCCCTGGAACGCCACGAGAACCGTGTCGCCCACCTTGCAGGCGCAGTACCGCTGCGCCGTGATGGAGCCGCCGCCGATCTGCACGCCCACGGTCTTGCCCGACACGCTCACGACCTTGCCCGTGCTCACCGACGCCAGGCTCTTCTTGAGGCGAGGCCTCAATGCCCGCTCTATGGCCTGCATGAGGCTAGCCGTGTTCCTATAGGTCGCCATACAGGCTCACCGTCCTTCGCATGGTCGTCTCGCTCTCGATGTCGGGCGTCCCCTTCGTCGTCCTCTTCCACGCCGTGTACTTGCCCTCAAGGCTGCTGCGCCGGTAGTCCAGCGTCACCGCGTCGCCCACCGCGAAACGCTTACCGGCGTGGGGCACCTTGATCGTCTCGACCTTCTGCATGCCCTCGCGGAGCAGCAGCTCGGCTTTGGCCTTCGCCTCGGCGTCCGTCGACAGCCCGTCCACCTGCTCGCAGCGCACGATGCGCATGTTCCGCGCCCGCGTCGAGTACGGGTTCTTCGGGTCGCTGTTCTCGGCTGTGCCGGTCACGGTCTCGCCGTCGTCGACCTCGCTCGTGACCACGACCACGTTCGGCACGTCGTACACGTCGAACTCCCTCGTGACCTCGGAGTCCGTCACGTCGTCCAGAGTGTCGCTGAACCAGGTCGTCGGCTCCGAGTCGGAGGCGGAGGCGTAGGGTGCCAGGATGACGTTCCCGTACGCGTCCACGCCCGCCGAGCCGTATCCGATCGCGTCCATGGAGTCGTTGAGCATGGTCAGCAGGGAGGTGCCGACGTCCCACGTCATGTCGGACGCGCTCGCCTTGCTCGTGGGCGTGTAGACGCACGGCAGCTTGGCGTGGTACACGATCTCGCGCGCCCAGTCCATCGCCGGGGCGTTCGCAGCCCACGTGACGCCCGTGGCGGTCAGCTCCCTGTCCATCACCGACAGGACGCTGTAGAGGTCGGCTGAGCCGGTTCTAGAGCCTTCGAAGACCTTCTCCTCGCCCGTGTGGACGAAGAACGTCCCGTAGCAAACGCTCTCGCGCTCCCCGTCCAGCTCCATGTCGGCGTACACGCGCAGGAGGTCGTCGCCCATGGTGGGCATGTCCGCGTAGTCGATGCTCCCCGACACTTTCAAGGAGGATTCGGTGGATTCCTCGATCTCATGGGACTCGATTCCCGAAACCTCTCCGATCTCCTCGTAGTACGGCTCGAAGTCCTCCTCGAAGTACTCGCTCGGGGCGACTCGCCTTACCCTCACATAGCGCCAGGAGGTCGTGCGCCCCGACCTGTGCATGTCGATCATGCGGACACCTCCTGCCACGCGACGGACACGCTCGCCCAGTTGTTCGACTCCGCCGACGCGTCGTGCTCCGTGTCCACCGTCGCCAGGAACGCGTCCCCGAACGGGAACCGGAGCCAAACGTTGCCGTTCCACGCTTCCAGCTCCTTGAACGCGGCAAGGGACGCGGAATCGCCGTCGCCCATCACGTCGTTGAACTGCCACACGTCGGCGGAGGCCGTCGCCGATCGGGTCGCGTGGGTGCCGTAGAACACCTTCGGGAGGCGCGAGGACGCGACCGTCCGGACGACCTTCTCGCCGCTCACCGCGTCGGGGTTGGACAGGTTGCGTCGCATCTTGGCGAACCCTCCCTCGCCCCAGTTTACGCACATGAAGCCGTTGCTCTTCACGGTGCTGACCTGCGAGAATTCCGACGTTGCGCCGGATGCCGCGTAAGACACGACGCGGTAGGTCATCTCCTTGTCTAGCGGTGGGAGGACGTCGACGTAGCTGTCGCCCGAGGTCATGCTCCCCGCAACCAGCTCGCCGTCTCGGAAGAGGTTCATGTACTCGGTTCCGACCGGGTAAAGGGTCTCGTACACCGTCACCGTGTTGGAGTGCGTGTCGGGATCGGTGACGATCGAGAACACCGGCTGGGCGGGCGGGTCGTACGCCACCGTGAACGAGGCCTCGGCAGTGCCCTGCAACGAGGTCGTGGACGTCACCGTCACCGAAACGGCGTAGGTCTTGCCGTTGATGGGCGTGAACTCAGCGGCCTTGATCTCGTGGGAAACCGCGTCTCCCTCTATCGACACGGAGTACACCTCGCCCGACTCGTCTGATAGGACGACCTTCGCCCCCGCCTGCGTGCCGTAAGCGTCCTCGTACTCCCAGGCGACCTCGATCGGCACGGCGGTTAGCTCTTCCGCGACCGTGAGCACGATCTGGGGCGCGGTACGCAGCGAGAACATCGACACGGCAGACCACAGCGACCACGCCTTGGCCTCGTCCCCGTCGCCGTCGTACGCGCCCTTCGTCCTGACCTGCCAGTAGATGTCGCGGTTCACGTCGTCGCCCACAAGCGCCTCGATGACCGTGCTCGACTCGGCGGTCAGGCCAACCGTCGTGACGTTCTCAAGCCACTTCGGGTCGTCAGTCCACTTCAACTGGGCGGCGCTCTGGGCGCTCGTGTCCAGGCTGTTGTGCTGCCACGTCAACGTCGGGTTGCCCTCGGAGCTGTCCAGGGTGTCGCCGGAGAGCGGGGAGACGATCGACGGCGCTGCGGGCGCTGCCAGGGCGGTGACCCATTCCGTCTCGTTCGAGTAGCCGGAGTAGCCGTCCGCGTTGGCGTATCTCACGCGGTAGCGGTACGTGCCCTTGCCGACAGAGTCGGCGTACGAGGTCACCACGGTCTGCTGCGTGCTGACCACCTGCCAAACGTCCGTATCGTAGTCCTTGCGCTCGACATAGGTGCTCACCGCGTTGTTGGCGTTGTTGACCCAGTTCAAGCCGAGCACGCCCGCCGCCGAACGCTGGGCGGTCAGGCCAGACGGCGCGGAGGGCGGGCGCAGCGTCTTCGCGCCTACCCACACGTTCACGGTAGCGGTACGGGACTCGTCCTTGCCCGACGCGCCGTATCCGTCGACGACCTCCTTCTTGACCAGGCACGACACGGGCACGTTCCTGCCCACGCTGCCCTTGTCGACGGTGAGAGTGCGGGAGATGGTGCCGAAGTTCGCCGAGCCGTAGCGCGAGAAGACCACCGTCGTGGTGGTGCCCACCTCCCTGCCGTCGATATACACGCGGATGCGGCGACCGTACTGCGTGATCCTCCACGCGTTGCAGCAGCCCGTCACCTTGATGGTGGCGGTCTTGTCGGTCTGAGACACGACCTGCGCGTTGACGTACGCGCGCGTCTTGCCGCCGTGCCATTCGACGATCCATGTGGAGTAAGCGTCAGCCACTGTAGCCCCCTTGCTTCATGATTGCCCTTGCCAATTCGCCCATATCGCGCACCTGCTCTACGTCGTCGGCCTTGATGTAGATGTCTCCGCTGAACGTGTATTTGTTGGTCGTGTACGTGTCGCCCCCTGAGACGCCGCCTGAGGCCGCGTTTCCACTTCGGTCGTTCGCCAACCCATCGGCGAACCCATCGGGCGCGAGAGAGGCTTTGGAGTAGCCTCCCGCCGTGGAGTACCAGTCGATCTTGGCGACCTCTCCCGCGAAGCCCTCGACGTCCTTCATGATCGACTCCATGGGGTCGGCAGCGGATTCCGCCCTCTTCTTGACGCGCCAGAACCGGCGGCGCTCGCGGAATGCCTTAACCTCTTCGCGGTTGTACTTCGTCTCCCTCGGGGGCTTGGCGGTGCGGTAGTAGACCGCCTGCCCCATCGGCGTCTCGTGCGGGCATAGCAGCACCAGCGAGAGGGCTTCGCGGAGCGTCGTCGTCTCCGCTATCTCGTCCCAGGTCTTGCCGTACGCCGCCAGAACCGAAGCCCTGATGTACTGCTCGTCTGCCCCCCAGTCGACGGCCTCGTCTCCGCCGCACTCGTCGGCATGCTCCCCCGTCACGTCCAGGGCGCACGCCTCCCACAGCAGCTCCGGAAGGAACCTCTCGAAGCCGGGGAACGGCTCGAAGCCCTCCTCGAACATCAGCCTGAGCAGCACGGATAGCTTGTCCTTGGGGGTCAAGCCCTCGTCCCTGAACAGCTCGATCACCGTGAGGCAGGTGCGGGCGTCGTCGTAGACTGCGACCCTTCGCCCCTCCCACACGTACTCGGCTGGGGTGCGCTTCCTCTTCCTATGCGCCCGCTGCATCGACGTACTTCGACTGGACTGCCGCGCTGTGCGCCTGCATCACCGCCGACAGCTCGCCGCACAGGTACACCACGAGAGGCGTCAGGAGCGTGCTCAGATCCTTGGCCTTTGCTCCCTCGCCGCCCACGTACTCGACGATCTGCTTGTAGGCCTCGTCGCCCAGGCAACCGGCGATGACGGTCTTGTAGATCTCCGCGACGGCGACCTTGACCTTCTCCGGCAGCTCTTCGCCCTCGGCCTCGTCGATCTGCTTCTGAACCTTCTCGACCCGGCCAAGGATGTCCTTGATGCGCTTCGCGCTCTTGCCCAGCGCCGTGTCGGTCAGCTCCATCTTGTAAACCGGGGAATCCGGCGAGTCGTCCAGGGCGATTTCCTGCACCGCCTTGCGAAGCCCGATCACCTGTGCCATGTCTCTTCCTCTCTCTCGTGAAAACGAAAAAAGGGGGAACCGGGCAACGCGCCCCGGCTCCCCCACAAGGAAGATGATGCGTCCTGTGTCGCACTACTTGGATGCGGTGACGGTCACCTTGACCACGCCCGTGACGGTCGGTCGCACGCAGGACTTGACGACGACGTTCGCCGTACCGGTCTTGACGCCGTGCACGGTGCCGTCTGAGTCCACCGTTGCCACGGTGCGGTCGTCCGAGGAGAAGACCACTGAGTCGGCAGCGCCCTCGGGCGTGACGGTGACGGCGATCTTCGCGGACGCGCCCACGGCGACGCTCGCTGCGGTGCCGGTGATCGTGTCCGGGAAGGTGGACGCGTCGCCCGGCGTGAAGGTCGGAAGGCCGTTGAAATGGATCTCGAAGCCGAAGTCGGACTTCGCGTTCGGGTCGCCGGACTGCGGCGCGATGTTGGCAACGGTCACGCCGCCCTCGATCACGTTGCCGTTCGGGGCAGTCCATCGGAAGTTGGTCTTTCGATCCTCGCCGTAGGCCAGGAGCAGGGACGCGATGTAGTCCTGCGCCGGGTCGCCGTAGTAGCGGTGGCCTTCGAACGTGCCCACCAGCTGACCGCCGGTGATGTCGGAGGAGGTGAAGCCGTCCCCGTTGTAGTACGGGTCTTGGGCTACCTCCTCGTTGCCCTCCCACTCGACCGAGTTGATGCCCTCGCCGACGCGCACGAAGGTTCGCGCAGCGCCGTTGGGCGTGATGTCGATCTCGTAGAGGTTGGAGTAGTTCATTGCGAATGCGATGCTCATTGTTCCCCCTATCGTTGCGCTACGTGCGCAATCAATCTCGTTTCGTATGCGTAATAGCCGCTCTCGTTAAGCTCAAGCTCCTGGGGCGGGGTGTATATCTCCTGGTCGACGACCTGGCCTCCGGCTATCGGGTGCGCGTGGTGCTGCAAAGCAGTCGCCGCAGCCGTGCAGTCGGCCATCGCCTCGGCCTCGCTCAACCTTCGGCACACGACCTGGTACGTGACGTCGAGGCACGTTCCCAGGTCGTAGTGGGAGTCGACTACCATGGACGACACCAGCCGCACGACGGTGCCCTCCTTGCCCGTCAGGGCGTCGAGGCGCTTCGTGTACGCGCCTCCCAGCCCCTCCTCAGCCAGGCGCTCGCGCGCCGCCCTGGTGATGGCGAAAAGGTCGATCATCTGCTCAGCTCCTCCAACACGACGGCCTTCCAATCCTGCAAGTGCGCGGCCTTGGCGGTCTCGAACCATGCCGAGCTGCCGTTCTTCGTAGTCGGCGAGTGCCCCCGGTTGTAGACCGCGTTGGCGTAGCTCTCGTCCCAGACGACGGTGTCAGTCCCCGCGACGTGCCCGGAATCATGGAGGTTGCCGAGCCGGTACGGGATAACTCCCTTGACGTTGGAATCCTGCAAGACCTCCTCGACGAGCGCCTTCTGCGCCCGCTCGATGGCCTTCTCGCCAAGCGAGATATCGAGCGCGCCGAGGTCGATATCGACGTCGAATGCCTTCTTGCCCATCACATGACCTCTATCTCCCAGTGGTGGACGTCATTTCCGAACGCCACGCAGCGCGTGACCTTGCCAGCGCTAGCCCATGCCCCGCCGTCGATGGACAGCAGGGAGCCCGCAGGAACCTCGAAAGCGCCCTCGCTGGTGGCATCCACCCACAGCAGTCCCTTCGCCCCGTCAGACAGGACGTAGGCGCTCCTGGGCATGGTCTCGGCGGGTTGGAACCTCACGCCCTCGATCTCCACCGGCTCGGCGTACTCGCCGCCGAACTCGGAGTCGACCGGGACGCGCACGGCGACGGTCGAGCCTCGCAGGCTCCCGGGGATCGGGCACGGCATCAGCGCACCCCCTGGAACAGTAGGCCGGTGCCGACGAGCCACGCCTTCGCAGCCCTCGCCATGTCGGCGCGCACCTCATGCGGGGTGTCGCCGGACATGGAGAAAGAGCCGATCGTGAAGCCGCCTCCCGTGCCTCGCGCGAACGCGACCTCGGACGCGGCGCACACGGCGCGCTTGAAGGCGTCGGCGGTCTCGTCGGTCACCTCGTTGAAGCCGATCAGGTCGCGAACCAGCGCGAGGGAGCCGGGGAGGGCTGCGTTGAAGGCCTTCTCCCCCGCTCCCCCTCGGTAGACGTCGCGGTAGTATGCGAAGTCCGGCTCGTACGTCACTTCTCTTCCTTCGCGGTGGCCGCGGAGCCGCGGCCAGCAGCAGCCTTCGTGTGGGCGTAGATGAGCGGCTTCTGGTTGTCCAAGACGATCAGGTCGTGGTGCAGGCGGTACTGCCAGAGGTGGGCGTCGCGTGCCTGGTTGACGTCCGGCGAGAAGTAGCGGAGCTTCTCGTGCTTCTGGATCGCCTGCGCGACGGTCGGCTTGAGAACCATGAAGTTCAGGTCGAGCGCGTCGGTGGCCTTCGCGTAGCCGCCCGCTCCGTCCGCCGCGAGCGCGACCTTGGTCACGAAGCGGTTGCCGGGAACGACGCGCATCTTCATCTCGTCGAACAGCTGGATGTTGGTGTTGACCGCGCCGTCGCCCATGGAGATGCGCCAAGACTGAGCCTTGCGGAGCAGGGTCTTCATCTGGGCGGTGAGGTAGAGCACGCACTCGGAGAGCGCGACGCCCTGGTCTTCCATGTGCTCCTCCGCCGCGAGGACTGCCGCGAGCGCCGCGTCGGCGTCCGCGAGGTTGGCCGCGACGGTGGCTCCCGCGTTCTCGGCGAGTCGCGCGAACCGGATCGCGTCGACCTCCGGGACGACCTTCGTGCGGGCGAACTCGTTCATGACGTTGGCGGACACGATGAGCATGTGCTCGTCGTCGTCCATGACGTCGATGGAGAACTCGCGGCCTCGGTCGTAGGCGAGCTTGCGGGTCTCCCAGTCGAGCGTCGCCGCGCCGGCGTTGAAGCCGGTCTCGCGTTTGTAGTCCGCGAGACCCTGCAACGAGAGCTTCGGAATCTTGACCTCGCCCGCGCCGTTGACCTCGCCCACGAGGTCGCCGTTGATGTTCAGGTCGCCGGTGACGGTAGCCTGCTCGATCACCTTGTCGAGGTTGGCGGTGAACTTCTGGATCGTTGCTCCAAGAGTGTTGGACATGTTTCCCCCTTAGTTAAGCCCGAAAGCCTTCTCGAGCTTCTTGTCGAATGCCTCGCTCGACCCGCCCTGGGGCTTGCCCCCGGTGGCGCCGAGCTTCTCGTCCTTGAAGAGGTACGGGCAGTCGGCCTTGAGCTTCGAAACGTCGTTGCCGTAGTCGCCGAGCAGAGCCTTCGCGGCCTTGACGTTCTTGCAGCCCGCCAGCTCCAAGCCATGGGTGACCTTCTCGTCGGCGAGAGTCTCCTCCAGGGCTGCGACCTTCTTCTTCAGCTCGTCGCGCCCCTCCTCGGTCTTAGCCGCCTCGTCGATCTGCGCCTTGAGCTTGGCGATCTCGGCGTCTTTCGCCGCCATCTCCTTCTCGTGGCGCTCCTTGTTGATGCCGGGCTGGCCGTGGGTGTCAAGGACTTCCTCGTCGCCCTTCGGTTCGTCGCCGGTCGGCTTACCGGTACCAGTATCGCCCTGGCCGTTGTCGCCCTTCGGCTCGTCGCCGGTCGGCTTACCGGTACCAGTATCGCCCTGGCCGTTGTCGCCCTTCGGCTCGTCGCCGGTCGGCTCCGTGGCCTTCTTCTGCTCGTCGTCCGTTCCTGCCATTGCCTCTCCTAACCTAGGTTTGTTTGCGCGCTTCCCTGCGCCGGTAGGTGGGGTTTTTGCGCTGCCCCAAGCACTGCCTATGATGCGGGGCGTGTCGCATCTTCCTGGGGAGGGTCTAGGGTCTCGGACATGTAGAGGTCTATGAGGGCGATTGCGTTCGCTGACCCACGGCACACGTAGGCCGCGTAGCCGTTCCCCCTGAGGCGCTTGATCCAGCCGAGCTGGCTCTTGGTCGGCCTCCCCTTCACGTCCTTCATCTCGACCCACAGGCCGTGGTAGCCGCCCTTCGCCACCGGTATGCACAGGTCGGGAACGCCGGGCTTCACGCCCTGGCTCTTGAGGTGAGCGGCCTCTCGCTTGTTGCGGTAGCCGCCGTTGGGGATGTGGAAACAGGGGATGCCCTTGAGGTCGCAGTAGCCCACGACCGCCTTCTGATGTTCTGCCTCGCTCATGGCAAGGATGATCCGCCGCCTGTCGCAGGCAAAAGAAAAGCCCCCTGAAGAGGGGCTGTGGGGTTCGCTACGCCATCGCGGAGATGGCCTTCGTGGCCCCTATCGCCATGGGCAGGAGGTCGGAGAACGCCCTTCCGAGGAAACAAGCCGCCTTCTACCCTGCCGCAGAGACCTTGGCATCGACCCTCGCACGCGCAGCCTTGTCCAGGTGCGCAGCGCCCTGGATGCCCGCCCTCTTCCGCGCCAGGTCGTACGCGAACTCTCGATGCGGCTCGCGCTCAAGGACGCGGGGATACTCGCTCACCAGCTTCGCCAGGGCGGCGCGCTTGGCCTTGATTCGCCTGTTGACGTCGGATCGGTCGAGGCCGAGCCTGCGCAGAACCTCCGCCTCGCGCTTGTCCTTGCGGATGCCGTTCTCAAGCGCCCTCTGGCGGCTCCTGAGGTCGCGAGCCTCCTCCTGGGCGTACCCCGTGCCCTCCAGCGGGTCGGCGAACTGCCTCCCCCGGCTCTCGCGGTAGACCCTCACCTGGTGTCGGCAGTTGTACCCGCCGATGCCCTTCACCGGGTCGCCCCAATGACAGGCTTTGTAGAAGTTGGGGTAGGGGCTGTCGCCCTCGAGCTGGTAGACCTTCCCCTGCCAGTCGGCGTGGGACTTTCGGGCACCCGACGTGGTGCTCACCTCCACGAGGCCGCTCGTGTCGCCCGCGACGTCCAGGGTGTTCGCCATGCGGTCGCGCTTGTTGTCGGACGACTGCACGGCGCGCCTGATGCCGACGTCCACGGCCACGTCGTAGGACGTGCCGTCCTTGCGCTTGACGGTGTAGGCCGTGATGCCCTTCTGGGCAAGGCGCATGATCGCCTGCGCCACCGCCGCCTCGGCGTTCCTGTTGACGTTCCTAGCCGCCCAGCGAGCGGCCTTCATGTACTCCCTGCGGGCGCTGTCGACCGCCCCGTCGGCGAGCCAAAGGACGTCGTTCGCGACCCTGCACAGGTTGATCTTGTCGGTGGCCTCCTCCAAGACGGACAGCTCGCGCGTGACGGCGACGTCGTAGGCTGCTGAGGCGTCGTCCAGCGCGCTGAGCGCAGCCAACCCCAGGACGTCCCGCTTCGCGGCCTCAGCGAGCCTCTCGTTGCGCTTGGCTCCCTCTTTCACGGCCTCCCGCTGCACCTCGACCGCCATGGCGTTCATGGCCTTGGGCGTTAAGAGCCTCGTGGCGAGCAGCTTCGCCCCGATGATCGTCAGCAAGGCCACCTCAAGGGCATTAGCCTCGCTCTCGGCCTCGCTCGCCAGGTCTTCCTCGTCGACCATGGCTTACCCCATGAACGAAGGGGCGGGCGCGGACTGCGGAACCATGGCCTGGGCTGTCTCCTCGTCCTCGTTGTACCACTTGGCGCGATACTCCCACGGGTTGAGCGTCAGGTTGAGCTCGCTCATGTCCTGAGCCTTCTCCGCTGCGGTGTCGGTGATGATCGAGTCGTCGAACTGGACGGTGATCTCGCCTTCCTCCGGCAGTTGAGCGCCGAGGAACCGGCGGGCGCAGTGCAGGACGGCATGTGACAGCTGGGAGATGGAGCCTTCGAGCAGGTTCTCGTGCTTGCGGATGTTGCGCATCAGCGCGCTGTTGTCGCTCGACACCTCCGTGGCGGTCTTCATGCCGCCGGAGGAGTCAACGTCGAAGTACTTAAGCCCGAACCCGGTCAGGTCGCCGAGAGACTGCAACGCCATGCGGTAGCCCTCGACCTGGGACTGGGTGCGCAGCTGCGGGGCGAACACGGTGATGTCCTCGGAGTCGAGCGCATCGACCTTGCGGAAGATGACGTTGTCGTCATTGCCGAACGGCACGGGCTGGGCTTTGCCGCCCTGGTTAGCCACTCCGAACATGGAGTCCGGGATGAAGATGCGCATCTTCGAGAGGTCGATCTCGTTGAAGATCGCGTCGTACGCCAGGTCTACGCCCTCGATGGCGCTCACAGCCTCCGCGAACACGGACATGCCGTACGGGGACAGCTCCACGACCGTGTTGGCGATGGCGGGCTTCACCACGGCGAACGTGGGGGTCGGGCAACCAGTCGCGAGGTCTGCCACGATGCCGTCGAACGAAACCTCCCGACCGCCCTCGTCCAGGATGTGGGTGAGGATGCGGTAGCCTCCCTCGCCCTTGACGTGCATCTGCACCTGGTCGTAGCTCTTGCCCTTGACCACGACGCGCGTGCAGAACGCGCACTCAGAGATTCCGTCGTCGTCCCACGTCAGGGGGATCATGCGGTTAGCGCCGTAGCGGCGGCACTGCATCATCTGGGCGTCCAGGTCGAGCCAGACCGCCCACGCGCCCGTGCCGAGGCCGAACGCCGTCTGGACAAGCTCCTGCCCGTGGGCGTTGAAGTTCACGCGGTTGAAGTAGTCTGCCAGCCACTCGTTGCACGCCTCGTCCCCGCACTGCACGCTGGTCTCGTCGTTGAGCAGCAGAGAAGCCCACTCGCGGCACACGCGCGACGCGGGACGGATCGAGCGGCGCTTGACGCGGTACCTGCGACCGTCCGCGCCGATGCCGTTCATCCTATAGAACGGGGCGGTCGCGAACATCCAATCCTGCCAGGCCTGGATATGCGTCTCCATGTCGTTGCACGGGAGGGCGTAGCCCTTGCCGCGAACGAACCGCTTGACCGTCTCCGGTATGACGTAACGCTCCATCATCTGCCCCTTAGAACATCGTCCATCATCATGTACCGAACGGCGTCTATGGCGTGGTCGTCGCCGTCGGGAATCTCGTTGAGCCAGTTGTCGTCCTTGTCGCGCGCGTACTCCTTGAGACGGAACTCCGCCAGCGCCTTCGGGCACCGCTGCGGGTCGATCACGATCCGCCTCAGCCCCGCGAGCCACTGGTAGGAGAGGTCGCGCATGTTCCCCTTGCGCGCAGGGCGGGCGTTGAGTCCGAAGTCCCTGCGGTAGGTCGCCATCTGCTGCTTGCCGTCCGCCGTGTCGTCGCACCAGATGGTCTGGGCGTGGAACACCGGCTCTCGGTGCGCTGCGTCCGGGTACGTCAAGGCGTCTACGATTATCTTCGCGGTGTCGCGTGGGAGGGTCTTGTTGCGCCTGTGCTCCTCGAACAGGTAGAGCGTCCTGTCAGCCGCCGCGTAATGGCCTCTGACGAAGCACCAGGGGTCGGGGAACCAGCCCCAGTCGACCCCGTTCCGGAAGTTGTCGAAAGAGTCGATCTCGCCATCCTGCAAGGCGCGCGCCTCAACGTTGTCGAAGACGTTCCCGCCGGTGCCGGTGATCTCGCCCAGCATCTCCCATCGGTAAGCCCTCTCGTCGGTCTCCCGCAGCCATTCCGCGTCGTCCACGAAGGGCACTCCCAGCCAGTCGGCGTGCCCGCCCTCCACGACGTCAAGGTAGGTGCTGTGGTGCACGATCGCGCCGGGCTTGCGCTCCATGTCCAGGGCTTGCCGATTGACCCAGTTCCAGAGCGTCTTAGGCGGGTTGTACGAGTAGAACGTCCAGAACTTCGAGCCACCGCGTTTGAAGGACTTGAGAGCCGACCTGACGGCCTCCCAGCCGCCGAACTGGTCAAGCTCCTCGAACCACTGAACGGCGCAGTACCCTCGGGCGAACTTCACGCCCTTCATCTTCAATGGGTCGTCCATGCCCCGGAAGACGATCTTCTGCCCCGTCGGCTTGTAGGTAAGCTCCATGGGGCTGACCTTGAAGCTGAACCAGTCGTTCAGCCCAAGCTCGGACACAGCCCAGAGCATCTGGGCGTACACGGAGTCGCGGAGCGTGTTCGAGAACCTTCTCGCAACGACCGCGTTGGCCTGGGGGTTGGAGACGATCAGCAAGACGACGCAGATCGAGATGAAACTAGACTTCGTGGAGCCTCGCCCGCCCTTGAGCCAGAACTCCGACGCGTTGTGGCGCATGACCGCCTCGAACATGCCGTCGAACGACCTCAGAACCAGGGACGCGACGTTGACGGGGCTAACGCTCAAAGTAGAACCTCGGTGCCTCCACGTTGACCTCGGCTGCGGGCGCGTCCTCCTGACCGAGGTGCTGCTTGCCGAGCCAGATCAGCATGGTGCGGTCGCCCTCCATCGCGAGGCGGTACTGCTCCCGCCTAAGGCTCATGCGCCCGTTGGCGGAGAACTTTTTGAAAGCGTCCGAAAAACCGACCTTCTTCGCAGTCCCCCGGCGCTTGTGACCGGTGATCTCCTCGTATAGGTGGGCGTTGATGAGCCGAACCAGGGTGTCGGTGTTCACGCCCATGACGGCGCAGATGTCAGCCTCGGTGTTGAACTGGGCGCACAGCGCCTTGAACATCTCGCACTCTTTATGACCCCAGACGATCTTCGGGCGTCCGCCCTTGTTGGTATGTTGCTTCTTTGCCATGACCCGATTGTCATGGCTCTGTCGCAGTTGGTATCATAGGAACGTTCGTTATTCCCATTTCGAACACAAGAAGCCCCGGAGTCGGATTCCGGGGCTTCTTTAGCCTTTTAATCCTCGATCGTTTGCTTCAATCGACCGATCAGGCTCTCTATCTCCTCTTTCGGCTCTTCGCTCTCCTTCGCCTTCTCCAGGCTCGCAACCAGCTCGCGAAGGTAGCTCTTGAACTGCATATCGCTCATTCCCATTTCTTCATACCTTTCCATTTGCGGCAACCTCCTTTCGGTTACCTTGTGATTATTAGTATAGCACTAGTGCCATACCATCACAAGGATTATCATCGATCTTTTTTCATATCTTCCCTGATAAGGCGCTTGACGTACGCCGCCTTCCCGTCTTGCTTCTGCAAGTGCTCCCACAGATCCATGTCATCGGGAAAGAACCGCATAGAAAGCTGCTTCGTGTGCTCTTTGCGGTATTTCAGCGTCGCCTTGCGCTGTGACTCGCTCTCAGCCATGGGCACCTCCGTTCTCCGTGTCCTCATTATAGCACTACCCCCAGCTCTAGAACCCTGATCCATAAACAATTCGCCTGATCGAGGAGGGAACGTCCTTGAGCTTCGGACTGCGGAGCATCTGGTCGAACTTCTCGGGAGTTGGGACGGTCATCTGACCGCCGGGGGTGACGCACAGGTAGTGCGAACCCATGCGCGAGCCTGTGAGCGCGTCGGAAGGGTTTCCGCCTCGGTGTGGGCAAGGTAGCTCTTCTGCATGGAGTCCGCCTCGATCGCCATCTGCTCGGCGAAGGATCGCTTCTTGAGCGCCAAACATGATGGTTTGTCCTGATGGAGCGCCTTGAAGCACTCTGCGGTGCCCTTCTTCCTCATCCTCTCGGTGGGAGCGGCCTTCGACCCGTTCGCGCATGAGACGACGTTGAAGGGGTTGCCCGCGAACCCCGGAAGGTCGCCGCACCCGCAGCAGGCCGTTCCGTCGCCCATCCCGCGCAGTCTGTTCTCCGCGCAGAAGAACTTGAGGCCGCTCTCGTGGCACGCGTCGCGTATCTCGCCGTAATGGGCTTCCAGGAGGGCTTCGGGGTAGCAGAAGTCGCCTCCCTGCTTTACGAGTCCGGGCTTGCCGCTCTTGAACTTCATTCCCTCGACGGTGACCGCGCCAGCGCCGGCGTCGGCCATCCTGGGCACGTTCGCCAGGAACTCGGCCTTGATGCTCGTTATGTACGGCTGCGCCCGCACCACGACCCTCTTGCAGCTGCCCGCGAGACGTTCGAGCATCTTGAGGCGCTCCTCGAAGGGAGGCGCGCCCGGCTCCAGCTTGTCGTACGTCGAGCAGACCATGGAAACCTGAACGACGGCGTTGCACCGCCTCAGGATCGACAGGTACGGCTCCTCGGTGAGAAGCTTTCCCTTGGTGCTGATGATAACGGGGTAGCCGGTCTCCGCAAGAATCTTGAGGCACTCAAGCGAAGCGCCGCCCCTTCTCTCGGCGGGCTGGAACGGGTCTGACACTCCGCCCCAATGCAACGGGATCGCCCAGTCGCACCAGTTGGTTACCTGCGTCCGCTTGCCTGAGATGAAGTTCCGGAGCGCCTTCGCGGAGTTGTCAACCCTGATCTCGTCAAGGTTGACCTTGGTCTGAGCGAAGCAATAGCGGCACCCGTGAGAGCACCCGCTGTAGGTGTCGAACCCGACCGGGTACTCGCAGAGCGTCACCTGCGATCCGCATCTTATCCCCATGACTCGGCCTCCATGGCGATCTGCTCGGCGATCTCGTCCTTCCCTCGCTCTTTGAGGTACCTGCCGACAGCTTCCTTTACCTCGATGGGGAACGTGAAGGTGACGGCGAAATGGTCTTTCTCGACATCGAGGACGTTTTCGCAGAAGTCGTTCTCCACGAGGTCTGCGAAAGCATCGAAAGGCTCGACCTTCGCGAACCCGAACGCCTCCCAATCGAAGCCGAGTTCGGTGATGTCCTTGTCGAGCACCTCGACGTCGAACCCGCTGTTAAGCGTGGTCTGGTTGTGCACGTGCGTGTAGGCGCGCCTCTGCTCGTCCGACAGGTGGTCGAGGCACACGACGGGCACCGCGTCCAGCTTGAGCTTCTTCGCCGCCAGGACGCGCCCGTGACCCTCCACGATCTCCATCTCTCCCTCGGGGTTGTGCCACACCGCGATAGGATCGTTGAAGCCGAACTCCTTGATGCTCTCGACGATCGTCTGCACCTGGGTCTCGCCGTGCAGCTTCGCGTTGCGGGCGTACGGCACCAGGTCGGCTGTCGGAACCTCCTCGACGGTCAGTTCTGGCTGTTCGCGCATTGGTTCCCTCTCTCCTGATTACCTCTCCATTTTCCCGTACGGGTCGCAAGACGGCAGGAGCCGCGCCGCAGTCGGCACGGCTCCAGAGAAAGGAGATGCGAGGGTAGAAGTACAACCGAAAAGACCCCTCGCATGCCCCTATTGTTCCCGCTTTGTCGCAGGCTCGACGAACCAGCAGCCCTCGACCTCCCCGTCGTTGAAGGGAGGACACGCTGCACGACTCGCGGAACCTGCACCGGTCGCAGTCGCTCATCCGTCGACCCGCCTGCCGCACATCGGGCAGTACTTGATGGGCACCTTGGATCGGATGACGATCGGCTCGTCGAATACATCATCTTCCATGTTGACCACCAGGACACCGTCCGTGACGCCCAGCTCCACGCCATAGGGGAGTTCAATGCCGTCGTCGATCTTCGCGCCGCCTTGGCAGTACTTGCAATGTTGCCCGACTGCCGGTCGCTTGATGCGGTCGCCGCGCTCGAACCTCGGCCACTCCACGCTGTTGGGCACCAGCTCGCCGTCCTCGAACCTCGGCCATACCACGCCGTCCGGCAGCTGCGGGGCGATCATCGCCATGAGCTTGCGGACGTTGCACGTCTCGCCTGCGTAGTCGGCGACGCCCCACGCCATGCCGAGCGCGGCCCCGTAGACCCTCTCCGGCGTGCAGCGGTATTGCCCGTCGTCGAGCAGCCTGCCGAGCCGCTCCACCGCCTCGCGGCGCTCCTCGTTCGTCACTTCCATGTTTGCTTCTTTCTCTTTTTGACCACCCCTAGTACCTCTTTCAGGCACTTCGGGCATAGGTAGTAATGTCTGGAATACGTGGTGACGATTCCCCAACCGTCTCTAACCGGGGTCGGCATCCACCCTTCCGACGGATATGGCCACGCGCTTCTGCAGCCATCGCATTTGATGCAAAGGACCTCGCTCACGATCGTTCCTCCCTGGATCCGTCTTGCTCCGGTGGCCATGGCCTCTTCGGCGTGACCTTCGGCGTGACCCTCGGCGCGTTGTCGAAGGCGACCTTCGCCGTCCCCCGGCTCTTCCTGAGGCTTAGCTTCATGGCCTCGCGGCAAGCGTCGCAGCGGCACCCGCGCTTGTACATCGCCACCGACCCGTGGGTCACGTCCTCCGGCCTCGTCGTGCGCCTGCCGACCCTACCGGCCTTTCGCAGGTTGCCGAGCTTGGAATGGACTGATCTTCGGCTGCGCTCGAACGCCGTCGCCAGGACGCCGATGTCGATTCCCGCCTCGTACATGCGGATCAGGCGCTCGGCCTCCTCGTCAGTCCAGCGCAGGGGCTTGAGCCGCTCCTGGAGCCTGTCCGCCACCTCCCCCGCGACCGACTGGCACCTGGCGCAGGGACAGCCCAGGAGAAAGCCCTTGGTCGTGCCGTGCAATGGGTGCTTCGGGTCGCCTACCAGCTCATCTAGTTCCATGGGTGGCACCCCCTCTCGGCCACCGTCGCCGCCAGGTCACCCGGCTCCAGCCACTCGACGTGCGTCTCCCGCCCGACGAACGTCCTCGCCTTGCAGATGCCGACGGGGATCGTCGACCCGTTGCCCGACGGCACCCTCGTTCGGGCGCAGTACGGGCAGTCGGCGCACAGCGTCGCCCTGCTCCTCGCGTCGTCAGACGGCATCGAAGCCACCTCCCAACAGCGGGAGCCACTCGCCGCGTCCCAACGCCGTCAGGTAATCCACCGGCTCGTCGAAAACGGCGCGCTCCCAGTGACCCCCTGCGGTCGTGGCGTGGGAATACGGGTCGACCTCCTGCCCGGTCTCCACCCAGCGGAAGTGGAGCCGGTTCTGGTGCGCGAGCCCGTGGCAACCGGACGTGTTGCCCATGCCGCACAGCGTGACCGTGGGCTTCGGAACCTCCCGGCCTCCCCGGAACAGCTTCCCCGCGCCCCTTCGCACCACGTGGTGCTGCTCTAGGTGGCCTCTCGCGCCGCACACGGCGCAGTAGGGCAGCTTGACAGTCGCTCCGTCCATCAGCGGGACGAGCATCTCCGGCAACGTGCTGGCGGTCATCTCCTGCCTTCCTCTCTCGCGATCATCTCGCGTATCGTCTCTGCCTCCCGGCGGCGCTGGATGATCCTCTGTCGCGTCGCCTCGTACATCGTCTCCGCCCTCACCGACTCGCGCTTGAGCGCGGCGACCTCCCTGCTCCCCCTCGCCAGGTCGTTGACCAGGGAGACGGGCATCTTGTCGGCCTCCCGCAGCTCGTACGTCTTCGCCGCCAGGGCTACGCGGTACTTCTCCTGGGCGCAAGCCATGGCAACGCCGTCAGCCGCCAGCTGGTCGATGGCGCTCCTCTCGTCCCGCATCGTCTCCATGAGCGCGGATTGGAGGCTCTGACCGTCACGCATCGCCCCTCCTGTCCTCGCCGGTGAAGACGACCCGCTTGAAGTCCCTCAGTCGGCTGACGAGCGCCTCGGCGGTCGTGGCGTTGCCGCCCGTGAGATAGGCTTCCAACTTGTCGAACGTGTAGTTCGTCGTGATGATCGTCGGGCGGTTCGACTGGTACCGGGCGTTGATCAGCTCGAACATGCCCGCCACCATCCACTCGGTGGGCTTCGCCTTGCCGAGGTCGTCGATGGCGAGCATCCCCACGCCTCTGCACCTGCCCATGAACTCCCACGACCCCTCGGCGGACGGGTACGACATGGCGGTGACCTCCTGGGCGGTCACGAACCGCACGCCCCGCCTCTGAGCAGCGAGGATGGCGCAGGCCGCATGGGTCTTGCCCCTCCCCACGCCGCCTGCGAGGATCAGCCCGCGCCCCGTGGGGTTCTCAGCCCATCGGCGCAGGATCGGCGCGAGGTCGTCGGGCTTCGCGCCCCGGAACGCCTCCGGCACCCTGGACAGCCGGAAGGCCTCCTCGGCCTTGCGCTCGGCCTCCTCGCGCTCCCACTGGGCGGCGCGGTCGTTCATCGCCTGCCGCTCAGACGTACTCCACCGTGGCATCGAGATACGCTGCGGCTGCTGAAGCTTGGTGACCATTGGCCTTCACCCCCTCGTTTCGCGCCCAGTTCCGCACGGTAGCTCGCCAGTCCCTCATCGGGTTGCGACCCACCTTCCAGCCGTTCGAGGCGTAGTAGTCGACGAAGTGCTCTGCGTCGATGGCAAGCCCCTTCTCGGCTGCGTAGGCTCTGACGTCGCTGACCGTCGGCGGCGCGAACCTGGGTCGGGTTTTCTTTTCCTCTCCGATAGGAGAGGTTTCTTTTAATAATTCCTTTTCCTTTTCCCTTGGCGTTTGCTTGGCCGTTTGCTTCGCCTCCGCTTCTGGGTTTGCTTCCGGTTTGCTTGGCTTTTGCTTGGCGTTTGCTTCGCTTTTGCTTGCGTTTTGCTTCGCTTTTGCTTGGCGTTTGCTTCCGCCCACCGCACCGGCCTTGGCTCGCGCGCGCGAGTTGTCCAAGGCCGGTTTGTTCGCGACGAGCATCGCGTTAGCCACCGGCCTCAAGCCTTCCGGCAACTCGCCGGACGCGAGGTACGTCAGCAGCGCCCAGGCGTAATGCTGCTGGTCTTTCGGGTCTGGCAGAGCCATCATCCCTTCGACCAGGGAGTCCAACACGTTCATCGAAACGCCTAGAACGGAATCTCTTCGTCGTAGATGCTCGTCGCATCCACCACGGGAGGCACCTGAGCCGCCGCCTGAGGCGCAGGCTGCTGCTGGACGGGCGCATATGCCTGCGGGGCGTAAGCGGGCTGCGAGGCGGGCTTAGAGGCCTGCTGCATGAACTCGATGCTGTCGACCACGACGTCGACCTTGCTGCGGTTGCTCCCGCTGTTGTCCTGCCACTGGTGCCAGCGGAGCCTGCCCTCGACGGCGACCTTCGAACCCTTAGAGAGGTACTGCGCCACGTTCTGCGCGCTGTCCCCGAACTTCGTGCAGTCGATGAAGTTCGGGCGGTCTTCCCACTGCCCCGTCTGGTTGTTTTTCACGCGGTCGTTGACGGCGATGCCGAAGGACAGCACGGGCATGCCGCCCGCGGTCGTTCGCACCTCGGGGTCTCGCGTCAAATTGCCCGTCAGGGTCACTCGGTTGATGCTCATGGTTAGAACTCCTCTTCGAAAATCTCGTTATCGTCTGCCGCAACCTCTTCGGCTGCTTCGTAGGCCTGCGATTCGCAGTCCTGCTTGTCGGTGTCCACGCCCATCTCCTCAGGCTCGTAGAGGCCGTTGAACTCGTCCGGGAACGCCTCCCGCAACGCCTGGGACACGGCTACTTTTCGGATCATCGTCGCGGGCTTCGACTTCCACAGCGCGAAGCCCTGCGAGTACTCTTCCAAAGACACCTCGGCGTACTCCGGCTCGTCCCTGCCCTCGACGTGCACCTCGCACCATCCGCCGAGCAGCTTCTCGCCAAGTTCCGCGTAGACCGCGCTGCCCTTGCGCTTCACCGGTCGCCCGTCCCTTGACAGCACGGTGATACCCGCCGCTTTGCCCCGGTACCGGGGGTTCGCGTTGGCGCGGCGCTGGAAGAAGTCCTTCGAGGTCACCAGAGAGCACCGGGTCTCGCCCGTCTTCTTGTCGTTGCGAGGCTGGATGAACACGTCTCCTGTGAACGGGTTGAGCCTGCGAGCCTTGCAGGTCATGATGACCTTCGCCATCTCCTTGTTGCTGATCTGGCTCATGGTCTGGTCGTCGACCAGGTAGCTGAGGACGACGGCGGGGCTGAGGGTGATCTCCGTACCGTCGACCTCGTAGGCGACCGACAGCTCGTTAGCCATTGGAAACACCCCGGTTCACGACGTAGCCCTTGACGCTGCCGTGGATGCCCTTGCTCTTGAGGTAGGCCTTAACGCCCTCGAACTGCTCAGCCGTGCACTTGACGGTGAACGTGTAGACATGGAACTCGGACACCTCTTCCGCCGTCTGCGGAGCCGCCTCGGGGTAGGCCTCCATCGGAACCCGCTCGTGCCGCTCGCGCCACTCCATCGCCTCCTCGACTTGCGCCTTCATGGCGTCCATCTGGGCTTTCTCGTCGACGAGCTGCTTGTTCTTCGCTATCGCGTCGTTGAGGCTCAGCGAGCGGAACAGCTCGCGCTCGGCCTCGTCGAAGAACGGCATCGAGTCCCTGAGCGATTTCAGCTGCTCCCAGTCGCTCGCGACCTGGGAAACGCGCCGCTCCATCTGCTCGGATGCCTTTACGGCGCTCCACGACTTGCCGCCGTTGAGCCACTTCGGGTCGAAGACCTGATCGAACTCCACGCGCTCTGCCAGGGCGGGGGCGTAGTCGAGGTAGGCGTCCCGAAGAAGCGCGTAACGCTCCTTGGCTCGCTTGTCGTCGCGCGCCACGCGCTCGGCCTTGTACCGCGAGTGCAGGACGGTGAGGTCTGAGATAGCCGCGTTGAACGCCTCCTCTACCGCCTTCCTCGGCGCGTCCCAGTGCGCCTTGAACTCCTTGCGCGCCTTGCCCGCGTTGGTCACGTCCTTGCTGAGCGACTGCTCGATGCGCTTCAGGTCGTCGTACGGCATCGCCCCCAGCGCCTCATCGGACGCGTTGCACTCGACGGCAGACGCGAGGCACTTCTCGACCTCGGCCTGCATGCCGAGTATCAGCTGCTTGATCTCCTCCGTGTCGACCTGCGGGACGGCTAACGCCGTCTCCTCAGGCTCGATGACGGTTGCGGTCGTTTCTTCCATGCTGTTTCCCTTTCTGGTAGACTGGCCTTGCTGTTTCCGGGCACCCCTCGTGGGTGCCCTCCTTTTTGCCCGGGGTCTGTCGCATCAAAACGGACAAACCGGCGGACAAATCGACGAATTATCCACAACTCTTTTTCTGCTCGCGCTGCCTCGCGCGGCGCTGGCGGTTGTACTCCCTCTTCGCCGCCTCGGCCTCTTGGTCGGCCTTGGGGTCTCTCCGAGCCGCCTTCTGGGCGTACCTCTGGGCTTCCAGGTACTCGTAGTGGTGCTTGGCGCAAAGGCCGGTTCTGGGGTGGACGTGGCTCGTGCTGCCGCACATCGGGCACGGGCTTGGGAGCTTGACCATGCTCAGGCCGAGCCTGCGGCCTTGCCGGGCGGTGGTCTCGACGCTGCGATAAACGCCGAACTTTCGCCGGATCAGGTCGCGGCAGTCCTTCGCGCCCAGCTGAGCGCACTCCATGAGCAGTCGGTTCTGCTCCTCCGTCCATTTGGGCACTTCGCCCCTCCTTACTCCTCGATCGCCCGCGCGCGCCTCTTGCACCATTCCCGGAAGTCGGCTCCCGAAGCCCTTCGCACTGGCCTCTTCTTGCCGCTCGGGATGTTCGGGAGGCGCAAGGACGGGTCGTGCGCCCTCATCGCCGCGCGGATGGCCTCCTCGCTGATGGCGCTCAGCCGGGCAAGCTCCGAGGCCGTGTAGAACCTCTCATCGGCGAGCATGGCGCGCCCCCAGGAGCATCAAGGCGGGGAACCCGACGATCATCACGGAGAACGCCACGTTCCCGACCTGCCAGGGATCGCCCCCAGACGCCCAGAAGAGGGCGGGCAGGGTCACCTCGAGGGCGAGGAGGGCGGCAAGCCCTCCGACCGCCCTCCGGTCGTTTGTGCGTGTAGATTGCATTTGCTGTTTCCTTCCTAGTAGTAAGTAATTCTTACTCATGCAGGCAAAAAAATAAACTATCGTCCGGCTTTTTCTTCGAGAAAGTCCCAGAGACGACCTTTCGCGAAGTCGTCCAGCTCGTCATAGAGAGCGAAGAACTCCTTGATCGTGAACGTGTCTGGGTTGGCCTCACGGTTGCCATACGTCTTGCCGCTCATGCCGAGCATCTTCCCCGCCTGCTCGTGGGTTAGGCCGCAAGCCCGTCGAGCCTGTCCTACGTAGTCGCTCACCCGATCACCTCCTTTCGCTTGCTGTTGAGCTTCCTCGGCTCCATCTTCATCAGCAGACCCGGCTGGGTCTTCGCCAGCCTCGCGTCGACGATGGCCATGTGCCTTGCCTGAGCCTCGTCCGACGCGCCGAACACTCGACGCCTTCCGTCGGCGAACAGACTGACCCACATCATACGAATCGCAGGTCTTCGTAGCAGATGGCGCGGTGGTCTTCGCCCTCGACCGCGTAGAGCACGGTTCTCCGACCGAAGTCGCACTCCTCGCCGTAGACCAGGTACGCCTTGAGGAAGTTAGCGAGCATCCATTTGCCGGACGACTCGTCGCCTTCGGACACGACCTTGAAGCAGGCGTCCTCGCCGATCCCGAGCTTCTTGCGCAGGAGCTTGTCGGCCACCACCGTGGTGCCTCTGCCGTACTTGGCGTCGATCTCCAGCATCATCTCGTCAACTTGCATTGCCATTTCCATGTTTCCTTTCGTTCCTAGAACACCGCGACTTCTCGCAGTCGCGGGCACCCTTCGTCGTCTCTCCTGACCTCGTAGCCGAAGCATGCGAGCGCGTTCTCGAACCCCGCCAGAACGCCTTCGATGAAGTCTGCTTCCAAGTTGCCGTGGAACGCGTCGTCCCCCATGCTTTCCCAGACGTTCAGATCGTCGGTCAGGTTCTCCCACTCGTTGAGGAGCGCCTTCTCCGTAGCTGCGTCGATCCTCATGCCCATCACCTCCCTTCCTTCGCCTCGTAGATGGCCTTGTACAGCTGATCGGAGACTTCCTCGCCGTGGCGCTCCTCGATGATGTCGAACCCTATCTCGCGGATGAGCGCGCCCTCCGGCTCGTCCCACGTGAGGTCGATCAGGTCGACGATCTGAGCCGTCGTCTGGCTCTCAAGGCTTGCGGAGAACCGCTCTTCGAGTCCCATCGTTACAGCCCCAGAAGAACCATGGCAGCAGCCCACTTGTCGTCGGCTCGCTTCGCCGCCTCGCGGAACAGGATTTCCGCCTCGGCCTTCCAGTCGTCGATGAAGGCGGTCACGTCCCCGTCGTGCCCCTCAGCAGCGTGGCTGAGGTAAGCAGACTCGAACGAGTTCCAGACCCCGTCCTTGTCGCGGCTCGGGTTGCTGAGGCTGCTGTCAGACCAGTCGAGGTGGCTCTCGAGGAGTATCTTGACCGCGTGTTCGATGAACTGGTCTTCGTTGTAGTAGTGCATTGCCGTTTCCTTTCTCCCTTTCGGTAATAGTAATTTTAGCTTACTAATTTTCCCTTTGCAACAAGTAATTTTCTATTATCTGGAAATTGTTTTCCTGTTACCAGAAAATTAAGGAAAGCTGAAAGGAAAAGTAATGAAAGATGGCATGACTTCAAATCTATCGAGGAATCTCAAAGCGTTGAGAGACTCCGAAGGTATGAGCCAGCAGCAATTTGCGACGGCGATAGAAACCTCTCAGACCTCCGTCGCCTCGTGGGAGACCAGAGGCGTTGTGCCACAGCAAAGGTTCATAGACGCGATCTGCGCCAGATTCAACTGCACCGAGCAAGACCTCTTCGGCTTCGGCGACGGCTTCTACGCCAAGTCGACGGGCATCGCAGGGAACGCCTCCGCCCCCGGCGACGACTTCACCGCCAAAGCGCCCGTGCTGGGGCGCATCGCAGCGGGCGACCCCTGCGCCGCCATAGAGTTCGCCGACGAGACGCACGACCTACCAGCCAAGGTGCGCGAGAGGTTCCCCGACGGCTTCTTCCTCGTCGTCCGGGGCGACAGCATGAACCTGATCCTGCCCGACGGCTGCTATGCGTACATAGCCCCCGCCGAGTCCCTGGAGGTTCGCAGCGGAGACATCGCTGCCGTCAAAGTCAACGGCGACGAGGCCACCGTGAAGCGCGTCAAGCTGTTCGACGACGTGGTGATCCTGGAGCCTGAGAGCACCAACCCCGACCACCGCCGCAGGGTGATCGACGAGTCCGACCCCGATTCCCCGTACGTCCGCATACTGGGAAAAGTAGTCTGGTACGACTACGAGCTCGTTTCGTTCTAGAGAAGGAGACAAGAATGGGGCTTGCTGCGAACATCCGTAAGTACAGGGAGCGCGCCGGTCTTGATCAGGGGCAGCTCGGCGCGATGGTCGATCGAACCAACGGGGCGGTCAGCCAATGGGAATCAGATCGCGCCACGCCGCGCGGAACAGTCCTATACAAACTGGCCGATATCTTCGGCGTATCCGTGGCCGAGCTGTACGGTGATATGCCCATAACCGTCTCCGGAACGTCTGCGTTCGTTCCCATTAGAACGCTCGGAACAGTCCACATGGGGGAAATGGACGACGAGCCGTCAATCGAGGAGGTTGTGGAAGTCCCCAAATGCGTGCTCGACAAGATCAACGATCCCGACGCCTACATGGTCAAGATGCACGGAGCGTGCATGAACAGGCGGTACCCTGAGAATTGCCTTGGCCTGATCTCCCCGAACTCGCAGCCCGTAAACGGGTCTTCCGTGATCGCCGAATACAACGGCGAAACGATTTGCCGCGTATATCGAAAGGGGGAGCAGACCCTTATGCTATCGCCCGATTCGTTCGACCCGTCTTTTAGCGACTTGGTGTTCGACGACGCCGAGGCGCAAGAGGTGCGGTTCCAGGACGTTGTCCGCTGGTTCCAGGCGAGCAAGGTGGAGGATTGATCGGCTTCGACCTCAGGGAGCCCACCGTATCGGCGATTGCCTGCGCCGGGGTCATCCTTTTCGCCTACCTAGCCGCCGAGAAGATCGCGGGAAGCGTCGGCTTTTACTCCCGCCTAAGAAAGAAGGTTGAGCTTTCTGAGAAGCTTTCGGCCATCGCGACGCACGAATGCGACAAGGAAGCTGTAGAGAAGCTGAACGACCGAATATTCGTCGACTTAGAAGCTCATCTCTCGGAAGAAAGGCGGCTGAGAAGTCTCTCGCTAGCTGCGTCTCTGATCGGCGACCCGCTTTTTGCCGCCATCCTGGCATTCACCATCGTTTGGGCTTACCCCGTCGTAAGCGGAGCAGCAGACCCCGCCATCATGCTCGCCACCGCCGCTTTCGCCATTGCCGTCGCGATCGCGGTCAAAGCCCTACGCAAACGGGTAGATGCCCACGCCGAAGAAGGCCTTAGCGAAGAAGATGACGACGAAATAGAACCCTAGAAAGCGAAGGATCCTGTCAATCGGATTATCGTACATGGTGGCCTCCCGCACGCTGTTTCGTTCATTTCCGTCCCCATTATCGCCTAAGCGCCCCTCAAGGTGCGTCTTTTTACCTATCGATCGAACAAATGTTCATGAAGGAGCAAGCCATGAGATCGGCTCAAGCAAGCGTCGTCAAGCTTGGAGACGACCGTTACCGCGTCTTCGTGGAGGCTGGGCGCGACTTCGCGACCGGCAAGCGCAAGCGAAAGTCCAAGACCGTGCGCGGGAGCCGCAAGGACGCCGAGCGCATGAAGGTCAAGCTACTGGCCGAGATAGGGGAGGTCGAGACAGCCCAACAGACGATGACGCTCAATGCCTTCTTCGCCGACATGTACATGCCCGATGCGAGGCGGCGTCTAAGGAAAACGACCTGGTTCAACTACGAACGCCATTACGACAACCTCGTGCGCCCGCACCTCGGCTCGCGCCACCTCGGGGAGATATCTCCCTACATGGTTACGCAGATGGTCAACTCCATCGAAGGGCAAGCGAAGAGGTTCGAAGCATTTAAGATGCTGCGGCAGGTAATGCGAAAAGCCGTCAAATGGGAGCTGGCTGACGAGAACCCTTGCGAACGCGTAGACGTTCCGAAGCGCCCGCGCTACAGCCCGAACGTGCTTACGGCGGAAGAGGCCAACATATATATAAGGCACTTCCGGGGGCACCCGATCGAGGCTGCGGTGCTCATCGCGATAGGCGGTGGGCTGCGACGCTCGGAGATAGCCGCGCTAGACTGGCGCGACGTGTCGGAGGATGGGGCGGTCGAAATAGACGATGCGATCACCACCGTTGACGGGAGGCCGCACCACGACACGACGAAGACGGAATTCAGCCAACGCATCGTTCACCTCCCCGCCTCCATCACCGCCCGCCTGAACGAGCTTCGCGGCGATCCCGGCAATCCGGTGCTCATGGAAAGCGGGCACCGGATGAACCCCGACAGGATATCGACGCTCTACGCCAGGCATGCGAAGAAGGCTCCCGGCGCGAAGTACGTGCCGCTGAAAAACCTTCGGCACACGTCGCTGACGCTCGCGCTGGAAGGAGGCACCGACCTCCTGGCGGTCTCGCGGCGCGCCGGGCACGCGAACGTCTCGATCACATCTGCCTATTACCTCCGCCCCAGCGAGAAGCTGGACATCGCCGCCGCGTCGTCGTTGGACGGTTTGTTGGGCGCTGAATCCCGCTAGATGGCACGAATTGGCACGCGTTTCAAAGGCGGAAACGAAAAAGGTCAGGACGCTTTTGCATCCTGACCTGGTGTTTCTCTGGTGGGCCCACCCGGATTCGAACCGAGAACCAAAGGATTATGAGTCCCCTGCTCCACCATTGAGCTATAGGCCCTTATGTGTCCGCGCGCATCCCTTGAAGGGCGCGCTCGCTCCCGCCCCATACCGAGGCACCAAGAGCGCTCGGTGCGGCGTGCTCGCTATTCTACCGCATCACCGCAGCACAGCGCGATACGTTTCCCCAGCCGGGACGCACGCTGCGCATCGCGGGCAGCCAGGTGCACCCGCCTAGTACACCATCGACATGGCCTCGCGCACCTCGTCGAGTGTGGCGTTCGCGATCTCGTTGGCACGGCGATTGCCCTCGTGCAGCACCTCTTCGATGTAGTCGGGCTTGGCCGCCAGCTCCTCGCGGCGCTCGCGAATCGGCGCCAGGTACTCGTTGACGCTCTCGGTGACGATCTTCTTCAGCATGCCCGAGCCGCCGTTGCCGATCTCGTCGGCCAGGTCCTGCTCGGTGCGGCCCGTGCAGAGCGCCGCCGTGGTCAGAAGCGCCGACACGCCCGGACGGTTCTCCTTGTCGTACGTGATCAGGCGCTCGGAGTCAGTCTTCGACTTCTTGATGACCTTGGCCGTCTCCTCTGCCGAAAACGACAGGCTGATCGCGTTGCCGTAGCTCTTGGACATCTTGCGGCCGTCGAGGCCGGGGATCTCAGGCGCATCGTCGTTGAGCAAGCCCTCGGGCTCGGGGAACACGACGCCGTAGCGCTCGTTGAAGCGGCGGGCGATCAGGCGGGTCTGCTCGATATGGGGCAGCTGGTCTTTGCCGACCGGCACGATGTTGCCCTTGCAAAACAGGATGTCGCAGGCCTGATGGACCGGGTAGGTGAGCAGAAGGCCCGTGAGCGCATGGCCCGATGCCTCCTGCTCGGACTTGACCGTGGGGTTGCGCAGAAGCTCCGCCTCGGAAACGAGGGAGAGGAACGGCAACATGAGCTGGTTTAAGGCGGGAACGGCCGAGTGCGTGAAGATGAGCGTGCGCTCGGGGTCGATGCCGCAGGCGAGGTAGTCGATGACCATGTTGTGGACGTTGTCCTGGATGTTGGCCGTCGTGTCGCGGTCGGTGATCACCTGGTAGTCGGCGATGACGATGTTGGTGGTCACGCCCTTGTTCTGCAGCGCCACGCGTTCCCTGATCGTGCCGAAGTAATGTCCCAAGTGCAGACGGCCCGTCGGGCGATCGCCGGTGAGCATCAGGTACTTCCCGGGATTCACCTCCAGATCAGCGCGGATCTGGTCGCTTCGCTGCAGGCTGGCGTCAAAACTGTTGGAACTCATGGTCAGGTCGTCACTTTCGCTTGGAGAGTCATAAAGAAGGCAGGGCACGTGGGGCCCTGCGCACCAGGCAAGTATACCATTGTGCCCTTTTGTGGACTATTGACCGGCTCTCCCTTACACTGAGTGGCATGACTACCACTACATTTGACACGCTCGGCCTGTCCGAGCCCTCACGCAAAGCCGTCGATGCCCTCGGCTTCACCGAACCAACCCCCGTCCAGGCGCAGTCCATCCCTCCGGGAATCGAAGGGCGCGACATCCTCGCCGCCGCCCAAACCGGCACGGGCAAGACGCTCGCCTACCTCCTGCCGATCTTCGATCAGATGGTGCGCCACTTCGGCTCCAAGCGCCCCAAGAAGGGCCCGTACGCCCTCGTGCTCGCGCCGACGCGCGAGCTGGCGCAGCAGATCTCCGAATGCGCGGCGACGATCGCCGAGGTCACCGGGTTTCGAACCCTCACCGTCATCGGCGGCAAGAAGTACACCACCCAGATCGAGCATTTGCGCCAGGGCTGCGACATCCTGATCGCCACGCCCGGCCGCCTGATCGACTTGGCCCACCAAAAAGCGCTTTCGCTCGACATGATTCACTATCTGGTCCTCGACGAGGTCGACCGCATGATGGACATGGGCTTTTGGCCTTCGGTCAGCACGATCGTCCGCATGACGCCGGCAGATCGCCAGACGTTTCTGTTCAGCGCCACGCTGACCCCCGATGTGGAGGCGAAGGCCCAGATCGTGCAAAACGACCCGGTGACCGTCGAGATCTCCCACCAGGGCGAGACCGCCGAGACCGTCGAAGAGTACGTGCTGCCCGTCTCCGAGCGCCAGAAGCAGGAGCTGCTCGTGGCGCTGCTGAAGGAGAAGGGCACCGAGCGCGTCATCGTCTTCACCCGCACCAAGCAGGCCGCCGACTCGTGCGCCCGTCGCCTCAAGGAGGCCGGCATCCACGCCGACAGCATCCACTCCGACAAGCCGCAGGGCAAGCGCGACAAGGCGCTGCGCGACTTCCGCAACGGCGCCATCGACGTCCTGGTCGCCACTGACGTGCTCGCGCGCGGCATCGACGTGACCGACGTGAGCTACGTAGTGAACTACACCGTGCCCGATCTTCCCGAGGACTACATCCACCGCATCGGCCGCACCGGCCGCGCCGGCGAGACGGGTGCCGCCTACACGTTCCTCTCACCCGATCAGCTCCTTGAGCTGCGCGAGATCGAGTACCACACGCATCACCTGCTCGAGACCTACGATGTGCCCGGCTTCGAGTACGCCGCAGATCGCCTGGTGCCCAACCCCAAGCGCCCCACCAAGCGCGGGTCGCGCTCGCGCATGGGCAGGTGCCGCCCCTCGCTCAGACGTCGCTAGGCGCATCGGCGCGCCGCGCCTTCTGCGTGCCCTGCGCCCCTGTTCCGCATCGCGCTGTGCTGTCGGGAGACTCCCGAAAAAAGTTGGCAGAAGCCAGTTGCAAACAGAGGCGATTCGCGTATAATAGCTAGTCGCGTCACGAAAGATGCACCGAATTCCTCGGTAGCTCAACGGCAGAGCATCCGGCTGTTAACCGGAGGGTTGTAGGTTCGAATCCTACCCGGGGAGCCAGTTACCAACGCAAGATCCCGCTCGTCACCGACGATGCGGGATCTTCTTTTTTACCGCTGCGCAACGCGCGCTCCGACAGAGGGCGATGCCGGTCCCCTCGCCCTATAATCGATAAAGATCCCTGTTCACCCCATCGAAAGCAGGATCCCATGTTCAGCCCGTTTCGTGACGAGCAGGGCCATCCAAAAGACCTTGCCGACGTGACCTTCGCCGACCTCGACCAGCTCTCAGGTCTCGACGAGGGCTTCGTGCTCGAATTCAAACGCACGTGGAACGACCACGTGAAGGCCAAGGTTCCCAAGATCATCGCCTCGTTCGCCAACTCGCGCGGAGGGTGGCTCGTGATCGGCATCGCCGACGACGACAAGGCGCTCTGCCCGATCCTGCGCACCTCCGCCGACTTCTCGCAGATCTTCGGCGAGCTCTGCCGCCAACACGTCTCGCCCACGCCGCGCTTCGACGTCCGCTTCATCGCCGATCCCGCAGACGCAAGCCGCGGCGTCGTCGTCGCGCACGTCCATGAGGGCGACTTCCCGCCTTACGTCGCCGATGGCGTCGTCGAGGTGCGCGAGGGGTCGACCTCGGGTCCGGCGGCCGGCTCGGCGCTCGTCGAGCTGTATGACAAGGCCACCAAGCGCGTCCACGAGATCCGCGAGTTCTGCCAGCGCACCGTGTGGTATCCCTGCGACACCCCGCGCACGGCCAACGACGGCGCAGGCAGCCTGCCGCTTTTCAGCCTCTACCTCTTTCGGATGGGGCGGCGCACAGCCGACTCCCCCACCCGCGCAGCCGTCAACGCCCACGTGCAGACGATGCGCGCCGCCTTTGCCGCCCAGGGCATGGAATGCCACGTGCAACACGCCCACGACTCGCTGATCCTGCGCACGTCGGTCGCGCCGCCCGGCAGCTCGGTCCACTCCGCCATCGAGCTGTTCCCCGACGAATCGATGAAGCTCACCGTGCCCGCCGTCATGCTCGACGAGGCCGCCACGAGGACCGCTGCTGCGTCCCTACGCGCCGACGACATCGCCGTGGCGCCCGACGCCCGCTTCATCGGCGCCACCGAAACGCTGCGGCGCGTCACGCGCATGGCCTCGCTTCTCGACCGCTACGTGCGCGGGCGCGGCATCCCCTGGACGAGCTACGCGGTCGCCTACGAGCTGGAGAGCATGGCGGGCGTGATGCTGTGGTCCGCGCGCGCGACTTACCGCCGCTACGCGAAGGGCCACGGCCTGCTGTATTGCGGCACCACCGACTGC
>CAVCDZ010000031.1:0-18500 GCA_963601095.1 Oscillibacter sp. MSJ-31 | reverse complement strand
GCTGCTCACGAAGCGCGGCGTGAAGAGCGTGGCAAAGATCCGCGAGGGCGAGCCGACGCAGTCCATCGTCAGCGAGGCGCGCGAAGGCGAGGCGAGCATCGTCGTCATGGGCTCCCGTGGCCTGAGCGGCCTCAAGGAACTGATCCTCGGCAGCGTCAGCAAGGGCGTCAGCGAAAACGTCAGCTGCCCGGTCCTGATCGTCAAATAGCACCCATCGGGGGCCTTGAGGGGGCTTGGCCCCCGATGGGCTCCGCACGCATAACGCTTATTCCAACGAAGCCCCGCACAATCCTGCCTGCGGGGCTTCGTTGCGCATGAGCGCCGTGCGGATTTTTCGCAGAATGAATCATGGACAATGGCGAGTGGCCGCGCGGGCAGCGCCGCTCGCCTGCCGGTGTGGGACAATAGGCCGATGCGTTGCCGCGCATCGCTTGACGGTGACGCTGCGTTACCGCCTAACCTAACAGGCAGGCAACGTCACCCTCGACACCCGTCGAACGACTGGACAGGAAGTCAGCATCGCCATGACCTCACAGACCGCCCCCGGCACTCCCGCTCCCCTGCGCTACGGCATCATTATCGCCAACACCGGCACGCCAACCGCGCCGACGCCGGATGCCATCCGCGTCTATCTGCGTCAAATGCTGATGGATCCCTACCTGATCAACTGCCCGCGCCCGATCTGGAAACCCATCCTCGAGCGCTTCATCCTGCCCACGCGCCCCGAGCGCACCGCGCCGCGCTACCGCAGCATCTGGACGCCGGAAGGGTCGCCGTTCATGCTCGACTCGCTGGCGCAGCAGCGCCTGCTCCAGATCGAGCTCGCCCGCCGTGGCCTCGATATCCCCGTTGAGCTGGGCATGCGCTACGGCGAGCCCTCGCTTGCCACGGCGACGGACCGACTCATCGAGCGGGGTTGCAACGCCGTGCTGCTCATCCCGCTCTTCCCCCAGCAGGCCCAGGTCACAACCGCCAGCTGCATCGAGGAGTTCGAGCGCGCCGTCGCAACGCGCACACTGGCGGAAACCCGCACGGTCACGCGCTACTGCGACCGTCCCGCCTACATCCGCGCGCTGGCGGACTCGATCAGGCAGGCGGCGCCCCACCGTCCCGGATCGAAGCTGCTCTTTACCTACCACTCGACGCTCGTCAAGGACATCGAGCGCGGCGATCCGTACAACGCCCAATGCTGGGAGACCGCACGCCTTACCGCGCAGGAGCTCGGCCTCAGCGGCTCGGACTGGACCTGCTCGTTCCACTCGCGCTTCGATTCGCGCAAATGGGTGGGGCCCGAGGCCGACGTGGTGCTGACGCAGTGGGCGAACGAGGGCGTGAACGACGTCGCAGTCGTCTCCCCGTCGTTTGCCGCCGACTGCCTCGAGACCCTCGTCGACATCGCCATCGAGCAGCGCGGACTGTTCCTCGAGGCGCACCGCGCCGCCCATCCTGACGGACCTGCGGCCTCGTTCACCTACGTGCCGTGCCTCGGTAGGCGAAGCGATCACATCGCGCTGCTTGCCGACGTCGCCACCGACGCGCTGGCAGACCGGCTCGCCGATGCGCGCGTGTCCGAGGAGAAGACGGCGCTCGACCTCATCGAGCAGGCTGCGGCCTGCTGACGCGGCGCCGCTTCTTTTCCCTCGCGGCCCGCCTTCGCGCGCGGCCTGCCCGCGCATGCGGCCCCACCTTTCTGCACGTGCCGCCCCACCTTTGCGATCAGCCTTTAGGGTGTGCCTTGTGCGGTACACCCAAAATTCCTTTGCGCCCTATACTCGTAAGCCCACGAAACACCACAAGGGAAAGGGCAGCATATGGAAACCGGAGCACTCAAAGCGCGCTTACCCCGCACCACCTCTTCTGAACAGCGGTTTTTCCTCACCCCGCCGCACACAGGCGCAGCGCGTCGCCTCGCCTGTGCCCTCGCAGCGAAGGCAAGCGGCCCGCGCTACGAGGGCGGCAGGCTCATACTGTCGTCGTCGTTTGCGGCGCCGTGCGCACCGCAGCTCTCCCGCATCACGGGCTCGTACTTGGCAGACGTGCTGTGGGTATGGGAAGGCGAGGACGGTCAATGGGAGCACAAGGCGCCCCTCATCCTGAGGTTCGAGACCTGCGATGTGGTGGTGTGCGCGCAGGCGGGTAAGCTGACGCTTGCCCTGTGGACGGGGCGCATCGACACGTCGCGCCGCATCGACCGACAGCGCAACGACACCCTCGCCCATCGCGAGGAAAACGACCGGTCGTGCTTGCAATGGCTGAGCTACCAGCCCCTCCACACGGCGATCGGCCATCGCGCGGTGCGCGCGGAGACGTGGCGCCAAGGCGCGCGCTTCGCCGTCGACCTCGATTTCGGCTGGACGCTCGTCATGTCCGCAGGCAAAGAGGGGCTTGCCTACGAGTTCATTCCCTCGATCAGGCTGGAAAGATAGTCCTTGTACTGGTTGGCCACCGCAGGCGGGGACACGATCTTCACCGTTCCTCCGAGCCCGGCGACCCAACCGAAGAACTGCTCGCTCACATGGACGCGCACGACGGCGCGCGCCCACTCCTTGCCGCAGGGCGACATCTCAGCTGCCGAGCCGAAGCGATCCCAGATGATCTCGGCCTTCTCGGGCTTGACCATGAGCGTGACCGTCGCCTTCTCGCCGCGCATGCGGCCGAAGCACTCATATTCGGAATCGTCGAACTCGGTCGGCGCCACCTGCTCGATGCGCGTGCGGCGCTCGTCGGTGACCTTGACCTGGAACATGCGGTCGACGCGATACTCATTGAACGAGCGATGGTTGTCGTTCCACGCCGTCAGGTAATAGAAACCCTCGGCGTACGTGATGCCGATCGGCGTCAAGACGTACGGCTTGCCGTCATGGGTGAGGTAGCGTTTGCCGTTCACGCCGAGTCGAAAATAGAGGAAGCTGAGCTTCTTGCGCTCGCGCAGGGCCTGATGGATGACGTCGATGGTCTCGAACACGCCCTCGTTCTTCGAGCGGATGCGGCCGGCGACGTTGATGCGGCGATCGAGCAGCGCCTGCTCGTTTGCGCTGGCCAGCGATTTGATGTTGCCCACGAGCATGTTAGCCTGACGCCGCGTCAAAAAGCGGCTGGATTCCACCGCGTCGACCATGAGCATGAGCTCGGGCAGCTTGAAATCGCGCCGCTCGAGGGCGTATTCGACGGGGTTGCGCTGGTACGTGCGGATGTCGAGCCCGAACTCGCGCAGCAGTTCCAAATCGCGATAGACGCTCTTAC
Source organism: Oscillibacter sp. MSJ-31 (assembly GCA_963601095.1). Lineage (GTDB taxonomy): Bacteria > Actinomycetota > Coriobacteriia > Coriobacteriales > Eggerthellaceae > Anaerotardibacter. The sequence continues at coordinate 15,257 of CAVCDZ010000031.1, read as the reverse complement.
GCTCTGCCTCGATCCCCAGGTCAGACAGGCGCTCGATGATCTGACGCATGGTCAAGCCGTGCTCGGCGTCGGTCTCTTCCTCGAGCATCCGACGGATGTAGAGCATCTTGAGCTTTGCTTTGCTGTTGGCCGTCATAGAGATCCCCTCTCTCCAGGCGCCGATGCGCATCAATTGGGGATCATTGTAGCGTATCTAGTCCGCTTGCTGTACCAACCAAGGGTCAGGCGGCATAAAAAAGCGGGTAACGAGCACAATTCCGTACCCGTTACCCACCAGATCAGCCTCTATAACCAACCGTCGAAAGACGCGTTTCGCGCCGAGCGGCCCGGTGCGTCCTTAAGCGGAAAGCGCGCTGGGCTTCGGTGCCAGATCGAGGTGGTTGTCGGCGAGCCAGGCATCCAGATGGTCCTCGGCCGCCAGATGGTCGCGCGAGCGCGAGACGAACATCTTGCGGATGTCGGCTCCCTTGAAGAGCTTGCGCATGTCCTTCTCGGTGAACGTCTTGCCGCCGCCGCCATGCGTGCAGAACGGCATCACGATCTTGCCCGACCAGTCATGGTCGCTCAGAAACGTGGCGATCGGCGGAGCCATCGTGCCCCACCACACCGGGGTTCCCACGAACACGACGTCGTAATCGTCCAGGTCGATGTTGGCGTCGTTGATCTCGGGGTGCACCTTGTTGGCGACCTCGTCCTTCGATTCGGTCATGATCACGTTGTAATCGCGCGAGTAGGTCGGGACCGGGTCGACTTCGAAGAGGTCCGATCCCGTTTCCTTGGCGATGTCCTGCGCCAGCCCGCGCGTCGCACCGGACCACGAGAAAAACGCCACTAAGCTCTTAGCCATCGCTGATTCCTCCCTTCGCCGCCTTGCCGGCGGCCATGCAGCCACTGACGGCGCGCGCCTGGTTCGCAGAGGTGGAGCTCGCGAAGACGAGGCTCGGGCCCGTGGCCACTGGTGTTCTCATACACAATTGTAGAAGGGGCGCAAGCGCGCAGGCAGAGAATTGGGCGGCAGGTCGCCATCAGGGGCCTGTCGGCTTATCACGTGACGGAATGGCAACGCGCAGAGCAGCTGCGCCCGGCGAACGGGAGCGCCGCAGAACGGCGAGCGGGGGGCGGCGGGGGGGGCGCGCACCCGCCCCCGCAGCTATCGCATCAGCTCAAGCGGGTAGATGTCCGGCAGCTTTTCGGTGCTCACCAGATGCTTCAGATAGACCATCGTCTGGCCGAGCAGCGCACGCCGCCCGAACACGGTCCGATCGGCCCACGACGTGCGACGCGGCTGCTCGGTCGAGCGGTAGGCAAGCTCGCCGGGGTCGGCCAGCCCCGGCTCGCACAGCGCCAGAAAGCTCATCAGCTGACGCCTGTAGTGCGCCGCCGTCGCACGGCACCGGGACGAAAGATCGCGGCCTTCTTCCCCATGGCCGCACAGCACCAAGTCGGCATCGAGGGCGGCCAAGCGCTCAAGCGTGTTGAAGACATAGGCCATCTGATCGCAGGAGGTCTCCATCGTCACCGAGGTGTACATGCTGTACAAGACCTGGTCACCAGCGATAAAGAGACGGGCTGCCGGATCGTACAGACAGCGATGGTGCATGTCGTGGCCCGGCGTCTCGAGCACGCGCAGCTCGTAGCGGCCCACGCGCAGCACGTCGCCTTCACCCACGACCGTCAGAGGATAGTCGCCATGCCCCGAGTCGGCCATAGGCGCCCAGTACTCCGGGTCGTAGACGTCGTTCACGCCATGGCGCACGCTGATCTCGCGCTCGATGGCCCCGATCGCGTGCGCCGCCATGATCGGCGTGCGGCGATCGGCGAAGCGCGCCATCCCGCCGAAAACCGTCATGCCCGGCCGCCATATCTGCGTGAGGCCCGCGCAGTGATCCCAGTGGAAGTGGGTGATGAAGACGTCCACGTCCTCCCACGCGATGCCAATCTGGGCAAGCGCCGCGTCGAAGGCCTCGCGCGTCACCGGCTGATTGCAGCCGGTGTCCACGATGAGCGATCGCCCCTGGTCATGGACGCCATCGGCCTTGAAGAGGTAGGAATTGGTGGGGCCGAGCGCGGCGGGCATGCACAAGTCGATGCGATAGACGTCCGGCGCGACCTCCTCCACCCGAGGACGATCGGAAAACACTGACGGCATGGCTCCCATGGCACTCCCCCTCCCGCGCGCGGCGCGCGCACGACTCAAGCATACCGCAGCGCCAAATAGCGACGGTTGCCGCACCGGCGCGCGGCACCCAGGGACCGCGCCGAAACCCGCCAGTGCGCCGTATGGCGGCTGTTGTGCAGAATTGAGTCGATCCGCAACGATGGCGCCCATATCGGAGGAACCCCATGCCCTCACAAAGGCCTCTTTGTCCCCTTTTGGATGCCTCTCGCCGCCCAGAAGGGGCGTTCCACGCACCATAATCGTTACCGATCGACTCGATTCTGCAGCAGCGCGCTATTTTGCCGCACTGAAGCCGGCCCAACGCCACCTGCGGCGCGCCCGACACCGGCTGCGCGCCTGGCGCGCACCGCCTGCCGCGGCTCAAACGGCGCGTTCACCGCAGATTGCACGCCCGTCGCCCTTTTTTTCGATCGCAACAGAATCGACACGCCATTATCACGTAAAATTAACAAATCCTCACGCGAGCGACGCTCGTCGGGATCACGGTATCCCACTTCTCAGAGCATAGCGGACCGACATCACCCAGACAGGGGTGCGGCGTCGTCTTCGCATCGACAGCGGAAAGAAAGAGAGAAGACATGAAGAAAAAGCTCATGGCCATCCTCGTCACGGCATGCGCCGCGGCAATGGCGCTCGCCCTGGCGGGTTGCGGATCGAGCAACTCCAGCGACGGCGGCTCCGGAAACGGCGAACTGCGCTTCGTGACCGGCGGCGAGTCCGGTACGTACTACGCGTACGGCACGGTTCTGGCCCAGTACGCCACCAACAACGCCGACATGAAGGTCAACGCGCTCTCCAGCGAGGGCTCCAAGGCCAACATCGAGGCTCTGGAGAACAACGAGGCTGAGCTCGCCTTCTGCCAGACCGATGTCGCCACCTACGCCTATGACGGCACGAGCCTCTTCGACGGCGCTGCCTACAAGGACTTCTCGGTCGTCGCCGCGCTCTACCAGGAGCAGGTCCAGATCGTCACCTGCGACCCGAACATCAAGACCGTCGCTGACTTGAAGGGCAAGACCGTCTCCATCGGCGCCGCCAACTCCGGCGTGTACTTCAACGCCATCGACATCCTGGGCGCCTACGGCATCGCCGAGGGCGACATCTCTGCTGTCTACCAGAACTTCGCCGACTCTGCCGACTCCCTGAAGAACGGCAAGATCGACGCGGCCTTCGTCGTGGCCGGCGCCCCGACGACCGCCATCACCGACCTGTCCACCTCCAAGCAGGCCTACCTGGTCTCCATGGACGCTGACCACATCGCCAAGTTGAAGGAGACCTCGCCCTACTACGCCGAGACCGTGATCCCCGCCGGCACCTACAGCAGCCAGACCGAGGACACCCAGACCGTGGCCGTCCTCGCCGTGATCCTCGCCAACGACTCCGTCGATCAGGACACCGTCTATCGCTTCACGAAGTCGCTCTTCGACGGCGCCGCCGCCCAGCCCGACGCTCACGCGAAGTACGCCGACCTGAACCTCGAGACCGCAACGTCCATCACGTCGGTCCCGTATGCCGCCGGCGCTGCCAAGTACTACTCCGAGCAGGGCGTCGAAGTCACGACCAAGTAACCTCTCGCCTGCGCGCTTACTGCGCACCGGCACACCACCGCCTTTCGCAAAGCATGCGAGGGACGCATACGCCTGACCAGGGCTGCGATGGGGATTCCCCGTCGCAGCCCTTCTGGCTCCATTCCCCTCTTGCCTGCGGGCCTGCGACACCGCTCTGGCACCGCGCCCCGACCACAGAGGCGCCGCAGCCTCGCAGCAGACACGATCCATCCCAAAGGAGAGCCTATGAGCATTTTCAAGAAAAAGAAGGACGACGCGGCCCTAGACGACGACTTCTCGCCCGAGTCAGAGGTCAACGTCGACGAGGTCATGCGCAAGTACGACCGAGAGTCGAACACGCGCATCTGGGAGGGCATCCCCAAGGTCGTCGTCACCGGCGTCATGGTGGCGTTCTCGATCTACTGCCTCTACATGACGCTCTTCAGCCTGGAACAGGCCGAGACGCGCCTGGCGCGCTTCGTCGCCTGCATCATCATCATCGGCTACCTGATGTACCCCTCCAAGAAGACGGGGCATAAGACCAACAGCATCCCCTGGTACGACATCGTCTTGATGGTCGCCGGCGCCGGGGCGTTTCTCTACTACTCCTTCAACACGGTCGACATCCTGATGATGGGCACCCGCATCGGCACGCTCGAAGTTGTGCTGGGCATCATCGGCATCGGCGTGCTCATCGAGCTCTGCCGCCGCTGCGTGGGCATCCCGATCATCATCGTCGTGGGCTGCCTGCTGCTGTACGCCTTCTACTGGCAGTTCTCGTTCAACTCCGATCTGGGCCGCGCGATCTCGAACATCGTGCAAAAGCTCTTCTACACCACGAGCGGCGTGATCGGCACCCCGACCAACGTCTGCTACACCTACATCGTGCTGTTCATCATCTTCGGCGCGTTCCTTGAGCGCACCGGCATCGCGAACTTCTTCATCTCGTTCGCCAACCGCCTGGCTGGCTGGTCGTGCGGCGGCGTGGCGAAGGTCGCGGTCATCTCGTCGGCCCTGTGCGGCATGGTGTCCGGCTCTTCGGTCGGCAACACCGTGACCACCGGCTCGGTGACGATCCCGATGATGAAGAAGACCGGCTACAAGCCCGAGTTCGCCGGCGCCGTCGAGGCGGCGTCGTCCACCGGTGGCCAGATCATGCCGCCGATCATGGGCGCGGCCGCCTTCCTGATGGCCGAGTACATGGGCATCCCCTACATCCAGGTTGCCACCATCGCCATCATCCCGGCGCTGCTCTACTTCGCCGGCATCTTCTTCACCGTGCATCTCGAGGCAAAATCGCACGGGCTCAAGGGCATCCCGTTCAAGGAGCTGCCCACCTGGATCTATCTGCTGAAGAACTGCTACCTGATCATCCCGCTCGTCGTGCTGGTGTGGATCGTGTCGGCCGGCATCTACACGATGGCTGTGTCGGCGGCGATCTCGATCTTCGTCGCGTTCGTCATCGGCTTCATCCACTTCTTCCTGACCAACTGGCAGGAGCGCACCGAGGAGGCCACCTTCGGGTCGGTCCTGCTTGAGACCTGCAAGGCCGCCCTGCTCACCGCCGCCGACGCGTTTGCGGCCGGCGCGCGCAACACGATCGCCGTCGGCGTCGCCTGCGCGCTTGCCGGCCTGATCGCCGGGTGCATCACGATCACGGGCCTCGCATCGACGCTGATCAACGTCATCGTGCTCGCCTCGGGCGACTTCCTGCTCATCGGCCTTATCCTCACGATGCTCTGCTGCATCGTGCTGGGTATGGGCGTCCCCACCACGGCGAACTACTGCATCATGGCCGCCACCTGCGCCCCGATCCTGATCCAGCTGGGCGTGCCGCTGGTGTGCGCGCACTTCTTCGTGTTCTACTTCGGCATCCTGGCCGACATCACGCCGCCGGTTGCCCTTGCCGCCTACGCGGGCAGCGCGATCGCGAAGTCGAAGCCGATGAAAACCGCCGTCAACGCCACGCGCCTCGGCATCGCGGCGTACATCGTGCCTTACATCTTCGCCTTCTTCCCGATCCTGATCGTGCATGACGGCGTCTCGCCGCTGTTCGTGGTCATCAACACCCTGATGGCGCTGATCGGCCTGTTCGGCGTGTCCGCCGGCCTGCAGGGCTACCTGTTCGGCAGGATCAACCCCGCGCTGCGCATCGTGGCCGCCATAGCAGGCGTCTGCATCATGGTGCCGATCGAGGGCATGTCGATCATGAGCAACCTGATCGGATTCGCGCTGATCCTCGCGATCTTCGTCTTCCAGAAGATCATCCATCGCACCAAGGACGGCGACGACGTCACGCCGACGCCGACGGCCGCGTAAGACACGTGCGTGCGGGGGCGGCTTTGCTTCAGCAGCCCCCGCACCGCCTCACGGCCAGCGCTCAAGAGCGGCTGGCCCATCCCTGAGACCCGCGACCGACCCGGCGCCGCCGCCGCGGTCGGCCTACCCGAAAGAGAGCATATGAGCACAGAAAAAGAAATCGTCTGGATCACCGGCTGCAAGGGCTTTTTGGGCAGCGAGATCTCGCGTCGCCTTGAGCAGGCCTACGAGTGCACTGTGGTCGGCACCGACACCGAGCTGAGCGTCTGCGAGGCCGAGCGCATCGACGCGTTCGCGCAAGAGCTGCGCCCGCGCGTCATCATCAACTGCGCCGGCATCTCCCGCAAGGTGACCGGCCTGGGCAACCGCGTGCACGCCTACGAGGTCAACGCCCTCGGCGCCCGCAACGTGGCGCTCGCCGCCAGCAACGTCGGCGCGCTGATGGTTCAGATCTCCACCGACGACGTCTACCCCGTCCGCATGGCCGAGCCCGCCAACGAGTTCGACACGCCGCGCCCCGAGACGCCCTACGGCAAGTCCAAGCGCGCCGGCGAGGTCATGGTGCGCGACACCACCGCCGATCACCTGATCGTTCGCTCCTCGTGGGTGTACAGCATCTACGGCGGCCAGGCGAAAGACGCGCTCGACGCGGCAGCCGCTGGCAAGACCTACGAGGCGCGCACCGACCAGTTCGCCTCCCCCACGTCGATCACCACCTACGTCGACGTCCTGACCAAGGCCATCAACCGCAAGGCCACCGGCGTGCTGCACGTCACGAGCCGCGGCACCGCAAGCCGCTACGAGTTCCTCTCGCGCGTGCTGACCGACTGCGGCTACGATCCCGAAAAGGTGATCAAGCCCACCGAGGACCTGGTGACGGCTGAGCAGGTGCTGCTCGAGAGCCTCATGCTCGAGATGTACAGCGTCGAGCTTCCCACCTGGCAAGAGGACGTCGATCGCTACTTCAAGGAAGTCGGCCTGGCGAAATAGCGGCTGTTGGCGCCCGGCCTTTCAATGCCCCCGACACCGAAAACGAGACCCCGCCGAGCGCATAAGTGCAGGCGGGGTCTCGCGCATCACGACCCGTGTGCGAGGCGAGCGGCGGCGCTTGCCCAGCCTGAGCGCGACCGCCTAATCGCCGTACAGCTCGGGACGGCGATGATCCAGAAGCGGCATCGCAGCGCGCACCTGGGCGATGGCGTCGTAGTCGATCTCGGCGACGACGAGCCCCTCGCGCGCGCCTCCAGAAGCCAAAAGGGCGCCATCGGGACCGAACACGCAGCTCTGCGCGATGTAGCCTTCGTCCGCGCGGCACACGCCCGCCACGAACATCTCGTTTTCGATCGCTCGGGCGGCCAGCAGCGTCTTCCACTGATCGGCCTTCAAGCGGCCGTCGACCCATGCTGCTGGATAGAGCATGAGCTGCGCCCCGGCAAGCGCCGCATGGCGGGCCACCTCAGGGAAGCGCAGGTCGTAGCAGATCGCCAGACCGATTGCGCCATAGGGCGACTCGATCGGGTCGATCAGCGCGTCACCGGCGGACATGCGATCCGACTCATGCGTGAAGTCGGTGTCGAACAGGTGCACCTTGCGATAGACCCCGCGCCGCGTGCCGGTGCCGTCGACGAGCACCACGGTGTTGTACGGGTTGCCACCGGACGGGTTGAGCTCGTTGACCGTGTAGACGATGCCGATGCCGAAGCGCGCCGCCGCCGACTCGACGTCATGGCAAAACGGCCCGCCGAGCGGCTGGGCTGCCTCGAGGAAGCACTGCTCCTCCACCTCGTAGCGCGTCATCAGCGACTCGGGGAACACGAGCAGGTCGACGCCGCGCGCAGAGGCGCGCTCGCACCACTGCTCAACCAGCGCGACCGCATCGCGATACGTCGTTTTCTCAGGGTGGCTGCACTGGGCAAGGCCGAGCGTGATCTTCATGGTGGGGTTCCTTTCGCTCTTTCCCTGAGCCTAGCGCTTTTCATGCGCGGCGAGGGCCAAAGCCCGCCTCTGTGGTCAATCTGACACGCCCACGAGCGGGCAGATGCGCCGCAAGTGAGCGAGGAACAGATCCGCCGCAGCGCTCGCCCCCTCCATGGCGCGTGCGTAGACGAAGCGCGATCGGGAGACGTCGTTGAGAGTGCGCGTCACGTACCCGCGCGCCGGCCGCCATCAGACCCGCTCAGAAAATACCTCGCCTCCAGACGCACTCGAGAGAACGCATCGCCCGCCCAAAAGTTCACCAGAGAAAAATAATTCGCCTTTTTTGGCAACAACGAGCGGAGGTACGCAGCTCCGCCGGCGTGACGGTTCCCTGAGAAGGACGTTGCGCAACAATATAGGGCTGTCTGTTGCGTAACTATGCGTCTTTTCGCTTCTGACCGTCCTCGCTGACCTGTTGTGCTGCGTACATCCGTCGAGTGTTGCCAAAAACCTGCCGAATTTTTCTCTGGGACGAAGACGGGCGAAAAACGACGATAGCGGCTGGATGACCGAAGGATGACGGCGAAGGCAGACGGTCTGAAGACGATGGCGAAAGCGCCGGGACGGGAACAACCGAAGAGAGAGACAGCGCCTACCCTCGCGGGTGAGCCCAGCTCTCACACGCGCCGAGACCCAAAGCCCGCCTCTGCAGTCGACCCGACACGCCCACACGCCCTTCACGCGTGCTTGATAGCATGACTGCTCAAGGAGGGATCCATGTCAGACACCCCACTCGCCGCCCAACCCGACGGCAACGCCACCGCAGCGCGGGTGCTCTACGCCCTCGCGCTCGTCACCTGTCTCATGGGCATCGCAGCCTTCGCCGCCGTCCTCGCCTCGGTGCCCGCGGTGCCGCTCGTCCTAGGACCGCTCGTCATCGCCGACGTCGCCGTGTTCGTCGCCATCGCAGCCTCGCTCGCCTGCCCCGTGCTCCTGATCGCAGCGCGCGTCGTCAGGCCAGATACGCAGCGCAGCACCGCCGCGCGATACGCGCACGGGTTCGTCTCCGTCCTCTGCACCCTCACTGCGCTCGCCATCCTCGCGCCGGCAGCGCTTTTTTCCGTTATCGACGAGCCCTACTTCGCCGAGCCTGCCGGCCCCTATGGGGATCGCGTGCTGGTGATCGAGCATCACTTCCTCCTTGGGAGCTCGGGCGACATCTACTACGTGCCCGCCGGTCTTCCCTTCGCTCTCAAACAGGGTTCGTTTTCCTGCGACGATGCCTACAGCCCCATGCGAGCAGGATCCTACTCCTTATCCTGGAGCGACCGCACCGCTGCGCTTTCCGTCTGGAGCGACACGGCAGCCGACCCCATGGTGCCCTGGAACGGGAAGGTCGGACCTGGCTGGTAGATTGCCGCTCCGCGCCCTTGTAACCAGTGCATAAAAGTAATAACGACCTGCGCAAAGCGCATAAGCATATCGCCTGGTCTTGCGCCTCATCCCCCATGCCAAAGGTACAATGACACGTTAGAGGGATGAACGCGTTCAGGGCGAACGCGTCGCACGAAGGGAAGGGAACCTCTATGGATTTTGAATTCACCCCTGATCAGGAGCTCTTTTTTGCGAGCGCCAAGGATTACGCCGACAAGTACTTCACGCCCGAGGCAGTGAAGCAGGCCTACGAGGTCGACCACCACATCAGCCTTGAGGCTGATATGGCCTTCCGCGAGCTGGGCTTCATGCACCTGGGCCTGCCCGAGGAAGTCGGTGGCATCCCCTGCGACAAGCTCACGCTCGTCGCGCTGGTCGAGAAGCTGCACGAGTACACCGGCTGCGTGCTGCCGTTCCAGACCGACTTCAACTCGATCATGGACGTCATCGAGTTCGGTGACGAGGAGCAGCAGAAGAAGATCATGGACGTGGTGGACAACGTCGAGTGCACGAGCGTGGCCGTCACCGCCATCTCCGAGCCCGGCGCCGGCTCCGACAACAACGCGATGACCTGCACCACCGTCAAGCAGCCCGACGGCACCTACCTGCTCAACGGCCAGAAGACGTGGGTCACGCTCGCGCATCTGTCCCAGTACACCATCGTCGTGGCCAAGGACGAGGACCCGTCCTACGAAAACGACAAGTACTCCCTGTGGATGGTCCCCAACGGCATCGAGGGCTATACCTACGGCGGCCTCGAGAAGATCGGCCAGCAGATCGTGCCGTTCGTCGACTGCTTCTTCGACAACGTGGTCCTCACCGAGGACATGCGTCTGGGCGAGCCTGGCAAGGGCTGGAAGCTCCTCATGAAGAAGCTCGAGTTCGAGCGCGTGCTCGTCGTGGCACAGGCACTCGGCCAGGCTCAGGCCGTCATGAACGAGGCCGGCGCCTACTGCTCCGAGCGCATCTGCTTCCAGAAGCCGATCGGCCACATCTCGGCCATCCAGCAGCACCTCGTCGAGATGGAGACGATCCTCGACAACGTGCGCACCCGCCTGTACAAGGTGACCACGATGCAGGACAAGGGCCAGTCCACGCGCCTGGAATCCGCCCTGCTCAAGGCGTACGCCTGCAAGAACCTCACGAAGGTCGCCGAGCATGCGCTGTCCATCTACGCGGGCATCGGCTACACCAAGGAGATCAACGCCGGCCGCATCTGGAACGACCTCAAGGGCTATGAGTTCGCTGGTGGCACCAACGAGATCATGGACTACATCGCCGGTCGTCAGCTGGTCAAGAAGTACAAGAACTAGCTCGGCAGCAAGCCCCTTGCTTGCCTCCATCGATCGCCGGCCATCCTTCCGACTCCGCGATCGACTGAAGAGAAGGCCCCGTGCACGCGGGGCCTTCTTCAATGTAAGGGGTGGATGTTCTGTAGAGGGCGCGCACGTTGGGCTCGCTCGATGCCGACCGCGCCGGGCGCGACGTCAGAACAGCACCGGCGAGGCACGCCCCCCGCCGTCCCTTGAGCGGGCCGCCGCCCTACCGCCCGTTGACGATGCAGTCGGGGCGCTCGCCCGCCGCGACGCGGCGCACGTTTTCCCACATGTGCGCCTGCATGCGCTTGAAGCTGCCGATGGTCACGCCGCCGATATGGGGCGCCAGCAGCACCTGCTCGGGATGGTCCTTCGCGTATGCCACCACCGGGTTATCGGCCGACACCGGCTCGGGCGCGATCGTGTCGAAGGCCGCCGCGCCCAGGTGCCCGTCGGCCAGCGCCGCAACCAAGGCCTCGTTGTCGATCAGCTCGCCTCGCGCCGTGTTGATCAGCGCGGCACCCGGACGCATCGCAGCCAGGCGCTCGCTGCCGATGAAACCTATCGTCTGATCCGTCACCGCCATATGCAGGCTCACGATGTCAGCCTGGGCAAGAAGGTCGTCAAGCGCGCGGTACTCGACGCCGAGCCGCCCTGCCGCCTCATCATGGCGATGGCGCGACCAGTATGCCACCTTGCACCCGAAGGGCGTAAGGCGCGCGGCCGTCGCCTGCGCGATGTCGCCGAACCCGAGCAAGCCCACTGTGCAATCCTGCAAGTCGGTGATGCCTTTGAGGATCAAATGCTCCTTGCGCGCGATCTGCTCACCGGCGAGCACCGCCAGATGACCGGGCACCACCGTGCGCAGCAGCCCCAGCATCAACATGATCACCTGCTCGGCCACCGCACCGGCGTTGCCGCCCTTGTTGTTGCACACGAGCACGCCGGCACGCGCCGCCGCCGCGCAATCGATCCCGTTGTACGCCACGCCCTCGGAGTGGATGACCTTGAGCCGAGGCAGAGCCTCGATGAGCTCGGCAGGGACCTGGGCGATCGCATCGACCAACAGCACCTCGGCATCAGGGCAGGCAGCGGCGATCTCGCGCGGCGCCGCGTCAAGGGGAAAGAACGACGCGCTCTCCCAGTAGGCGCGCGCGTCCGCAGGCGCGAACTTCTCGTAGCGCTCAGGATCGCTGATGATCGCAAGCTTCATAGGATGCTCCTTCCCTCGCAGGGGATCCGCCCTCGGCTCCTCCCCCTTTTTCCGCATGATTCATCCACCTTACCTGGCACAACGAAAAAAGGCACGAGGCATTTTCGCCCCGTGCCCAAATCATGCACGTCTCTGCGGAAAAGAGCGCGACCACCCGGGCGCCCTCCCCTTCCGCATCGCACGACAACTCGTGCCGCGTAGCCTAGAACCACCCGGTGTAGGTGCGCTGCATCGTCGCAGCGGCCGCCCAATTAGCCAGCGTGATGAAGTCGAACACCGGCAGGCCGACCGCTTTCTGGATCGCAGCGGCATACGGCGGCAGGTCGCTGCACTCAAGCAGGATCGCGTCGATATCGGGTTCGCGTCGGCACAGATCGACCGCGAGCGCGCACAGGTCATCCTCAAGACGCCCGTTGTCCAGCTCCAGATGCCCCCAGCGGATCGCCTCGAAGCTGGGCAGGTCGCCCACGTTCTGCACCACCACGCGATCCCTGTCGGACCCGACGTTGGCCAGCAGCTCATCTGAAAGGCTCGCACCATCAGCGCACAAGACGGCGACCTTGCCGCCGCGACGTAGACCGCCCTTGATCAGCGGCAGCTGGCAGAGGCTGCTCATGAACACCGGCACACCCACCGCGTCGGCCACGTCGCGCTGGAAGTGCGCGAAGTACCCGCAGGCGCCGATGATCGCGCGCACGCCCTCGCGTTCCAGCTCGCGCGCCGCGTCGATGACGAGCTCGCGGATGGCAGGGTCGCCGGCGAACAGCTGCTCGATCTCGAAGTCGACCTCGCGGTAGAGCACGGGATAGCCAAACGTGCAGGCGTTCGCGACGTTGCCGGGCAGCTTGGGATAGTCGAGCTTCACGCAGACGATCCCGAGCACATGGCCCGACGTGCTGCGTGCCGGCAGCCCGTGGGTGCCGCGCACCTCGCCCGCCGTCTCAAGCGCCCCGTAGGCGCCGCGCCATGCGCCCGCCACTTAGGCCTCCGGCTCGACGTAGGTACCGTCGTGCAAGTAAGCCAGCAGCTCATCCTTGGACAGGTGCGCGATGCCGAGGTCGGCAAGCGTAAGGCCCGTCTCGAAGAAGTTCGTCTTGTTCATGACGCCGCCGAGCACGATCATCGAATCGATGATAGGCGTCGGCACGCCGAACTTGAGCCCCAGCTCATGGTAGACATGGCAGCCCACCGGCACGTCCTCAGTGACGTAGCGGTTCTTGATCGTGAACGGGCCGGTGCCGAAGCCGACCTCCCACTGCTCTTCGAACGGAACCGTGCAGCCCTCGCCCATGTACTCCTCGCCGAGCACGCTCGTGCGCTGGTAGAACACGTCCTTCTTGAACGGCTGGATGCCCACGCCGATCGCCTCGGCGAGCGCAATCTCCTCGTTGTAGAACTGGTACTGCACCTCGGAGATCGACGGGCAGAACGAATGGGAGTAGATCGAGTAGTCGTGGATGTTCTTGTCGAGCACCGTGCCAAAGTTCTCCATCGTGGAAACGCCGAGCAGGGTACCAGGCACGTGGATGACGGGGTTCACGTTGGAAAAGCCGATGTCAAGCACCGTGTCGCCCGCAACCGCGCCATCGCCCTCGGTGATGGCGTCGAAGCAACCGAGCGCCTGGGAGCTCGCGACGAAATCCTCGGTGTCGGCCGTCGGCAGCGCCGCGCCGCGCAGTGTGATCGCGCGATACACCAGCGAGCACTCAGGCTTGATGACGCCGCCCTCGGTGTCGACGCGCGTGCCATACGGAGCGCTCGACCAACCGCCGATGATGACCTTCTTCGTGCAGCCCATCTCGCGCATGATGCGGCGCAGCTTCAGGCTGCCGTAGTTGTCGGGAATGATGTGGATGATCTGGCCGTCTTCGAGCGCCGGCACGAGAGCGCGGAAGAACACCTCATGGGCGATCGACGGGATGCCCACGATGATGAGCTTGGCGCCGCGGACCGCCTCAGCGACCGAGTTGGTCGCCAGCGCGAACTGAGCCTTACCCATACGACGGAACCCATACTTGGTCTGCGTTCCGGGAGCCTTGTCCTGCAGGGTGATGCCGGTGCGCGTGATGTTGCCGAGCGACTTCTCAAAGAACGGGTCGAGGTCGCAGATGCGCACCTCCTGACCTGCCAGCGCGCAATCGGCGCCGCACGTCTTGCCCACTGCACCGCCGCCGAGCACGGCTACCGGTGCCTTCCTCAATGCCTCGATGTCTACCACGTTGTCCTCCTTGTCGTATCACGGCGCACCCCACGGTGCGCACGTTGCGAAAAGCGCATGCAACGACGGCCCGTGCTAGGCTCCTCGTGCATGCGCCCTGATAGCGTTTGTATGGGCATAATTCTACGGCATTCCAAGGGAAAAGGAGGAATATCGTCCCTGTTCTGGCGGTATGCATGCCCTTTTCGCAGGCTCGCGAAATCGCACCGTGAGAGTTGGCGCGCGGACCCCGCCCTCGATATGGCGTTATACTGGCGAACGGCCACAGGAAGGAAAGAGAAGACCACCATGCCCGCCCCCTCGAGTACCCCTAAGAAAACCGCGTTGAAGGCTGAAGCCATGCTGCTTGCCGTCGCCATCATCTGGGGCGGCGGCTTCGTCGCCGGCAAGGTCGCCGTCAGCGGCACCTCACCTGAAGCCGTGCTGGCCTACCGCTTCTTGGGAGGAGCCGCGATCATCGGCGCGCTCTTCGCCCGCCGCATCCGGCGCTCGGGCACCTCGGTCATCCTGCCCGGCCTGCTCATCGGCATCGTCGGGTTCATCGCGCAGTACATCCAGCTCATCGGCCTGCAGTACACGACCTCGGGGAAGCAGTCGTTCATCGTGGCATCCTACGTCGTGCTCACGCCGTTTCTCGCCTGGCTCGTCCTGCGCGAGCGTCCCAGCCTACGCAATCTTCTGGCGGCCTGCCTCGCCCTCGTCGGGATCGGGCTGATCAGCCTGGAGCCGGGCCTCGTGATCGGTTTCGGCGACGGAGTCTCGCTCGCTTCGACGGTGTTCTTCGCGCTGCAGATCGTGCTGATCGCCAAATACGCGAGCTCGCGTGACCCACTCGCCTGCACCTTTTACATGCTGCTCTCAAATGGTACCTGCGCGCTGATCATGGCGCTCGCGCTTGGCAGCTCGTTTGCCGTCGACGGCGGCGAAGCGCTCGGCGGCGTGCTGTATCTTTTGGTGCTGAACACGGCGCTCGGCATGGCACTGCAGTTCTCGGCGCAGCGCTTCGCCGACTCGCGCTTGGCGGCGCTCATCTTGTCGCTTGAAGCCGTGTTCGGCTACCTGTTCTCGGTGCTCTACTTCGGGGAGGCGCTGACTGCGCGCATGATCCTCCGAG
>CAVCDZ010000030.1:0-27699 GCA_963601095.1 Oscillibacter sp. MSJ-31 | reverse complement strand
CCTGCGGACCCGCCTCGCCGTATTCCAGCGCCGTGTCGCCGATCAGGTCGAACAGCGCCTCGTTCACGGCATCGACCAGCATGTCTTCCGAGCGGCCCGATGCGGCGACGGCTGCGGCGACGCCGGTGCCGGACAGAAGCGCGCGCACGTAGGCTGTCTCCTCGGGCGAGAGGAGGGCGGGCGCTGCGGCTGCGGCAGGCGCAGGCGCGGTATTCACAGCGGTTGCGGCCGGCGCGGGCGTCGCAGGAACGTGTGCCATCGCAGCAGACGACGACGCGGTGGACTGCGGTGAGGGCGCAGCCGGTTCGACGGATGCAGCGGGCGCCAACGCGCCAGGCACAGGCGCCCCTTCGCTCGGCACTGCAGGCGCATCCTCGCCTGCAGCCGCCCCATCGCGCTCCTCGTCCACGAGCAGCTGCTCGCGAATGTCGGCCGCACGCGCACGGATGCCCGCCAGCTGCGACCGGTCGATCGTCACGCGCCGCGCCTCCTGGTCGCGCACCTGTGCACGACGAGCGGCAACCGCCTCGTCGATCATCCGCATCACGTACTTCGGCAGTTCCCGCTCTTTGAGCGGATGATCGTCGCCCCAGGCCAGGCGCATGGCACGATCGATGCCGTGCAGGATAGCGCCCAGCTCGGCGTTGCGACCCGGCTCCCGATACTGGCGCAGCGCCATCCAGCGCCCGTCCTTGCAGGAATAGGAATGCGCTTCGTTCACCTGGTACAGGCAATCGGGATGGCGCGCAGGCTCGTAGAACACCGCAGCCTCGAACATGATGTGAGGCGAGGCGTACGGCAACCCGAACAGCGAGTCGATGAAGCCGCGCTTGCGCCGGCGCGCGCAATGGCGCACCAGGCCGGCGAACACCTGGACGACAACGGCGCTCACGTCGGCCTCATGAGCCGCCGCAAACGCAGAGCGGTCGATGCGATAGGACGACAGCGCCGCAAGCGCCTGGCACAGCGCGCTTTGCGCATCCGCCGCTGCAAGAGACGACGCGCACGCCTCGCCCGGCTCGGCGATCAGAGCGGCCTCCGCGCGACGCGCGACGATGAGCGCCTGTTCAAACGAGGTGTCGACCACCTGCTCCATCAGCGCGGCGGGAAGACCGTGGTATACGATGAAATCGCGCAGCCACGATTTTGCATAGCGGTCGATCTCGGGGGCGACGGCGCGGTACGCCTGCCAAAACGCGAACAGCTTGTCGAAGCACGCACGCGGGTCGCTCCCGCCGATGCCGTTGAGCAGCTCGTAGATATACACGAACGCAAACGACAGCGACGTGGCCTCCACCACGCCCCGCCGCACCTGAGCGCGCCACGTGAAGTAGCCCCGCAGCTGCTGATCGCTCATCATGGCATAGGTGGGATAGTAACGGCTGAACGTTCCGTGGTACGGGCAGTCGTCCTCCCAATCCTCCATGAAACGGGCCTGGTCAACGAAGAGCTTGGTCTGGGTGGGACGGCGATACTCAAGCGGATCGCGCACGCGGCGCCCGAAGACCGGCGCGCCGGGACGTCCCCAGCGATCAGCTCCCGGCAACCCCGCAGCCTGAGGGCCGGACCCGCTGCGCGACTCGGCCTGGCCGAGCGCTCGCATATCGCGATAGCGCTGAGGCAGATAGGTGCTCATCTGAGAGGCGCGCCTGATGATGGGCTCGTCGTCGTACACCTTGTCGGAAAAGGCACGGCTTTTCTGCAGGCGCGGATCGGCCAGAATGCCGTTGATCAGCTTGTCGACGTCAGCCATCGCGCACCCCCCTCTGCCTCATCGTTCAGTAAGGCATTATAGTAGCACGATATCAAACAAATGTTCGTAGGCTTCAGATCTTCATCGAACGAGCCCGTACGACACCATCGTCCACCCCAAGGCCCCGACCCACAGCACGGCCACGACGATGCGCACCGCCACCGGGACCCTGAGCGCGGAGCTCGGGATCATGAACATGGCGATCAGGCCGCCCATCGCGCCGCCGAGGTGCCCGCTGACGGAGATGCTCGGGACCAGCAGCGTGTAGAAGATGTTCACGCCGATCACGCCGAGCATGCCCTTGCTGTACTGCATCAGGTAGTAGCGGTTCTCGCGCGACAGGAGGCCGAGCAAGGCGGTGGCCACGAACAGGCCGAAGATGCTCGTCGAGGCGCCGACGCTCACGGTATGGGCGCCGAGGGTCGCGTCGACGACGAACGACACGACGTTGCCCGTGATACCGGCGATGAAGTACAGGAGAAGGTAGTTCCAGCGCCCGAGCAGATCCTCGAGCATCACGCCGACGCTGTAGAGCGCCGCCATGTTGAACAGCAGGTGCATGAGGTCGACATGCAAAAACATCGGCGTGATAAAGCGCCACGCGTCCGAAACCGAGAGAATGGCCGGCGCGTACATCGCGCCCATGTCGAACAGCGTGCGCGACGGGATGTTCACGGTGAAGCCCGCCGCGATCGCCTCGATGGCGAAGACGATGACGTTGATAGCGATGAGCACGAACGTCACCAGGCAGGTGCCGTAGCGCTCGTAGAAGGTCGGCTGGGCGTCCTTCATCATGCGCTTGAGCTGCGCGTCGTCGATGACGTTGCGGTTGCTGCCCACTCCGCCGCGGCGCGGGTCGACCGGCTCTGCGCTCTGGGGTGCGCGGGTGCCGTTGGCAGGGGCCGCGCCGGTCGGCATCTCATAGGGGCCTTGCGTATGGGGATCGAACCGCTGATTGTCAGCCACGTGCGCACTCCTCGCGTCCAGGTTCATGCAACGCGACCACCATACCACACGAGGTGCGCGAGGCGGAGACGCCCACCGCGGGTCGAGGCGCCTAGTCTCTGCCGTCGCCGATCAGGTAGCGCAGGTATCCGCGCGCCTCGGCTTTCTGGCAGCCCTGCCCCGCCGCCATCGACCAGCGCCACACCAACAAGAGCGTTTGACTGTAATGGTCGGCCAACAGCGCGGCGGGCACCGGCGCCGCTTGGGCATCGGGACACGACCGGAACGTCTCGCGCACCCGCTGGTCCATAAACGTGCGAAAGCTGCTGAAGAGGTAACCTTCCTCCGAGTTGCGCGCGAGGATGCGGCGGATCGCCTCCGCGTTCGCCGTCGCGTAGTCGAAGATGCGGTCGAAGAACACGTAGAGCATCTCATTGCGCGGCATGTGGCGATACTCGTCGAAGCGGATCTGCTGCGCGAGCCAGATCCAGCAGTAGTTGAGCAGATCGTATTTGTCGTCGAAATAGTTGTAGAACGTCGCGCGCGGATAGTTCGCGCCTTCGCAAAGCTCGCGTGCCGACACGTCCTCGAACGGCTTTTCGGCGAGCAGGCGAAACATCTCGCCTCGAAAGGCATCAAGCGTGCGCTGTGCTGCGCGCGTCGGGGTTTTCGAAAGATCGTATTTCACGAGGCAGCTCCTTTCGGGTGGCTGGGGACGGCGCGGACCGAGTGCGGCGCGCCCCGGGGCCATCGCCGCGGCCCGTGCCGGGCGCCGAGCCTAGCATCGCTGCCCCTACCGAGTGCCGCGCCTATGGTCAAAACCCGCGTCGGGCGCGGTGCCTGATACAACCGCCCCGGACGCTGCGCCCATAATCGCAACTCGCGCCGAGCACCGCAAGCGAGGTTTTGCATATTTTGACTTGTGTCCAAGTATAGACATTCGGATAAAACTGCAGCTTGATGGCTCTCTTCGCGTTGCAGATCATGAGCTCAGAAGTTTTGCACGTGTCCAAACAAGGTCAGGTGCCGCCCCTCGACAAAGCACCCAGGAGCCCCTCATGATCTTCTTTTTCTCCGCCACCGGCAACAGCGAATACGTTGCGCGCCGCATCGCGCACGCAACCGATGACCACGTAAGCGCGATCGATGCCCTGCTCGCGCACGACGAGCTCGCCTACGAGCCCGATGCCGACGAGCCCCTCGGCATCGTGTCGCCCACCTATTCGTGGGGCTTGCCCCTCGTCGTGGCCGACTTCCTCGAACGCCTCGAGCTCACCGCACAGCCCCGCTACCTCTTCTTCGTCGCAACGTACGGCACGACTCCGGGACAAACCGGGCGCTTCGCCTCCGAGATCCTGGGGCGCCGCGGCATCGCCATCGACGCCTTCTTCAGCGTGAAGATGCCCGACACCTGGACGCCGCTCTTCGATCTGAGCGACGAGGGCAAGGTGGCGCAGATCAACGACGACGCCGAACCGCAGATCGACCTCATCATCGACCAGGTGCGCGCCCATGCTGCGGGAGATTTCATGCGCGACAAGGTTCCCTACCTGGTCGCGAAGCCGTTCTACCATGTGGAGTATCCGCTGATGCGCAAGACGAGCCATTTTCGCGTGGATGGGAACTGCATCGGATGCGGGAAGTGCGCCAAGGGGTGCCCTGTCGGCGCGATCGAGATGCGCTCCGAGCGCCCCGTCTGGACGAAAGACCGCTGCGCCGCCTGCCTCAAATGCCTGCATCGCTGCCCGAAGTTCGCCATCCACTACGGCAAGAACACCGCCCGCCACGGGCAGTACACGCATCCACGGTTCCGCGCGTGAAGCGCGCAAGGCCTCGAGCTGTCGGCCGCACCATCCCGCGCGCCTGCCCGTGCGCGCTGCGCGCACGTTACCTTCGCGTGACAAGTTGCGCCGGCGCTTGGCAAGAGCACTAGACTCGCGTTGCGGCACCGCCGCGCACACGCAGGCGCCGCATGGATTCACTTCTGAGAGGACTTGGTTCCCATGGTCGATACGAAGGGCAACGCCGCCCCAGCCAAAGGCACCGCAGATTCCGCACCTCAGCCAGCATCGCCGTCGGCGCCCTACACGCCGCTCTATCCCACAAGCGGCGTGTTCGCTCCCGATAAGCGCCTTGACCTGCGCGGGCGCTTTGACATGCACGTCCACACCGCGCCCGATCTCACGCCGCGCCACTACACGGACATCCAGCTCGTCGACGCCGCGGCGCAAGCAGGTGCCGCCGGCCTCGTGCTGAAGGCGCACCACGGGTCCACCGAGGCGCGCGCCTACCTCTGCAACCAGTACGTCGCGGAGCACTATCCCGAGAGCGCGCTTGCCGTGTTCGGCAGCGTCGTGCTTAACACCGACGTGGGCGGCCTCAACCCGCGCCGCGTCGAAACGGTGCTCGACCTGGGCGGCAAGGAGGTATGGCTCCTCACGATCGACGCGAAAAACGACCGCGCCAAGCACGGCAAACAGGGAGGCTTGACCGTCTACACCGAGGCCGGGCGCCTCGCTCCCGAGCTCCACGAGATCTTTTCGCTCGTACGCGAGCACGACGCGGTGCTCGCCACCGGGCACATCTCGCCCGCCGAATCCTACGACGTCATCAAGGCGGCGCGCGCGGCAGGCGCGCGCCACATCGTCGTCACGCATCCGGAGTTCTGGGTGGTCGGGATGACGTTTGACGAGCAGCGCCAGCTCATCGACGAGTTCGACGTCATCATGGAGCGCTGCTACCGTCAGCCCCGCAAGGACGGCACCTGGCCGAGCAACCTCGAGGTCAACTTGCGCGCCATCCATGAGCTCGGCTACGCGAACACGATGATCGACACAGATTCTGGCCAGACCGTGACGCCTGCCTGGGAAGACGGCTTTACGGACTGCGTGAACTTCCTCTACGCGCGCGGCGTTCCAGAAGCGCAGATCGACTACATGACCAAGACGGTGCCGGCGCGCCTGCTGGGCGTGGAGGCCTAAAGCCTCGGCGCCCTCGCGCCAGCCGCCGCGATGCCCCACGGCAAGCCGTCCGTCGCCTCACGCCAGCCGTCGCGATGCCCCTCAATCAGCCGTCGCGAAACCCTCGTGCCAGCCGCTGCGATGCCCCGCGTCAAGCAGCCCGTCGCCTCACGCCAGCCTCCGCGATGACCCAGAGAAAAAAATATCGCCCGATTCTGGCAACCGCTGACGGAAGTACGCAGCAAAACGGCGCACCGCGCGGGCATCGAGTCTCTGCACGCAGCATAAGGCCTGGTCGCAGATTGCCGGTTGGCATCGCACGCACCCCGCAACGCTCTTTTTCCCTGATAGCCAGCGTACGTCCGTGTGTTCTTGCCAAAATCGGGCGATATTTTTTCTCTGGAGGGGGACGGGAGCGCGAACCGTGCGCGTCACGGCGCACGTGTGCGACAATCAATCCCGTACGATCACGAGCCGAACCCCGCAAGGAGCCTCATGCCTGCCTACCTCACCATAGCCAGACGCGCCGAGGCGGAGATCGAGGAGAAGAAAAGCCGCTTCATCGCCCAGCTCGCCCACGTGGAGACCGAGGACGAGGCGCTCGCCTTTCTCGACGAGATCCGCACGGCGCATCGCATGGCGCGCCACAACGTGTACGCCTACATCTTGCGCGGAGAAGGCGCGACACCGCGCATTCGCTATTCCGACGACGGCGAGCCGCAGAAAACCGCCGGCCTGCCCACCCTGCAGACGCTCGAACATGCCGGGCTCTCGGACGTCGCCTGCGTGGTGACGCGCTACTTCGGCGGCACGCTTCTAGGAACCGGCGGGCTCGTGCGCGCCTACACCCAGGCCACTCAAGCAGGCATCGCCGTCGCCGACGTTGTGACCATCTCACGCTGCGTCGATCTCACCTGGCGCATCCCCTATCCCCTCTACGACCAGGCCGTGCGCATCGCCACCGACTGCGAGGCCAAAACGCTCGACACCGCCTACACCGACGCCATCACGCTCACGCTGCGCATGCTCGACGGCACGCAAGACGAGCTTGCAGCCCGCGCGACCGAGCTCTGCCGCGGGCAGGAGGACCTTGTCATCTCCGACCCCTTCGACGCCGCGTTCTAGGGATCGCTGCGTCGACGGCACGTGAGCCTTAGCCAACTCGCCCGCAAAACGCCATAATAGGAGCAACCCCGCAGAGGGGTTGCGCACCGCACTCGCTCGAAAGGAATCGCCATGAGGCAATGCATGGACGCCGATAACCTGCACCGTCGTCTTAAGAAGATCATCGGGCAGGTGCAAGCCATCGATCGCATGGTCGACGAAGACGTTCCCTGCGAGGATGTGCTCTCCCAGATCAACGCCGCGAAAAGCGCGCTGCACAAGTGCGGGCAGATCGTCCTCGAGGGACACATCCAGCATTGCGTGCGCGACGGCATCGAGCACGGCGATGCCGACAAAACGGTCGCCGACTTCACCAAGGCCGTCGAGCGCTTCGCCAACATGGGCTAGCGCCGCAAGCCAAAGGCGCTGAAAAGGCGCATGGTCGAGACGGCCGAAGGCAAGGTCGTCTCGACTCTCGACATCCTTTTTCTCAGAACGTTAAGCAGGCACGTCTCGGTGCCTGCTTTTCTTTTTCGTCTTGACAACCTATACCCCTATAGGTATATCTATACCCATACCCCCTAGGGTTCTAAGCGTAAAGAGCAAGGCTGTGAGGCCGAGCCCGAACATGAGCAGCCAAGCGCGAGGCACGCAGGGGAGCGCAGGCGAAGGGAAGCGTGCGCGAGCACGCGAAGACTGCCGAGCGCGATGCCGGCGCGATGGACAAGGCTGCCGAGCGCGATGCCGGCACGGGCGGCCAAGGCTGCCGCGCGCAAAACCGGCACGACTGCCAAGGCTGCCGGGCGCAAGACCGACACAGCGGACAAGAAAGAAGCCGAGATATCATGACGTCATTTTGCGAGAAACTCGAAGAGCTCCTTGGGCTCGGCGGCACGAAGAAAGAGATCACGTTCATCGTCATCAGCGCGCTCTCGCTCCTGATCAGCATCTTCGACCTGGGCAACCTGCCCGTCGACGCCGCCTGGATCGCTATTGTGCTCTGCGGCGTCCCCATCGTCTGCGGCGCCTTCATCGGCCTTGTCACCGAATTCGACATCAAGGCCGACGTGCTCGTGTCGCTCGCGCTCGTCGCCTCCATCGCGATCGGCGAGTACTTCGCCGCGGGCGAAGTCGCCGTCATCATGCAGCTCGGCGCCCTGCTCGAAGATCTCACGGTCGCCAAAGCGCGCTCCGGCATCGAAAAGCTGGTCGCGCTCACGCCCCACACCGCCCGCATCGTCGAAGGCGGCGACGAGCACATCGTGTGCGCCGAAGAGGTGCAGGCAGGCGCTACCGTGCGCGTGCTGCCCGGCGAGACCATCCCCGTCGACGGGACCATCACGTCCGGCTCGACGTCCATCGATGAGTCGGTCATGACCGGCGAACCGCTCCCCGTCGACAAGCAGCCAGGTGACGAGGTGCGCAGCGGCACCATCAACCGCTTCGGCGCGTTCGACCTTGAAGCCACGCGCGTCGGCGAGGACAGCTCGCTTGCCCGCATGGTCAAGCTCGTCCAATCCGCCGACGCCGGCAAGGCGAAGATCGTGCGCATCGCCGATCGCTGGGCCACCTGGATCGTCGTCATCGCGCTCACGGCGGCGGCGCTGACCTGGCTCATCTCCGGTGAGATCATCCGCGCCGTCACGATCCTCGTCGTGTTTTGCCCCTGCGCCCTCGTCCTCGCCACGCCCACCGCGATCATGGCCGCGATCGGTAACGTCACGAGATACGGCGTGCTCGTGCGCGAGGGCGACGCACTCGAGCGCCTCGCTGCCGTCAAGCGCGTGATGTTCGACAAGACCGGCACGCTCACGCACGGCGCGCCGAAGGTAGTCGCCGTCAAGGCGCTCGAAGAAGAGGGCGTCCGCGCACTCGCGAACGAGGGCGCGTGCGATGACGATCTCGCGCCTGCTTCCTCCCCCGCCGCCAGCGATCCCGCGCAGAAGAGCGCCCTTTTGGCCGGCGACGCGCACGCCGCCGCCCTCCTCACCCTCGCCGCTGCCGCCGAACAGCGAAGCGAGCACCCGCTCGACAAGGCGATCGTCGAAGGATGCCGCGAGCACGTCGGGGGCACGCTGCCGCTCTGCACCGACTTTGCCATGACGCCGGGCCGTGGCGTGCGCGCCACCGTCGAAGGACGCCCGGTTCTCGTAGGGAATGCCCAGCTCATGGAAGAAGAGCGCATCGCGGGCTACGACGACGGCACCCATCATGCCCACGTCGCGCGCGGCTGCTCGGTGTCGTTCGTCGCCGCCGAGGGCACCGCTCTGGGCTACCTCGCGCTGGCTGACACCGTCCGCGCCACCTCGGCGCGCACCGTCGCCTCCCTCGATGCGCTCGGCGCGCGCACGACCATGGCCACCGGCGACACCCAGGCGGCGGCCACCTGCATCGCTGAGGAGACCGGCGTCGCCGAGGTGCTGTCGCAGTGCTTTCCCGAAGACAAGATGGCCGCGATCGAGCGATTCGAGGAGGCGGGCGAGCCGGTCTGCATGGTCGGCGACGGCATCAACGATGCGCCGGCGCTGAAGCGCGCGACCGTCGGCGTGGCGATGGGCGGAGTCGGCAGCGACATCGCCATCGATGCCGCCGATCTGGTGCTGGTGCGCGATGGGATCGAGGCGCTGCCCCATGTGCTCGCGCTCTCCAAGCGCATGATGCGCACCATCAAGATCAACCTGACGTTCTCGCTGACGCTGAACTTCATCGCGATCGCGCTGGCGATCACCGGATTGATGGGCCCCGTCGTCGGCGCGCTCGTCCACAACGCGGAATCGGTGCTGGTCATCTGCAACTCAGCGCTGCTGCTCAGATGGCGCGACCGGCGCGTCTCGCCCAAGCAGGGCTGACGCAGCGCGCCCGCGTCATGCTGAGGGCGCCGCATCCTCCGGCAAGGAGGGCGCTGCGTCCTCCGGGAAGAAATGCGTGAGAATGCCGGCGAGCACCGGCATGACGAACACCGTGAGCGCACCGGCTGCCACCAGCACTGACGCGATATCGGCCGACATCGCGCCCGCCTTCACGGCCACCGAGGTCACCGCCACGATGAGCGGAAGCGCCGTGGTGCAGTAGAGAGACACCGCGATGCGCCCGCCCGGCGCCATGTCGCGCGTCTCGCGGTCGGTCGTGAGCGCGATGAAGATGGGCACAGCGCGGATCAGCAGCAGCATCGCCACGAAGCCGCCGAGCAGAGCCGGCTGCTCGGCAACGGCGAACAGGTCGATGTTCGCGCCGGACACGACGAAGAACACCGGGATCAGAAAGCCGTAGGCGATGCCGTCGAGCTTCATCTCGAGCGTCGCGTTCCCCTCGGGCGCCACGTAACGCAGCACGAAGCCGGCGGCGAACGCGCCGAGCACGATGTCCAGGTTGAAGAACGCCGAAAGCGCCGCCAAGCCGATCAGCAGCAGCACCGTCAGGCGCACGAGCGTCTGAGACGTGCTGTTGGCGTACTCGGTGAAGAACACGAACACGTAGCGGCCCGCCGCCCGCGCCTTACGCGGCACGATGCCGACGAGCGCCGCCACCGCTGCGAACACCAGCAGCACCACGACCGTCACCCATTCCGCGCGCGTCGACAGCAAAAGCGCCATCGCGATCACCGGGCCGAGCTCACCCCAGGTGCCATACGACAAGACCGCCGAGCCGACGCGCGTGTCCATGACCTCGCGCTCTTTGAGGATCGGGATCAAGGTGCCGAGCGCCGTCGTGCCGAGCGCGATGGTGACGGCGATCCCGTCGAGATGGCTCACGGAAAACTGCGACGAGAGGCGCACGGCAAGAAAGCCCAGCGCCAGCGAGATCAGCCACGTCACCAGGCCGCGCTTGCCTTGCCTGCCCGTGAGGCTCTTCGGGTTGATCTCAAAGCCGGCCAGCAAGAACAGAAACGTCAGGCCCAGTTCGGACAACAGGTTGATCGAATCGGAGAGCTGAATGCAGTCCAGCATATGAGGGCCGAGCACCGCGCCGAATCCCAGCAAGAACACCGTCTCAGGGATGGGACGATGCGGGAGCGATTTGGAGATGAGCGGACAGAGCACCGCCACCAAGGCGATGATGGCAAGGGACACGAGATCGGCAGTCATGCAAGCCTCAACGAAACGTCAATGGACACAAACGACCAAGATACTAGCACGCTGCCGTAAGGAGACCACGCAGCGTCTCCGCAACTGCAACCAGCGGTTGAATCACAAGAGCCAGTAGCCGTGCAGGCTCGCCGGCATCATCTCGTACAGCTCGGCCGCCGCCTCGTCGATCGACACGTCGTACGCGCCCATCACGAACTTCTTGTACATGTAGCTGACCCCATAGCAAAACACGTCGAGCTGCAGCTCCTCGACCTGTGTGAGACCTGCGCCGCCGCGATTCTGCTTGGTCACGAGCACGGCAAACTCGCGGGAGTAGGTGAACACGTAGCTCTCGAGCGAGTTCACGCCCGTCGATTTGAACGCCCCGCGGATCGGGCGCAGATGCCGCTCGCCTGCCGCCAGCAGGTTGCGGAACAGATCGAGGTAGCTCGCGCATCCGCTCGCCAAGGCGTTGGTGTCGAGGATCGCCTTGTAGTTGTAGTTCATCACGTCGTACTTGTCTTTGAAGTAGCGGTAGAACGTCGCGCGGCTCACCCCGGCCTTGGCGGCGATGCGCTGCGCGGTGATCTGATCGAAGCGCTCCGTGGCGATCAGCTGATTAAACGCCTCGACGATGTCCCTCTTCGTGCGGTCAACCATGGGTCCCTCCCTAAGACCGAATGCCCCTTCTGTCTCACTATAAGACATACGAGCTGCTCAGTCGCATGACACGCGCACGTATCGGACGCTACGATCCCCAAAGAGGGAGTGAGAAGGGGCGCGCAGGCGCCATGCGCCCGGACGAAGGGGGCCGTCATGGACGAGCAGACGTATCGCAATCTCAACAAAGACGAGCAGGACTATCGCCCACGCAAGAAGGGGCTCGGCATCCGCAACGCCCTCAAGCGGCGAACCAACGCGACGGCGAAAAGCGACGCCTTTGGCCAGTTCTTCTTCCGCACCATCATCGCCGTGGCTCCCTTAACGAAGTTCGGACCCACCAACAGCCTGATCAAGGCAGTGGCGATGATGGGCGGCACGCACAACACCAAGGGATATTCGATCCCCGTGCATCTGGGGTCGGCGGCAAAGGGCGCGCAGGACGGCACAGCTGCTGCGTCCGCCGACACACAGGAAGAGAGCGCGCAAAGCAAGGCCGACGCGCAGCCTGCGGCGAGCCGCGGGGCATCTGACGGCAGCGCGCACCCCGCGACGACCGCCACCGGCACGCGCGCCGTCATCGAGATGAACCAGACCGTCGCCAAAGACGTGCACCCCGTCCACCCGCCGATCGAGATGATGCGCGACGCCGTGGCACGCGCCAGCTTTCGCGCGATCATGGACGAATGCCTCTGCCGCAAGATCCAGGGATGCACCGACTACCCCACCGACCTCGGCTGCCTGTTCATCGGGCCGGCAGCAAAGGTCTGCGTCGAGCACGGTATCGCCCACGAGGCCACGCTCGAGCAATGCTACCGTCATATCGACCGCGCGGTAGCAGCCGGGCTGTCGCCGGCGGCCTACTTCGTCGAAGTCGAGGAGTACGTCTGGGGATTCCGCGACGAGGACATGCCCAACTTCCTGGAGTTCTGCTTCTGCTGTCCGTGCTGCTGCTCGGCCGTGCGCTTCGAGGCGCGCGCCGGCGGGGAGCTGGCACGCATCCTGCATCAGGGAATCGGCTGGAACTGCGTCGTCGATGAGGAACGTTGCGTTGGATGCGGCGCCTGCGAGCGCGCCTGCCCCCACAACTGCATTCATGTGGCGGACGGGAAAGCGCGGGTCGATGCGACGTGCGCCGGCTGCGGGCAATGCGTGCTCGCCTGCCCTCACCAGGCGGTCCACGTCGAGCAGACCGCGCCGACCAAAGAGCGCATCGAGGACTACTTCGAAAAGCTGCACGCCACGTTCTAGGTCGCGCGCCGCGGCAGGAGCCGGTGTCCCGTCCAGGCGCCGCCGCCCGCGCGCCCATCGCCCTACAACAGCCGGCACCCACACGAGTGCAGCTTTGAAGGCTCCGTTAGCAGAATCGGGTCGATCGGCAACGATTAAACGCCGACCGAGGCCCTTTCAGGATGATATGAGCCCTCCAAGAATGCCCGAAACGGGCAAAAGCGAGGGTTAAGGCCTTCGCAACCGTTGCGGATCGACTCGATTCTGCAGAGCCTCCCCTTTTTCGCGCACTGGAGGGACTCTCGCCGTCAATGCACCCATGCATATCGCGGAACTCTCGCCCGCGTGCCCAGCGTCGCGTACGCTAATGACGCTTGAACAGCGTCTCTCCCAGCGAGCACCACTTGTCGGCCGCGCACACCAGCCATGCCTCGCGCGAAGCCGGCACGCGCGTCGGCGGCAGCGGCCACATGTGCGCTTCGATGATGTTGCGCTCCTTGGGCGTCAAATCGAAGTCCTCGGCCGCATTGCGGGCGGCGATGACCGGGTGGTTCACCGCATGACCTTTATTGTCAGTATGGTGCCAGTCGTACAGATAGTAATCGTGCAGGAGCGCGGCGCGCACGAGCTCCGGCTCGCTGACGCGCAATTTAAGGGCCCGCGCCCAGCGCCAGCTGGTGTGAGCGACGCGCACGACGTGCGCATAAGTGGACACGCTGCCGTGCTGCACGAAGGTCCGCATCTGGGCGACGCGCCCCTGCGCCGACACCTCAGCGACGAACGCCGAGAAATCTGCGATCCGATGCCCGTCATCCGCAAGCGAAGCATCCGCGCGCGGCGCGCCCTGCAAGGGCGCACCTGCTGCCTTGCCACCAGAAATCGACACGCTCGCAGTCTGCCTGCGACCCATCAGCGCCCTCCCTTCTTCCTGACGGCCAGGTCCATGATCGCGCGCGCCTCACGCAAGCGATCGAGCGCCTGGCCGGTCTTGTCGGACGTCACGCGCCTGATCTTCCTCAGCAGCGCGCGCTGCGAGCTGGTCAGGTCGGAAGCCGCCAATTTGAGGTATTCGGCGTTCATGGACTCGCGGTTAGGGAACAGGCGCGGTAACGCCTGCCCCGTCTCGCTCGCCGCCGTGACGAGCGCCTCCATGCGCTCGTTGACCACTTCTTCCATCCGGTTGACGCGATCCATCAGATCGCTCAGCGCCGCGACGGTCAAGGTAGCGTCGACGCTCACCACCGCAACGATGACGAGCGCGGCGACCTCCATCGCAAGCGGAGGCACCGCCGCATCGACGCCCGCCGTGAACGGCACCAAAAACCGCACGATGAAGACGCCGGCGACGCCGAACAAGAGCGATGCCGGCAGGCAGATGCGCCCGTTCACGTTGAGCGGCAGGTTACTGTAGTCCCACCACACGGCGCCGAACAGCTTCTCAAACACATACGAAACGACATACTCGAGCACCGCGCTACCGGCCATGCATACCAAGAACACGAGCCACAGGGGCATCGCGGCCTCGTCGACGCCGGGCAGGCTGCACAGCACGAGCGCTGCCACCGCCCCTACCCCATAGATGGGACAAAGCGGGCCGAACAGAAACCCGCGGTTTTCCCAATGACGCGTGGTCAGGGCGCCGTAGACGCACTCAAACAGCCATCCTGCAAAACTGAAGACGGCGAACCACACGATGTAGGCGCTGATCATGAAACGAGATCCTTATACGTTGACGCATACCGAAAAGCAGCCCCGCAGGGCCACGCGTCGATCATAGCAAGCGCGCACTGACGCGTCCGGCTTTGTTGCTAACCCGACATACGCGCTCCATCTGTCAGGTGCGCCGCGCCCCTTGCGCACGCCGGATCGCCTCGCGCGACCGGCACAACGCGCCAAGGCACGCCGGGTCAGCAAGCCACGTGAAAGGCGATCGACCCGATCGCACGGCCACCCGGTAAGCAGCCCCTACAGCAGCGCCGGCACGATATACAGCAGCAGCGCGACGGCCACCGCCACGGCGGTGACGACGATCCAGATGTGGAACTCGCGGTCCATGCGCGCCCGCTCGGCCGCGTCCGGGTCGACGGGGTCGGGCACCGCCACGAAGTCGACGTTCTTGCCGTAGCGCGCAACGCAGCACGCGAAGATGACAAGCCCCGCCACGCACCAGATCACGCCCGTGACGATCGCGTCGGAATCGAGCTGGGTCATCATCACCAGGTAGATCATGATGCTCACCGGCGCGCCCACCGCAAGGCCCGCCACCTTGAACGGCCGCTTGAGCTCGGGCGTGCGACGACGCAGCCCGATGGCGGCCGCCATGCCGATGACGTAGTAGAACAAGTCGGCGAACAGGCTCAACGACGCGATGCAGTCGAGCGTGCTCGTCGCCACCAACAGGATCGTGATCAGGCCCAGCACGATGATCGCGACGTAGGGCGTGCGGTACTTCTTGTGCAGGCGGGAAAACACGCGCGGCATCGCGCCGTCGCGGGCCATCGTGAACAGGTAGCGCGGCGGCACGGCGATGCTCGCGTTGAGCGTAGAGAAGTCGCCGCCGAACGCGATGCCCGCAGCCAGCAAGACGAGCGGCAGGCCAAGAATGCCCGCCGACGTCATCGCCTCCGCATACGGGGCCGACGACTCCGCCACCGCCGCCAGGCCCTCGGCCGGGACGATGCCCACCAAGAACCACTGGAACAGCGCGTTGACGGCGAAGATGATGAACGGCGACAGCATCAGCGCGCGCGGGATGTTGATGTGGGGATGCTTGATCTCCTCGCCCATCGCGCAGCACGTCTCGAACCCGGCGAAGCACCACCAGATCATGGCGACGGCGGCGATGAATCCACCCGCTCCCATGTCCCCCAAAAAGTCGGGCGTCTGCACGAAATGCGGCAGCGACACGTTGGGGATCATCGTCAAGAACCAGATCACCGCGATGCCCCAGAAGAAGAACATGAAGCCGTTCTGCAAACGCCCCATGATCTGCACGCCGCGCACGTTGGCGACGATGAAGCACACGAGGCAGACGCAGGCGATCACCGCGTCGTCCACCGGCAGCTCGATGCCGAGCGCGAGCAAGAGCGTTTTGAAGTAGTAGCTGAAGGCCAGCGACTCGCCCGCCGTCACCGCGATCAGCGAGATGATGAAGTTCCACCCCGCCAGCATGCCGAAGGGGCGGCCAAGGCCGAGCGACGCATACTGGTAGGTGCCGCCGGCAAACGGAAGCGCCGAGCCCATCTCGGCATACAGGAGCGCCGGGTAGACGCTGATCGCCATCGCGAGGAGCGTCGCCCAGATGACCGACGGCCCCAGCTCGCCCACGACGTTGCCGCCGGTGGTGAACAGGCCGACGCCGATGACGGTGCCGGCGGTGATCGTGATCGCCTCGCGCATGCCCAGCATGCGCTTCAAGCGGGGTTGGTCGGTTTCCTGGATCTGCTCGCTCACGGATGCCCTTGCCTGTCCTTGCGCAGGCGGCGTGCCCGACCGCCTGCTGCTCCATTACTGCAATGCGCTAAAGCATACTCCTTTTGGGAGCAGGCAGCAGGCGTAGACCGGCAGGTGCCCAATGCAAGCGGGCGGACGCAGGCAGGCGCTCGACACGAGCCGGCAGGCGCGCCGTGCCTAGCGGTTGTCGACCTTCTCGGGATACAGGTCATGATGGGACAAGCGCTCCCACGCCACGTCCTCCCAGCGCGTGCCAGGCTTGCCGTAGTTGCAGTAGGGGTCGATCGAGATGCCACCGCGTGGGGTGAACTTGCCCCAGACCTCGAGGTACTTCGGATCCATGAGCGCGATCAGGTCCTTCATGATGATGTTCATGCAGTCCTCGTGGAAGTCCCCGTGGTTGCGGAAGCTGAACAGGTACAGCTTCAGGCTCTTCGACTCGACCATCCGCTCGCCCGGCACGTACGAGATATAGATCGTGGCGAAATCAGGCTGCCCCGTGATCGGGCAGAGGCTCGTGAACTCCGGGCAGTTGAACTTCACGAAGTAATCGTTGTCGGGATGCTTGTTCACGAACGTTTCCAGCACGCTCGGGTCGTAATCGCTCGGATACGACGTGCCCTGGTTGCCCAGAAGGCTCAGATCGCGCGTCTCCTCATCCGTCCGTCCGCTTGCCATGGTCTCTCCTCTCCATCGCTGCAGCCTTGCAGCAAGTCAGTCATCAGGTGATGCATCGTCGGCGCCGCGCCCGCACGTAAGCCGCCCGGCGCGTCGGCGCTAAGCCAACAGCGGGTCGACCACGCCGTTGGCCTCGAAGGCGCGAGCGCGATCGATGCAGGTCCCGCACACGCCGCAGGGTTTCTCGCCGCCCTCGTAACACGACCAGGTCAGCTCATAGGGAACGGCCAGCTCAAGACCGCGTGCGACGATGTCGGCCTTCGAATCCATCACGAACGGCGCCTCCAGGCGCAGCTCGCCGCCCGTTCCCTCGACGATGGCGGCGCCCATCGCGTCGACGAACTCCTTCGAGCAATCCGGATAGGCGTTGCCCGCCCAGTCGTCGTGGTGGGCGCCGTAGTACACCGCCGCGCATCCCAGCGACAGCGCCATCGACGCCGCCGACGAGAGGAACAGGCCATTGCGAAACGGCACGTAGGTGCTCACCGGCGCCCCTCCCGTCTCGGCCAATTGCTCGGCGTAGCTCTCTTCGGGAACCTCTTCGGTCGAATGGGACAACAGCGAGCAGTTGCTGTCGGCAAAGATCGACGAGAGGTCGAGAAACCGCTGTTCGACGCCGTAGTAGGCAGCTACCTTGCGCGCGCTTTCGATCTCTTTTTCATGGCGCTGCCCATAGGAGATGGACAAGGCGTACACGTTTTCGGCGCCCAGACGCGCAACCGCCATCGCCAAAAGCGTCGTGGAATCGACGCCCCCGCTGCACAGCACCAGGGCTTTTTCTGCGCTCTCAGTCATGGTCGTCCTTTCTTTGACTCGTTCGTTTGCGTGCGGCGGCGCCCGAGGGAACCGGCCAGCAACGGCGCCAGACCTGCCGCCCCGCCGCTGCGATCGCAAGGCCGCCCCATCACACGCCCTTGTCCTGGCCAGGCCAGATGATCTTGTGGAGCTGGAGCTGCAGGCGCACGCCCGCCAAGCGGTGCTGCTCCATGTAGTCGACGATCTCGGCCGAGTCGATGCAGCTGAACACCGGGCTCAAGAACACCTCGCACCGATCCGTGAGCCCCTCGTCCTCGATCAGCCCCCGCGCGCAGTCCAGGTCCTCATGCGAGGCCACCACGAACTTGACGGCGTCGCCTGAGCGCACCATCTGGTAGTTCGCCTCGACCATCTGCGCCGTCATGCCCGACGAGGGCATCTTGCAGTCAACGGTGAAGCACACCTCGGTGCGCCCTTGGGCTGCAAGCGGAGCCGGTGCGGTAGTCGCAAGGCGACGGCGCAGGGCATCCAGCTCGGCAAGGTCGACCGCGCCGTTCGTCTCGATCTCCACGACGCGCGGCGCGTCCAAGCCGCCACCCCACACCTCTGATGTGCACAGCGCCTCGATGAGCGGGGGAAGCGCCGGCTGGAGCGCAGGCTCGCCGCCGGTCAACGTCACGCAGGCCGCGCCGGTGCCGGCAACCCATTCCACGAGCTCGGCTATAGTCGCGTCCTCGTGCGGCGCCGAGCGAGGCGTCGCCCACGACGTGTCGCACCAGGAACAGGCGAGGTTGCAGCCGGTGAAGCGGATGAAGGCAGCCAGGCGGCCAGCGCGCGGCCCTTCGCCGTTGATGGAGACGAAGCGCTCGGCGATCGGCATCACAGCGTCCGCCGCCATGCCGGCAGCATCCGCTGCCGCAGCGTCGCCTGTCGCCTCGACAGTCTCAACGCCTCCCAGCGCGCCAGCCCCACCGGCAGCGTCCGCCGCCGCAGCGCCCTCCTCTTGCGCAGCCGAAGCCGCCATCAGCGGTCCTTGCGATAGATCGCGCAGTTGTTCGGCGTCTCGTACACGTCGACCTCGGAAACCGGGAAGCCCTGCTCTTCGAGGCGATCGGCGAAGTAGCGCGACAGGTTCTCGGCCGTGGTGCGAAACGGCACGATCGACAGGGAGAAGCCCTCTTCGCGCAGGCAGGCGAGCGTCTTGTCCATCAGCGAGCCCTCCTCGACCACGAACGAGTGGTCGAACGCCTCGGTCAGATCGCGCAGGGCGTGCTTGAACTCGGCGAAGTCGATCACCATGTCCTTATGCGTGCCCGCATCCTGCAGCTCGTCTTGGGCGAGGTAGGCCACGACGCGCCAGCGATGGCCGTGAAGGTTCTCGCATTTGCCATGGTAATCGGTGAGGAAATGAGCGGCGTCGAAGCTGCTCTCGGTTTTAAGGCCGTACACAGGGGCTCCTTTGCATGCTGCCGAAAACAAGCAAGCCGCCCCACGCGCGGTGCAGCGTCCGCGGACCGCGGACGGATGCCCGGCACCCCACAGAGGAGCCGATGGCGAACGGCCTAGTTTTGTTTAACGACAGGAGGTTCTCGAACTGTCTCTTTCGTTGAGCGGCATCCTCGTCCGAGGACGCCGCCTTGCAGTATACCGACAACGCCCTCCCCGGGGCAATCGCCCGTCACGCCGCGGCACCCCTCCCGCGCGCACCAGCAAGCCTAACGCCTGATCACCGCCTCTACCCCTCCCGGAGTATCGCCCGCACACGCGATTTACCACCGCAGACGGATGTACACGACCTGCGGCCAACGCCTACGGTTGCCCCATTGCATCCCAACCCCGCAAAGGAAGGAACCCCCATGAGCAACGAGACCTCCCCTGCCGCCCCGACCGAGGCGGCCGACACCACCCTCGGCAAGGCCGGCCCGATCCTCTGGATCATGGCCTGCGCCTGCGTCGTGGTCGGCATCCTGCAAGGCAGCTACGCCATCCCGTTCTTCACCGAATACGGCCCGTCAGCCCTCGTGGGCGCAAGCATCGTCTTCACGTTCATCCACTGCGCAAAGCGCTATGGCGTGAAGACCTTCCTCGTCTTCCTCGCCCTCGCCTTCGTCATCGGCAACATCTACGAGAACACCAGCATCGCCACCGGGTTTCCGTTCGGCCCCTACCACTACACCGACTCTCTCGGCCCGAAGTTCATCTTCACGCCCTGGATCATCAACATCGCGTACTTCCAGATGCTCTATCTCACCTGGACCATGGTCAACACGCTCATCGGCCACTACGACAATCGCCTGCAGGGAAAATGGATCTTCATCCAAGCGCTGTTCTCGATGTTCGTCATGGTGATGTGGGATCTTCTGATCGACCCCTACATGTCCACGGTGTCGAACCACTGGCAGTGGCATGACGGCGGCAGCTACTTCGGCGTCCCGATGAGCAACTACCTCGGTTGGTGCCTCTGCACGTTCACGATGTTCCTCTGCTGGGCGCTCTGGACCAGCCGCGCAGGCGCTGCGCGCCCCACGCCCGCATGGACGCTCTCGAAGGCCAACCAGCTCATGATCTGCACGGCCTACTTCGCCTGGCCGCTTGCGTATATCCTCATGTGCGTCTTCGTCGACCCCTCCCTCACCTGCACCGCCTACAACGGCCAGGTCTGGAACGTGTCGGAGATCATCACCGGCTGCACCACCGTCGGCCTCTGCGGCATGGTGTTCGTCACGGCCTTCGTCCTGGTCAAGCACCTGCTCTGCGACGAGGGCAGCCGTGGCATGAAAGAGATCGGCAAGATACCACCCCGGTAGTATTGCCAGATGACCGACGCAGTGCCGATACTGGTGGCGTCGGATGCGCCCCAGCACCCGACGCCACCTCTCACGCACCACGCACGTCTCGCGGCGATCGCCACTGCTGCCCCGATCGCCGGCCGAAAGACCGTATCGCCCTCGCGCACGAAGAGGACGCACCATGGACACACGACAGACCCTCATCATTGGAGGCGGCGTAGCGGGCATCACCTGCGCGCTCGAGCTTCAGCGGGCGAACATCCCCTACACGCTCGTCTCCGACACCATCGGCGGGCGCATCTGCTACCTTGCCGAGTACCGCATGAACTTCGGTGCCGTGTTCTTCATGCAAAGCTACACCCATGCGCGCGAGATCCTCACGCCGGCAAGCCCCGTGCTCCCCTCCCCCTTCGACCTGGAATGCCACGAGCAGCTCGGCCGCGGCTACGGCGTCGCCTCAGCGCGCGTCCTCTCAGCCGCACCGCAGCTCGCACGCTTCTTGTCGTACCTCGTCAGAGATTTCAAGCCTCGCTACGAGCGCTTCAAGGCAGCCTGCGAGACCGACGAGTTCACCGAGGCGCTCAGGCGCAATCCGGCCATCGCCGAGCTCATCGGCCAAAGCGCCGATGAGCTAATCGCCCGCAAACGCTTCGAGAGGGCCGCCCAGGTCCTCGTCTCGCAGTTCGTCTACGCCTGCACCGGATCGCCGATCTCGACGTTGAACGCGCTCGACTACCTCACCTGCGCGCTGGGCATCGTCGACGGGGCCACGCGTTTCACCTTCGATCCCGCCTCCATGCACGCCTGCCTCGAAGGCGGGTCGGGGGCGGTGCAGATCGCCACCGTCACCTCGGTCGAGCGCGCAGAGGGGCTCTGGCAGGTGACCACCGCCGCCCACGAGCGCCTCTGCGCGCCCAACCTCGTGATCGCCACGCCGGCCGACGTGGCGCGCTCCTTGCTTGCGCCCGTCCTCGGTCCCTACGAGATCCGCGCCGCAAGCGAGTTGCACGCCTACAAGGTCGCCGGGCATATCAAGCCCGCCTACGCAGGACATCCGCTGCACCTGTTCGACCAGAGCATTCCGCTGATCAACATCGGCAAGCGCGCGGATGGCGCCTACGAGGTGTTCACCTGCACGCCGCTTGATCTGGGGCTGTTCTTCGATGACTACACCATAGAGCACCGCGTCGATTGGCCGTGCGCGCTGTTCACGCACCCCTCGATCATCCTCGATCAGGACCTCGGCGAAGGGCTCTACCGCATCGGCGATCACAACGCGCTCGGACTCGAGCCGGCAGCGCTCTCGGGGGTGTTCGCCGCACACCGCATCAAAGAGAGGTGACGCGAGCGCCCACCACCACCTCACACGCCCGAGCGCACAGGGGATGTGCTGCTCGGACACGCAGCACAGAAAACCCGGGTTGGACAAAGCGCCCGGCAAAAGAAGGGGATCATCATGAGCGAAACGCTGCAAGACAAAGACGGCACGCCGGTTGAAGGCCTGCCAACGTCGTACGACAACATCGACGAGGACGGCACCGTTCTCTATCTGGACGAAGAGCGCCTGCGCCGCAAGGAGCAGCCGGGCAAGCCCGTGTTCAAGAACCATCCCAACGGGCTGGGCATCAAGAACTTCCTGGTAACGCACGTGTCGGCGCGCGACTGGAACTGGAAGATCATTCTGGCGCTGTTCCGCAAGCTGGTGGCGTGGTCTGCCTACATGAAGCACCCCGAGACGATGCGCAGCAAGCTCTACAAGCGCGGCATGTACTTCGAGCCGCAGGAGAAAACCTACTCGACCGGATCGGTCTACAACCTCAACGTCGATGGGCCGGCCGAAAAGCCGGGAACGGCAGCCTACAACGCCGCGGTCCTCGAGCAGCGGGAAACGCAGCGCTCCAGCGACGAGGCGCCGCGCAAAGAGCAAGCCGCAGCGTCCGCCGTCGACGAGAAGGCGCACCACGGTACGACCCAACCGTTTGCTTGCAAGCCAGCCCGTCCCAACAAGCTTGTGCCCAAGCGGCGCGGCGTGACCATCCCCGTCGGAGCGACGCACGACATGACCAGCGTGACCGTCCCCATGGATCTGGTGAAGAAGGCCATCAGCGAAGCCCACTACATCGGAGGGATGAAAGAATGCCTGTGCCGTGCGGGACAAAACTGTCAGACTTATCCGCATGACCTGGCCTGCCTGTTTTTGAACATGGGCGGCAAAGTCGTGGTCGACCATGGCATGGCAGTCGAGCTCACCCGCGAGGAAGCCTACGCGCGCGTCGACCGCGCGGCCGAGCTCGGCCTGGTCTGCCAGTCGCTCTGGGTCGAAGTCGAACAGCTGATCTGGGGATTCCGCAACGACGAGATGAACGCCTTCCTCGAGATCTGCTTCTGCTGCCCCTGCTGCTGCGTCGGCTTCAACCTTTCGAAGAACGCCACGCGCGACGTCAAGCGCCGCTTCTCCCCGGTCGGTTGGACCGCCGTGGTGAACCACGCGAAGTGCACCGGCTGTAAGAGCTGCGTCGGCCACTACTGCCCCCAGGACGCGATCCACTTCCGCGCCAGCGACGGCAAGATGGTCATCGATCAGGAGAACTGCATCGGCTGCGGGTTCTGCCGCGCCCACTGCCCTGAAGATGCGATCGAGATCAAGCAGACGATGCCGATGAGGGACGACGTGCACGACTACTTCTTGCAGGAGGGACGCCTCGACATCGTGCCGGGCAGGGATTTCGAGGACCGCACGAGCTCCCTGCTCACCAAGCCGGCAGACGATCTCGTCAAATCCGGGGCGTACGTCGCCGCCTCGGCCTCATCGGCAGCAGGCACAACGTCGGCTACACTGGTCAGAAAGGCAACGGACCTCGCTGAACCCGCAACCAAGCTCTCGAAGAGCGCTGCGGCCCTTGCCGACGAGGCGAACAAGGTGGCAGACGGGGTTCAGCGCGCCGCCGAGCTCGCCGACGATCTCAAGAAAGGCATCGAGAACACGAAGTGACAGATCCAGACCACAAAGACGACCGCTGCCCGGGCGCGATGCGCCTAGGGGAGAAGGCGCGCACGCTCGCGGCCTCTTCCCTCTTCGGGGCCTGGCTTGTGTGGTCGCCCCCGTTCGGCACCCTCGAGTCCACCGTGTATCCCGCGCTGGCAGCCTTTCCCGATGAGCTGCTCGGAGCGCACATGACGCTGCTCGCCACGTTCGTCCTCTCCTGCCTGCTCGTCGCCTGGTTGGGGCGCTATGTGATGAGCATCCGCAAGCGTAGGCATTTGCTGTGGTTCTGCGGCGTGCTGACGGCAGCCGGCATGCTCTTGGGAAGCGCGCCGGCACTCGGCTGCGACCCCTCCCTGCTCTTCGCGGGAGCGGCAGCGCGCGGCCTCGTCTCGGGGTTCTTGGTGTTCGCCTGGATCGAGAACATCGCCTCGCTCGACAGCCGTGAAGTGGGGATCGCGCTGTTCGCGGCACTCGCCGTCTACGCCGCGCTCGGAGTGACGCTGCCCGCCTTGGCCGACGCCGCGCCAGCGGCTGCCGCCGTCGCGCTGGCAGCCTGCCCGCTTGCAAGCGTTGCCGGCTGCGTCTTCGTCACCGCGCAGCTTCCCGATCGCAGCAGGGCGACGACGCAGCCACAGCCCCTGACCTCGTTCGAGAAGGCGCTGCTCGCCATCTCGAACCTCGGGTATGGCGCCACCTTCGGCATCATGCTTGCCCAGACCTCGTCGTCGGGAAACCCTGCCCTCTACGCCGTCTTCGGCGGCACGGCAGCCGTGTTCTGTCTCTGCTTTGCCCTGGCCAAGCAGGCGCCCGACCTGTCGCGCGTCTATCGCTTCTGTGCGTTCGCCGGCGCGCTCATCCTGCTTGCCGCGATTGCCCTGCCGCAGGCACGGCACGCGTTGCCAGCGTGCCTGGCGAGCATCTGGGCCGTGCAGATCTTCTTCACGATCGCGATCTTCACGGATGCCGAATACGTCATGCCCGGGCCGCCGGGGCTCATCGCCGGCATCAGCCTCGCGCTCGCCGGCATCGGAATCAGCGCGGCGTTTCTACTGTTCCCGCCCGGCACCGATGCGGGCCTGGATGGCGGGATCGCCACAAGCGCCACCTTCGCGTCGATCGTGCTCTTGCTCGTCGTCTTCATGCCCAACGCCAACAGCTGGATTCGCTCGTGGGGCTTCTCGCCGTCGTTCACCCACCCCGAGCCGCCCGAGCTCGCCCGCGAACGCCGATGCGCCGAGCTGACCGCAGAATGCGGCCTTACCCCACGCGAGCTGGAGATCCTGCAGCTCTTGGCGCGCGGCCTGGACAAAGATGGGATCAGCGCCGAGCTCGTGATCTCGCCTTTGACGGCGAAGACCCACATCCGCAACATCTACGCCAAGCTCGGCGTGCACACGCGTGACGAGCTTGCGCAGCTGATCGAAGGAGACGCACGCGCTGCGCACTGAGGGGCGTACGTCGCAACCTCGCCCGCACACGCTGGCAAGGCTCCGGCGGCTGGCTCACCCCGCACGCCCGAACGTTCACGTCCCGACACGCAAAAGGGCCGCCCCCCAAAGGAGACGGCCCTCGTCTTGCGTGCAAAAAGGCAGATCCGAGCGGCGTGCTCGCCCTACCCCGACGCGGCGCTTACGCGAACAGGCGCTCGATGCGCTCGACGCCCTCGCGCGTGGCCTCGGCGTCGCCGAAGGCGGACAGGCGGATGTAACCCTCGCCCGACGGGCCGAACCCGGCACCCGGCGTGGTGATGACGTTGGCCTCGGTGAGCAGCTTGTCGAACAGCTCCCACGAGCCCATGCCCTCAGGCGTCTTGCACCACACATACGGGCTGTTCACTGCACCGTACACGGCAAACCCAGCACGCTCAAGGCCTTCCTTGATGACGCGCGCGTTCTCGCGATAGTACTCGAGCGTCTCTTCCACCTGACGCGCTCCCTCGGGAGTGTAGATCGCAGCCGCGCCGCGCTGGATGATGTACGACGCGCCGTTGAACTTCGTGGTCTGACGGCGATTCCACAGGGCGTTCAAGCTCTGGCCGTTGCGCTCAAGCTCCTTGGGCACGACGGTGTAGCCGCAGCGCGCGCCGGTGAAGCCGGCGGTCTTGGAAAACGAGCGGAACTCGATCGCGCAGGTCTTGGCGCCCTCGACCTCGTAGATGGAATGCGGGATGTCGTCCTCGACGATGAAGCGCTCGTAGGCGGCGTCGAACATGATGATCGAGTCGTGCTCGTTGGCGTAGTCGACCCACGCCTTGAGCTGCTCGGCGTTGAGCACGGTGCCGGTCGGGTTGTTCGGGCTGCACAGGTAGATGACGTCGACCACCTCGTCAGGCAGCGCCGGCGCGAAGCTGTTCTCGGCCGTCGTGGGCATGTAGTAGATGTTCGTCCACTCCTGGGCGGCCTCATCGTAATCGCCTGCGCGGCCGGCCATCGCGTTGGTATCGACGTAGACGGGATACACCGGGTCGCACACGGCGATCTTGTTGTGGACCGAGAGGATGTCGCCGATGTTGCCGCAGTCGGACTTGGCGCCGTCGGAGACGAAGATCTCGTCGTCGTCGATCGACACGCCGCGAGCACGGAAGTCATTCTCGGCGATCGCGGAGCGCAGGAAGTCGTAGCCCTGCTCAGGGCCGTAGCCATGGAACGTGGCGATG
This sequence comes from Oscillibacter sp. MSJ-31, assembly GCA_963601095.1. Classification (GTDB taxonomy): domain Bacteria; phylum Actinomycetota; class Coriobacteriia; order Coriobacteriales; family Eggerthellaceae; genus Anaerotardibacter. The sequence goes on along the minus strand of CAVCDZ010000030.1, from coordinate 1,662 downwards.
GCTGCCATGTCGTCGACGGCGTCGTGCATGGCCTCGATGACGGCCGGCGCCAGCGGGCGCGTGACGTCGCCGATGCCCATCTTGATCAGCGTGGCCTCCGGATGCTCGGCCGAATAAGCCGCCGAGCGGCGGGCGATTTCGGCGAAAAGGTAGCTGCCGGGCAGCTTTGCATAGTTCTCATTGACGTTAGCCACGAAGAGTCTCCTTTGTTTGACAGAGGGGCCGATCGTCCCCCGCAGGAGGGCATCGGCGCTGTTTGCAGCCCATCATACTACAGGCACGACGGCCCGCCGGCGTTTCCAACACGTGAACAGAAAGCGCTCGGGCGCAGGCGGCCCGGTATCGTCACAGCTCCACGATCAGGGAATCGAACACCGCCACGGTGACCGTCGCCTTCAGCACCAGCTCGCCTGCGGGGCGCGTGATCTCGACCTCGGACACCGCCGAGCGTTTGCCCGCCTTGAGCACCGTCCCCACCACATCGAGGTAGGCGTCGTCGACGCGCGCGGGGCGCAGAAACTGCGTCGTCATCGTCATCGTGGCGTTTTCGCGGCCGAGCGTGTCGACTGCGGCGGTGCCGGCGATGTCGGCGAGCGCCGAGAGGAACCCGCCGTGCACGGTCCCGATGTTGTTGCCGCAGTCGGCGCCCGGGTACGCGCGCATATGAAAGCGCCCCGGCTCGGCCTCCACGAGCTCCGATCGGTCGAATCCTCGAATGTCGACCACGTCCTCTGCGCAGTACTGCTGAATCGCTGGATCGAGCATGGCGCTCCCCTTCTCCTCTTATAGCGTGCTCCCTGATCAGGGTACCATGCGCACGCGCGCGCCCCGCCGACAGAACCGGGGCGCGCGGCCCTGCGCCGTCCGTCGCCTACCGCGTGGTGGACGCGCCGCTCGCCTGCATCACCCGCCGCGCATGACCTGCGCGCCCAGGCAGCGCACGTTGGATGCACCGCGCGGCACAGAGGGGATATAATCGCCTCGTCCCATTGAGAAGGGAGCAACCCCTATGACCACCGAAAAGATTCCCGTCGTCGACGTCGCGCTGATGCGCGCTTCGGACGCGTACACCATTGAACACCTCATCGGAGACGCGCGCTTGATGGATCGCGCCGGGCGCGGCATCGCCGAGCTCACCGCGTTCGCCGGCCCCTTCGCCGTGGTCTGCGGGCCGGGCAACAACGGCGGCGACGGCTACGTGGCCGCCCGCTACCTGGCAGAGCGCGGCGAGTCCGTGACCGTCTTCTACACCAAAGAACCCACCTCCGCCTCGGCGCGCGAGCATCGCGCGCTGCTCGACGGCACCTCGGTCGAAGTGCTGCCCTACACCCCCGATTGCACCTTCACCGCCTTCGGCACCGTCATCGACTGCTTGCTGGGCACCGGTTTTACCGGCGTGCCGCGCGGGCTGGTCGCCGACGCGATCCGCGCGATCAACGAGGCGGGCGAGACGGGATCGAGCATCGTGTCCGCCGACGTCAACAGCGGCATCGACGCCGACACCGGCGAGGGCACCCTCTTCGTGAAGAGCGACCTCACCGTGACGATCGGCTTTTTGAAGGTCGGCATGCTCGCGCCTTCCATGGGTGCCTGCGCAAGCGTCGTCGCCACCGTCGACATCGGCATCGAGCTGGCAGGCGAGCCGACCCACGCCCTTGCCGC
>CAVCDZ010000029.1:0-25188 GCA_963601095.1 Oscillibacter sp. MSJ-31 | reverse complement strand
GGCGATAGGTCGCCGCGGCCGCCATCGGGTCGTCTTCAGGCATCACGACGTCGCCGATCGACACGACGTAGGAGTGTATCTCCACGCCGAGGTCGGCCAGGAACTCGCGGGCGATGCCGGCAGCGGCAACGCGCATCGTGGTCTCGCGGGCGCTCGAGCGCTCGAGCACGTTGCGGCAGTCGTCCTGATCGTTTTTGAGGATGCCCAGCAGATCGGCATGCCCCGGGCGCGGCGTGACCTCGCGCACAAGATCCGACGGCGCCTCGCCGAAGACCGCCATACGATCGACCCAGTTCTTCCAGTCGCGGTTGGCAACCGTGAGCGTGATGGGCGAACCGAGCGTCACGCCGAAGCGCACGCCCGACGTGATCTGCACCGTGTCCTTCTCGATGGCCTGACGGCCGCCGCGGCCGTAGCCGCTCTGACGGCGGGCAAGGTCGGAATTGATGCCCTTCTCGGAAATGGCAAGGCCGGCCGGCACTCCCGAGACGATAGCGGTGAGCATCGGGCCGTGGCTCTCTCCAGCGGTTATGTAGTTCATGATCAAAGACCTCGTTCGATGACGGTAGGGACTGTGCTCGATTCTACCAAATGAGAAAAGAGCCGGCGGGCAGAAGCGCCCCTGAGGTCAAAACCACACCCGCAGCGGCACACCCCGGAAAAGACGCGGCGCATCGGGCCTCTGTCAGCCTATGGATGGGACAGGGGATCCGACGCCTGAGCGCACTCAAACCACCCGCGAGGGTGGACGCCACCGCAGGCTGCCCGCCCTCCGTCGCCGCTTCCCGGCTGTCCGCCGCGGCCGTCCATCCCCCGCCATCCTTCCTACCGGCTGCCCATCCCCCGCCGCCGCTTCCCAGCCATCCTTCCTCCCCAGAGAAAAAAATCAGCGGGTTTTTGGCAACACCCGACGGACGTACGCAGCGCGATGCCTCGACAAGAGCAATTGCCGCCGTCAGAAGCGAAAAAGCGACAAAGTTACGCAACAGTTCATCCATCATTGTTGCGTAACGTTGCCCTTAAGAAATCCCCACACCGACGAAGCTGCGTATCCCCGTTCGCTGTTGCCAAAAAGGGCGATTATTTTTTCTCTGGCGGGTCCTTTGGGGTCAGGGCTGGCGGAGCATGGGGGACCGGGACCGGCGAGGCCTTGGGGGGGATCAGGGCCGTCGGGACCCTGGGGATCGGGGCTGTCGGGGCCTTGGGATCAGGGCCGTCGGGACCCTGGGGATCGGGGCTGATAGCAGCTTGAGGGGGGGCAAGGCGCTCTTCTCCGAACGAGTCGAGAGGGGGACGACGCAGCGGCAGAAACGCTGGCCCCGAGAGGCGCGGGTCCAGGCGCAACGCAGGGTGCGGGTCCAGGTGCGGCGCAGGGCGGAAGAAGAATTGCCACCTCAGCGCAGCGCCGGGCGCTCTGGGGCTCCGCCTTCGCGCTCGACGGCGGCGGTGAGCGCTGGCGCACCTTCAGGCTCGCGATCGGCGATGAGCGCGCGCTCGAGCACGCGGACAAGGCGCGTGTGCAGAAGGTCCTCTTCCACCAGAGGGCAGACGAGGTAGGCTCCCATGCCCATCAGATGAGCCCCGAGCACGTCGGTCGACAGCTGGTCGCCGATCATGAGCGTGGCGCGCGGCGCGGTGCCCATGCGCCGGCAGGCAGCAAGAAAGCCCATCGGCAGCGGCTTCAAGGCCTTGGCCACGATCGGGAGGTCGAGCTCGTCAGCCAGGTGCAGCACCGAGGCATGCCAGTTGTTGGACAGCAGGCAGACGGGGATGTCGGCCTGCTTGAGCTTGGCAAGCCAGGCAGACACGTCGGTGGGAACGAGGTGCTCGTCACGCGTTAGGAGCGTGTTGTCGACGTCGAGGAGCACCGTTTCGTATCCCGGCAGCGTGATGTCGAAACGCGGGTCGATGGCGCTGACGCGCGAGAAGTAGCGATCTGGCTGCATAAGGGCCATCCGATGCCCCTCCCCTCTTGTCCCTCGATCCGAAAAGCTGCGCTTGTGCGCACGCCCCTCGGCAGTGCGCGCCGTGATTGCGCAGCGTGCGCTCGGGCGCGCCTACGAATGGTCGGCGATCGTCTTTTGGTGATCGTCGTAGGTCTTGTCGAAATAGTAATCGACGCCGCCTTGGGCATTGGGCCAGAAACTGAAGAAATAGTAGTCCTGGAAATCAGCCTCAGGCGCGCAGACGGCCTTGAGCGAGGCGATGCTCGGGCTGCAGATCGGCGTGGGCGGCAGGCCCTTGGTCACGCGCGTGTTGTAGGGGCTCTGCGTGGTCCAGTCGTACGAGTCGAGGTTGCCCCCCACCTCGTAGGCCGTCGTCGCGTCGCTGCCCAAGGTGCCGTACGACGGATCGCCCTGGTTGGCAAGGCGGTTGTAGAAGACCGCCGCCACCTTGGCATAGGTGTCGGCGGTGCCCTCCTTCTCGACGATCGAGGCCAAGATCAGCGTCTGGTAGGCCGAAAGCCCCTGACCGTTGGTATACGAGTAGTCGAGAGAAGCGGTCTCGGTTTGGTACTGGTCAAGCATCTGGCGCACGACGTCGGAAGCCGTGCCGCCCACCAGCAAATCGTAGGTCTTGGGGAACAGAAAGCCCTCGAGCGAGTGATCGCCCGCGTCAGCGAGGAACGGGTAGTCGTCCGCGTAATCGGATGCGCGCGAGGCGGCGTCCTTGAAGTTTGCCGCCGTGATGGATCCGCCGTAGGCCTTCTCGACCGTAGACGCGATCGCGTCGAGCGTCATGCCCTCGGTGACGATAAGCGAGGCGGCGTTGGCACCCGGCCCCGACACGAGGGCGTTGACGAGCTCCTCATAGGTCATGCCGCCGGTCAGGGTGTACACGCCCGTCTGAAGCGAGGAACCGGCGTCCATGCGCTTGACCGTGTCGATGAAGTCGCCGGTGCGCTCGATCAGCCCCGCGTCGTACAAATCGTCGGCAATAGAAGAAACGGTGGAGCCCTCAGGGACCTCCACCGTCGTTTGCTGTCCATTATCGATCATACGGTCGTTCGTCGCCGAACACGTGGTGAAGGCGAACACCGCTATCGCCACGATGACAATCACGGCTGCGACCACCCCCGCCACGATGTACGGTTTCTTGGAATGGCGCGGCCGAATCGCCGAGGTATCGTACGTGCGGAACTCGCGTTCCCCACGCGCATGGGCCACACGTGCGGCGTGGTTGTTGCGTCGGGAATACGTGACCTTCCTCGGACTCATCTTCTACCTTCCTTCCGACCATGCGGCTCGGGCATCAAGCCACGACTGCAGGAATACAGAAGCGGCTATCATGTCTACTTTACCGCGCATCTCTTTTTCGGAATAGCCCTTCTCGCGCAAGATCCTCTTAGCCTCCGCAGAGCTCAGGCGCTCATCGGAAAACTCAAGCGGAAGATCCAGGCGCGCCGCGATGGCGCGCGCGGTGTCACGGATGGACTGGGCCTGGCGTCCCGACGAGCCGCTCATCGACAGAGGCAGGCCCGAGACGATGAGCTCGGGCTCCCAATCCTCGCAGACGCGCCGAAACGACGGAGCGCCGCTGACCACCTCGGCGGTGGGCAGCACGACAAGCGGCGAAGCCACGCGCTCAGCAGGGTCGCTGATCGCGATCCCACATCGCACGGCGCCGATGTCGAGGGCCATGATCCTCACCGGTGCGCCTACTTCGCCAGAAGCGCGCGGGCAGCGTCGAGCGCGGCATCGAGGCCTGCGACGTCCTTGCCGCCTGCCTGGGCCATCGTCGGCTTTCCGCCGCCGCCGCCCTTGATCTCGCGGGAGATCTGCTTGATGACGGCACCGGCGTCGAAGCCGGCCGCAACCGCGTCATCGGTGCCGGCGGCCATCAGGATCGGCGTACCGTCGTTGTTGGATGCCAAAACGCAGGCGCAGGCCTTCGGCAAGCGAGAGCGCAGCACATCCCAGAAGTTGCGCATGCCACCCGCATCGGCGCCGTCGTGGCGGAACACGACGACGGGATAGCCCGCGTCGACAATGATGCCGTCGATATTCTCGGGCAGCTCGGCGGAAACGGCAGCGGCCTTGGCGGCCTTGCGCTTGGCGCCGATCTCGCGCAGCTGCGCCACATTGGCCTCAACGCGCGCCGTGACGTCGGCCGGGGGCACGCGCAGGATGCCGGCAAGCTCCTTGACCTGCGCCTCGTAGGCGTTGAGGTACGCCAGCGCCTCATAGGAGGTCACCGCCTCGATGCGGCGCAGGTTGGCGCCGACGCTGTTCTCGCCCACGAGCTTGATAAGGCCGATCTCGGCCGTGTTGCCCACATGGCAACCGCCGCACAGCTCGCGGGAGAACGTTCCCGCCTCGACGACGCGTACCGTGTCGGCGTACTTCTCGCCGAACAGCGCCGTGACGCCGGAGGCGCGGGCCTCGTCGAGCGAGGTCTCGTAGATGTGCATCGGGATCGCGGACATGACCACGTCGTTGGCCACCTGCTCGACCTCGGAAAGCTGCGCGTCGGTCATCGCCTCGAAGTGCGTGAAGTCGAAGCGCAAACGATCGGGGCCGACGTAGCTGCCAGCCTGCTTGACGTGATCGCCGAGCACCTGGCGCAGGGCCGCATGCAGGATGTGGGTTGCCGTGTGGTTGCGCGTGATGCGCGCGCGGCGCTCGGCGTCGACGGCGGCCGTGACCGCATCGCCGACCGAAAGCGCACCCTCGCGCACGGCGACCTTGTGGACGATGAGGCCCTTTTCGGGAGCCTGGGTGTCGCGCACCTCGGCCACGACGCCGTCTTCGGTGATCAGGCCGGTATCGCCGACCTCGCCGCCCATCTCGGCGTAGAAGGGCGTGGCGTCGAGGACGACCTCGCCGGCCTCGCCCGCAGAAAGCGCGGAGACGGTGGCGCCGTCTTTGATGAGCGCCTGAACGCGCGCCTCGACCGACAGGGAGCCGTAGCCCACGAACTGCGTCGCGCCGGTGTCCTTGAGCAGGTCGGCGTAGAGGCCTCCGTAGGTGCTCCAGGCAGCCTCGGCGTCGGACTTGGTGGCCGCACGGGCGCGCTCGCGCTGCTCTTCCATGCAACGCTCGAACTCCTCGTGGTCGACGGAAAAGCCGCGCTCGGAGCAGATCTCCTCGGTGATCTCGACCGGGAAGCCGTAGGTGTCGTGCAGGACGAAGGCCGTGGTGCCGGGAAGCGTGGTGCCTTCAAGGCCCGAGAGCGCCTCTTCGAGGTAGGCCTGGCCCTGGCGCAACGTAGCGCCGAAGCGCTCCTCCTCGGAGAGGATGACGCGCTTGATGAGACCCTCGTTCTCGACGATCTCAGGATAGACCGCGCCCATGAGCTCGATGATCTTGTCGACGAAGTGCGCCATGAACGCGCCTTCGAGCCCGAGCGAGTGGCCCTTCATGACCGCACGGCGCAGCAGGCGGCGCAGCACGTAGCCGCGGCCCTCGTTGGACGGCAGGATGCCGTCGGCGATCATGAACGTAACAGCGCGGCTGTGGTCGGCCATGATGCGCAGCGCCAGGTCGGAGGCCGCATCGGACTTGTAGACCGCGCCGGTCAGGCGCTCGCCGACCGCCACGAGGTCGCGCAGCACGTCGGTGTCGTAGTTGTTGTCGACGCCCTGCATGATGGCCGCGATGCGCTCGAGGCCCATGCCGGTATCGATGTTCTTGGTCTTGAGCGGGGCGAGCGTGCCGTCTTCCTGCCCGTCGAACTGGGTGAACACGCAGTTCCAGTACTCGAGGAAGCGGTCGCAGTCGCAGCCCGGCTTGCAGTCGGGACGGCCGCAGCCCACCTCGGGGCCCTGGTCGTAGTAGATCTCGGAGCACGGGCCGCACGGGCCGGTCGGGCCGGCACGCCAGAAGTTGTCCTCCTCGCCGAGGCGCGAGATGTGGTCCTCGGGCACGCCGAGCTTCTTCCAGATCTCGATCGTCTCGTCGTCGTCTTCGAAGACGGTGAAGTAGAGCTTCTCCTTGGGGAGCTCCAAGACCTCAGTGGAAAACTCGTAGGCCCAGGCGCACATCTCGTTTTTGAAGTAGCGGCCGAAGCTGAAGTTGCCCAGCATCTCGAAGAACGACAGGTGACGGCCCGTCGTGCCGATGATGTCGATGTCGTTGGTGCGCACGCACTTCTGCACCGTCGTGGTGCCGATGTAGGCGGGGTCAAGCTCCTTGACGTGGAGGAAGTAGGGCTTGAACTGGACCATGCCGGCGCTCGTGAGCAAAAGGGACGGATCGTCGGGGATCAGCGAAGATGAAGGCATGCGTTTGCAGCCCTTTTCCTCGAAGAACGACAGGTACTTCTCACGGATTTCGGCAGTTGTCATATAGTGCATTGTTTACCTCTTCGGTTAACGGTAGTGGTCTCGCGCACAAAGATGAATCATATCAGGACTTGGGCGGTGTGGGAGAATCCACCATAATTTCGGGAACGAAAAGCTCGCCGGTCGCGTCCGCCACCGGGTTGGCCTCGGTTCCTGACGGGGTTCCCTTGAACATCACGCCGTCGGGCGCGACGATCACGCGGCCCGTCGCACGCTCGAAATAGTAGACGAACAGCGACTTGAGTAGCGCCACGGCCGGGATCGAGGCGAGCATGCCCACGACGCTGCCGAGCATGCCGCTCATGGCGCCGCCGAGCGCCGAGCCGACCATCAACGCGATGATCACGAGCGCCGGGTGGATGTCGACGGAGTTGCCCATGATCTTGGGAGAGATGAAGGTGTAGACCACCTGCTGCACGACGATCGTGTAGATCAAGGCGACGACGCAGACCAGGGGGCTGACGAAGATGCCGACGATGCCGGCCATCGCGCCGCCGAGCCAGGGGCCGACGACCGGGATGATGTTGAGCAGGCCGGTGATCACGCCGAGGGCGGCGGCGCTGGGGATGCCCATGACCGCAAAGCCGATGCCGCAGCCCACGCCGATCAGCAGGCACTGCAGGAGCGTGCCCTTGATGTAGCCGCCCATCACGCGCGTGCTGGTGATGTAGAGGATGTCGAGGTCCTCCTGGTAGCGCGGGCCGAAGACGCGCTTGACCTCGCGGCCGAGGGCCGGCAGCTCCATGAGCACCCAAAACGCGACGACGAGCGCGAAGCCGATGACCATCGCCGAGGTGGCCACGCCCGAGCCGACGAAGACGACGCCTTCGGCGCTGTGGCTCGCGAGCGATGAGAACCACGACCCGATGGCCGCGAACGCGTCGTTCATCCAGGTGTTGATGCGCTCATCTTGCAGGATGTAGGCGTATTGGGAGTAGAGCTGATCCCACAGCCCCCTCAGGTTGGACAGCTGGTCGGGAATGCCCTGGATCAGCGCGTTGAACTGCTCACCCAAGCCGAACATCGGCGAGAACATGATCCAAAAGAGCAGGGCGAGCGAGCCGGCGAACAGCACGAAGGCGATCGTCGTGCCAAAGCCGCGGCTAAGCCCCTTGCGTTCGAGGAAGTTCACCGGGCCTTTGAGGCAAAAGACGATGATCGTCGCCCACACGATGACGCCGACGGGCATCGCAAGGATGTTGAGCACCTGGCCAAGCAGGAAGAACAGCACCGCAAGCACAATGAGGAAGACGCCGACATACAGCCGGCGCCTCGCCTTCAAGGTTTTGATTTCCTCCACACGTTGTTCGGCGGCAGAAGACCCGCCCTCGCCGTGACGCATATAAGATCGTGCTCCTTACCCGGTCTTACAGAGACCTCGTCGCTTCCGCATCCTTGGAAATATGCGTGGAGAACGCGCCCTTCAGGTTGGAGGACATCTCGTTGGTCTGCTCCTGGGCGGCGTTGCGGGCGTTGACGGCCTCGGCTGCCTCGGCGCGCTTCACGTCGGCGCGCGCCTGAGCGGCGTCCACCTTGCCCTCGACCGTGTCGAGCGTCTGGTCGATGCCGGCAGCGACGTTGCCGACGCACGAGCCGTCCTTGCGGTTGAGCGGGGCGATGCGATCGCGCAGGCGGCCCGTCACCGAAGAGATGGCGTCGAGCGGCAGCGAGGTGATGGTATCGAGCGACTCAGTCGCCTTCGACACGTTACCCGTGATCGTGTTGACGTCCTCGAGAATCTGATCGACGCGCATGATCTCGAGATTGGCCGCGTCGACCGTGAGCGTGACGCGCTCCATCAACGGATCGATGCGATCGAGCGCGGGCTTGGTGGCAGCAAGCGCCTCCTTGGCGTCATCGACGAGCGGGTTGACCTTGTCGAAGGTCTCCTTCAGCGATTTGGTCAAGGTGATGAGCAGATAGGCCAATGCGACGAGGGCGACGACGCCCGCTACGCAGACCAGCACGATTCCCAGCGGAACCAGCGATTCGAATACTTCCATCTCTCCTCCTCTGATCAGGTTCAGAATATACCATTAACGGCACAGGCGAGGCCTACGTTCTGTCGAGGGCTGCAGCATCTACACGATACCGTTCCCAACCGCGCTCCCCCGGCTGGTAAAACGCGCCGCGCTCGAGCCCTTCGGGCAGGTAGCGCTGAGGGGCGTAGCCGGCCGGATAGCTGTGGGGGTAGAGGTACTCGCCGTACTCCTCGGAGCCGGGGCGATGGCGATCGCGCAGGTTGTCGGGGACGGCGCGCAGCGGCCCTGTCTTGACCTCCTCGAGCGCCGCGTTGATGCCGGCGTAGGACGCGTTGGACTTAGGCGCCAAGGCCATGTAGACGCAGGCCTGCGCCAGGTTGATGCGGCACTCGGGATAGCCGATGACCTCGGCAGCGCGAAACGCCGCCTCGCCGATGAGCACCGCCTGGGGATCGGCGTTGCCGATGTCTTCAGCCGCGAAGATGAAGATGCGCCGGGCGATGAACTTCGGGTCTTCCCCACCATCGATCATCCGCGCAAGCCAGTAGAGCGCCGCGTCGGGGTCCGACCCGCGCATCGACTTGATGAACGCCGAGATCACGTCGTAGTGCATGTCCTGGCGCTTGTCGTAGGGCAGGCTGCGATGCGGCACGGCGGCGCGCACCATCTCCTCGGTGATGGCCTGGGCGCCCTGGGCGCGAGCCAGGTCGGCGGCGAGGGCGAGCGTGTTGAGCGAGCTGCGCGCATCGCCCCCGGCAAGCAAAAGGATCGCGGCGCGCGCCTCGTCGGTGAGCGTGAACGCCCCGGCAAGGCCGCGCGCATCGGCAAGCGCGCGCGTCAGGATGGCAGAGAGCGCCTCGTCGGAGAGGCGATGGAGCTCGACGATGCGCGAGCGGCTGATCAGCGCGCTGTTCACCTCGAAAAAGGGGTTTTCCGTCGTCGCTCCGACGAGCACGACGATGCCGTCTTCGACCGCATGGAGCAGCGCGTCTTGCTGAGCGCGGTTGAAGCGGTGGATCTCGTCGACGAAGAGGATCGTGCGGATGTTCTGGTTGATCAGGCGCTTGTCGGCGTCAGCGATCTCGCGGCGCAGGTCGGAGACGGTGCCGCCGATGGCCGACACCTCGACGAAATGCGCCCGCGTCGTCTCGGCGATCACGTGGGCGATCGAGGTCTTGCCCGTGCCGGCGGGCCCGTAGAGGATGACCGACGAGAGGGTGTCGCCCTCGATCGCGCTGCGCAGCCAGGTGCCCGGGCCGAGCGCGTCGTCTTGCCCGATCAGGTCGTCAAGGGTGCGGGGGCGCATGCGCACCGCGAGCGGGGCGTTCTTGCTGCGCCGCTCGTTGTCCATTTCTGTGAAAAGCGTGTCCATGGCACAACCTTATCATGCCTCGGAGCCACGCGGCGCGCCTTGCGCCTTATGAGGCGGCAATCTTTTGAAGGATCTCCTCTTCTAGGCGGGCGGCGTCGGCGGTCGTGAAGGAATAGCGTTGCACCTGCGGCTGGGTGGGGTCTTTCTCATCGGGCACCTCGACGCGGACGAACGACGCCTCCACGCGCGCACAGCCCTGGCGCAAAAGCGCAAGCGCATAGCACTGGGCCTGCAGGCGATGCTTCTGCTCGATCATGGCGGGCGACTCGAGCGGAGAGCCGCCGGTCTTGTAGTCGACGAGATGCGCGGTGCCGTCAGCGCCGAGGGCAAGCGCGTCGATCTCGCCCTCAAGGTAGGCCGGCGCAGGGCCGAGCGCGATCATGAACGGCACCTCGGCGGCAAGGCTGCCCGTCTGCGCGCAGCGGCAGAGCGCGGCCGCCTCATCGCTGTCAAACCAGCGCTCGAGCGCTGCGGTGAGACGAGCCGCCTGATCGGGCGTGAGCTTCTGCCCTCGCTCCTGCGCCGCAATGGCCTCGGCGGGAGGGCAGGCAAGCGGGCCGCCCTCCCATGCGCAGATCACACGCTGCGCCAGGCGATGGAAGGCCGTGCCGAGCGCGGTGGCGTCCTCGTCGGGAGCCGAGGCGGACGCGACGAAGGCGGGCTCGTCAGCGGCAGGCGCGTCTTCGTCCGCTTGAGCCGAGATCGAAGAGTAGGAAAACACATCGGCGCGGCGCGCGGCAGCGGGCACCGAGTAGACGGGTGCGGGATGCGGGGCGCCGGGGATGAGGAAGGCTGACGCGCCTGAGGCAGGCGCTTCCTCCTCATCGGCAGCGTCGTCGAGCACCGTGTACTCAAGGCGCAGCGGAGCCGAGCCGCCGTAGTCGATCATCTGAACCGGGGCGTCGGCAGACGGGTCCCACGACAAGGCATCGTAGAGATCGCCGAGGATGCCGAGCGCGGTGTAGTCGGGATCCTTTTTGCCGGCGAACGCGAGCGAGCAGAAGAGCGACTTGGACGCGCGGGTGGCCGCCACGTAGAGCAGGCGGCGCGCCTCGGCGAGCTCCTGGTCGGCGGCGTAGCGCTCCAGCGCGCGGCTACGCGCACCCGCGCTGGCCGCATCGACGACCGCAGCGGCAGTGCCCTCGGTCTCCTCGTCGTAGGAGCGCAGCTCCCGGGTCACCGCGCGCACGTTGGCCGTGGCGGTCGGCTTGAGCGCAAGATAGGTGCGCCCGCCGATGTTTTCTGCCACGAGAGACGAAGAGCGGCTGGTCAAGCGCAGATCGGCCAGAGCGACATAGGGGAATTCCAGCCCCTTGCTCGCGTGCACGGTCATGATGCGCACGAAGCCAGACGAGGTCGTGGCGAGCACGCCGGGGCTCAAGGCAGCCGCCTCGCAGTCGGCGGCGAAGCGATCGGCCATGCGCGCGATCCCCCACCCCTCGGCCTCGATGTCGGCGCACATGCGCAGCGCTTTGCACACGTTGCCGACCTGTGCCTGGCCCGCGGCGCCGCAGGCCTCCAGCCGGCCGAACCAGCCGCTGGCGCGCACGAGCGTGCGCACGGCCTCGGTCGCGCCCTGCGCGGCAAGAGCCCGGCGTGCCGTGGCCAGGCACACGGCGGCGAAATCGAGCCCGCCGGACTCCTCTTCGGTAAGCGCGGCGCTCTCACGCTCGCGCTGCCAGGCGAGCAGCCCCTCGGAAAGCGCCCTGCGATGAGGGCGTCCTTCGACGTCTATGCGGGTGGCCAAGTGCAGCAAGGCGTCGTCGGAGACGCAGAACAGCGGGCTTGCCAAAAGATGGTAGAGCGCCGCGTCGTCGAGGCGGCTCGACAGCCAGCGCAGCGCCGCAGCCACCAACGCGACCTCATCGGCCTCGGAAAACGTCGAGCCGCCCGCGATCAGGCATTCAAACCCGGCGGAGCGGAGCGCCTCGGCGTAGAGGCCCGCCTGGGACATCTTGCCCAGCAAGACCACCATGTCGGACGGCGAGGCGCCGGCGTCCCTCAGCTCGGCGAAGTGCGCCGCGATGCGCGTGGCCGCCTGGCGCTGCCCCTCGCGGATGCCCGGGCCGCCCCGGCGGCAATCGAAGAGCGCCGCTTGGATGCGGGGGCGCTCGGCGAAGAGCGGGTCGGCCTTCTCGTTGACCTTGCCCTTGGGCGCCAGCTGCAAGAAGCGGTCACCGAAGACGGTCGGCTGCGAGAAGACGCAATCGACGAAGGAGAGCACGTCGGCGTGGCTGCGGAAGTTATCGGGCAGGCTCACGAAGCACGCGTCCACCTCGTCTTGGGCAAGCACATCGCGGTACCCGAAGAACACGTTGACGTCGGCGCCGCGGAAGCGATAGATGCTCTGCTGGGCGTCGCCGACCGTGCAGACGTTGGCGCGGTGGGGCTGCGCAAGCGCGGAGATCAGCGCGACCTGCAGCTCGTCGGTGTCCTGGAACTCGTCGATCATGATCATCTTGAACTGATCCCGATACGCCGCGGCGATGGCGGGATGCTCGGCCAAGGCCTGGTAAGCGCGGCGCAAAAGATCCGTCTGATCGAGGCGCGCCGGACCCTTCGCCTGCGCGTAGGCAGCGTCGACGGCACGCGCGATGCGGATCACGTACGAAAGCTCCCGCACGGCAAGCCCCGCCTCCACCTCGGCAGCAGCGGCCGAATACTCCTCGCGGTAAGCGAGGAACAGCGAAGGGTCGGACTCCTTTGAACGGTACTTCTGGCTCGTCTTGGGGAACGAGAAGAAGACGTTGGCGAACCGCACGGCGTCGAAGCCCTCGTCCGCGAAGCCTGCTGGCGTCGCCGTGTCCAGATAGCGCGCAGCGGCCTCGAGGGCGTGCTGCATCGCCTCGAGATGGCGCTTGTCGGCCTGGGTGTGCTTGGGCAGCGCCTCAAGGCAGGCGCAAAACGCCTCGCCGCGCTCGACCATGCCGCGCAAAAGCGACGCGGGATCGCCAAGGGGAAGCTGCGGGGCCAGCGCGTCGAAGCCGTCAGGAAGCGCGCAGGCGCGGTCGGCGACGGCGGAAACCAGCCCTTCGATGCTCATCGCACCCGGCGCTGTGGCGGTCACTCCAACCGTGTGGATGAAGTCGGCCACGCCTGCCGGGCCTGAGGTGCGGATATCTTCGATGACCTGGTCGAAGGCCTGCGCTCGAAGCGTTGCGGCATCCGTTTCCGCCAGCACCGAGAACGCTGGGTCGAGGCCCAGCTCAAGGGCGTGCTCGCGAAGGATGCGCGCGCAGGCGCCGTGGATGGTCGTGATCCACGCATCGTCGACCTTGAGAGCCTCTTCGGCAAGACCCGACGACAACAGGCGGTGCTTCACGCGCGACTTGAGCTCGGCGGCCGCCTTGCGCGTGAAGGTGATGGCCATCACCTCGTCGATGCCGGATGCGAACGGCACGCCGCCCGTGCTTGGCAGGGGCTCTTCGAGCGCGTAGGCGATGCGCTGGGTCAGCGTGAACGTCTTGCCGCTGCCCGCGCCGGCAGACACCATGAGCGGGAGGTCGAGCGTGGTGATGATGGTGCGTTGACCAGGGGTGCAGCCATCGAGGTTCATGCCATCCTCCTTTCGCATCCGACGACCGGGCAAAAGCGGCACGAATCCGCGCACAGCGGATCGGGCGCGACGTCGCCGGCGCGCAGCCGCTCGAGGCGCGCGGCGATGAGCTCCTCGATCGCATCGAGGTAGGCGCCGAAGTTCATGGCGACCCGCGAGGCGGCGCGGGCGATGCCGTCAAGGTCGAACTGCGCGGCATCGTACGAGCCGGCCACGAGCCCGCGCATCTCACGTGCGCGATAGCTCAGGTAAAGCGCGCCGACGGGGCGGGCGTCGGGGTGCGCGGGAACGCGACCGCGCAGCGCCTGGGCGTAGATCAGAGCCTGCACCTTGTGCGGTAGCGCCGGCGCATCGGCCTTGTCGGGGTCGAACCCAGCGTCGTGGCCGGTGATGCCGCCCTTGTAGTCGATGACGGCGTACTGCCCGACCGTCGGGTCGACGTCGACGCGATCGACGCGGCCGCGCAGGATGACGCCCGCATAGGAGACACCCTGGTCGGGCTCGATCGAAAGCTCGTGCGCCACCGGGGCGAACGCCGACGCAAAGCGCGCCTGGACGGCGAGATTGGCTGACAAGAGCTTCTTGAGCGCCTGGGCCGCAGCTTGCTCGGTCGGGGTAAGCGGGACATAGCGCGTCGTCTCGAGGGCAGGCTGCGCTTCCAGCTGCTCGTCGAACACCTGAGAGAAGAGCGCTTGGGCCTCGGGCAGCGCCTCGGGCGTCACGCGGTGGGCGCCAAGCGTCGCAGGCAGCCGATCGTAGAACGCCTCGAACACCCCATGGACGAACGTCCCCTGCTCAAGCGGGCCGGTGCCCTCGTCGGGCGCATCGGGGCGCACGCGATTGGCGACGAACCAGCGATAGGGACAGTTGACGTAGGTCTCGATGGCCGAGGGAGAAAGCACCGGCGTGCCGCCAGCGACGTCGAGCGATGGCGCAGAGGCGCGCGAGAGCAAGAGCAGCGACGTGGCTGACGCCGACACGTGCCCTGGGGACGCGGGCGTCAGCGCAAGCGTGCCGTCGCTGTCGCGCCCTGCAGACGCGTTGGACGAGAACAGCTCCTCGCCCCGTGCGGTGACGTGGGACGACAGGGCCGACGGAAGTCCAAAGGAATCGAGCGGCTCATCGTCGGCACGGTAGCATTCGATGAACTCGTCGAGCGTGAAGGCGGGATAGGCGTCGCCCTCGCCGGTGGAAAGGACACGTTCGCAGGCAAACGTCGTGCGCGCCCGGCGGCAGACGTCGGCAAAGTCGCGGCGCGCGTCATCGAGCGCATGAGGGCGGGGCGCCAAGCCGAGCTTCGCCTCCAGAGTGGACAGCGCGTCGTGGCGCTCTGCTGCCGATATCGTCGCATCGTCGAGGTCACAGACCACGACGTCGTCGAAGGTCGCCTCGCCCAGGCAGCGCGCCTCGGGCCATCCACAGATCGCCACCGAGCGCTGCCCGGCCCCACAGCTGCGCGAAGCATCGACGACGAGGCCGTCGACGGCAAACGAGAAGTCGGCTGGCGAGACGTCCCAAGACCGCGCCGTCTCGTAGACGCGGCGTAAGCCCGCGATGGCTGCGACCTGCTCGGATCGAAACGCAGGGTCGCGTCCCTCGGCATCTGCCGCAACATCACCGAGATAGTCGAGCACAAGCGACGCGTCGGCATCGTTCGCCAGCTCCTCGAACGCATCGAACTGCGGGGAGACCAGGCGCGCGAGCGCGCAAAGCTCGTCGAATGAGACCAGGCGATCGCCCCTCGTCATCGTGTCGACCTGGGCTGCGCGCAGCGCGTCGACGCCGGCGATCGGAGCATCGAAGTAATCCATGAGCGCCCGCACGTCATGCGCAGGCTCCGTCAAAAACGCCATGAGGGCACACCAAGCGCGGCCGAATGAGGTCTGATCGAAGGGGCGCGAGGTCGAGACCGACACCCGTATTCCCGCCTCGGTGAGCGGCTGGACGAGCTCCTCGTAGAGGGCAAGCGGATCGGCGCTCACCACGAGCGTCGTCTGGCCGGCTTCGGCGCGACGCAGGTGGTCAGCGATAAGGGCGCCTTGAGCCGAGGGGCCCGCGGCAAACAGAAACTGTACGTCGACGTCGGGGCGCGCCGCTTCGATGCGGACCGGCTCGGGCACCGCGAGCGCGGGGATAAGACGCGCGAACGCCGGCGGGAGCTCGAACGCGCGGCCCAGCTCGAAGGCGGGGATCTTCCCTTGCGCGGCGAGGTTGTGAAGCGCATCGCCCTGCTCCACCAGGCCGCGGGCACGCAGGAGCTCGCGATATGGTCCGACGAGCCCCACCACAAAGCGCTCCTGATCCGAGAGCGAGGCGGGAGGATCTGCGAGGGCGCGGTCGAGCTCGGGCGTGCCCACCGCATCGGCGAAGAAGCGGCTGACGAGCGCGATGCCGCCATCGGTCAGCTCGACAGGCTGCGCGGCGCTTTCTGACAGCAAGGCGCGAACGGCGAACGCGCGATCGAGCGAGGAGATGACCGCCGTCCCGTCTCCCCACAGCTCCCATGCATCGGAAAGCCATGCCCCAGGGGTCGTGGCGTGCAAGCCGAAGGCGGTCTGAGTGCGCGCACGGGCACGACGATAGCTGAGCACTTCATCGTACGTGGGAAACAGAACCTGACGATCGGGCATCTCTTCGCTCCTCTCCCCTTCGCGCTTATCTATCCCAAGGACGGGACGACAATGGTTGCCTGCGTCACGCGCGCGGTGCATTGCGTCCTTTTTTCCTCACATGCTTCTACAAGCGAAAACCGCAGAAGAATCTACCACGCGACCTGGCGCTCGGTAACGAAGGCATAATAAAACCACCCCCGCTAATTGGATGATTTATATATAGTACGTTGCGATCATTGCAACATCAAACCGCCTGATCAATAGGCGTTTGCGCTCACTGTAGCACATTGCGATTGCGAAAAAGTTGCGAAATTCGTCCTGAAATTCGTCCTGGTCTGCCCCCAGCGCGCAGAGCGCCGGGGGCGTCAGGCTCAACCCTCGTCCTTCGCCGACTCCATGTCGGCCCGCACGAGGTCTTTGAGATAGCCGGTCACGTTCTCGTGGCCTTTGATCCATCGGTACAGCTCGTCATCGTCCTGCCCTGGGTAGAACCTCACGACGATCTGCCGCACGCTTTTCTTTCGGTAGTTGCTGAGCGCCCTGCGCTGGGCTTCCGTGGCCATCTTCAGCCCCTGTTGTTCCGACCGTGCCGCCAAATGCGGAAGGCGATGAACGACACGACGAATACGGTGATGAACGTTTCCATCTTGCGCCTCCTTAAGGTAAAATATGGGTGGTGCGGGGCACCGCCTGAGCGGCGCCCCTGATCTGTTAAGACCTTCTCGAATGCTTGCCTGGCTTTCTGGAGGTCTTTTCTTTTATGGCTTCTACCAGCTCAAATTAAAGCATATCCGCATTCGAGCGAGATCGAGTCAAAGAACCCGTACTTTTGCCGGCTCCGCATGAAAGGACGAAGGCCGCTTCAACTTCATGTGGTCCAGTACCAGCGGAAGTCTGACGTTAATCGATCTTAATCTGCGAGAGACTGTCGAACGCAAGCTGCTCTCGACGTGCGTAAACGGTTGTTCCCCGACGATCAAACAGACCAAACGCCAAGCAAGGAGCTTCGAACTGAGCTTCAGCAGATGTGACCCTACGACTTGCCATGATCCACGATCACAACAGAGGCTTCGCCGGGGTATCATCAATAATCGATCAGGTCGTTTACGCATCTTTTCCATTTGCCTGGGATTATTAGGGGAAACAATGAGCAACGCACCGAAAACCAGACTTCTCAACGTCAGGGACTACACAACCATAGACACCGAAACAACGGGATTGAGCCCCGTTGCATGCGACGTCATCGAGATCGCTGCCGTCAAGGTAAGGAATGGGGTTCCCGTTGATCGATTCCAATCATTAATCAAGCCAAGTTATTTGCCCCTCGATCCGTTCATCGAAAACTTAACGGGCATTACCTCCGACATGCTGCAAGATGCCCCGCTCAAAGAGGATGTCTCGAAACCGATGCTTGAGTTCATCGGTGACGATCCGATTCTAGGGCACAATGTGTCATTCGATGTCGCCTTCATCGAACAGATGACTGACAAGAGCCTGGGGAACGTCCTCTTCGACACACGCAGGATCGGTTTGCATGTGTTCCCAAGTTCAAGGCAAACACTGGGCGCAACGGTCGAAGAATGCAAAAAAGCCGGTGCGGATTTCGATTCCGGCGATTACCACCGAGCGATGTACGATGCCGAGTGCACACTACGCTGCTATGAGTGGATGCGCCCCAAACTTATAGAGAAGTACGGGGACGACCCCGAAAACGGGTATAGGAAAATCGCGAATAGCAGGAAGCCATCGAAACCGCGGCCAGGAGGCTTCTTTGCGACCGTCGACGAGATCGACGAGTCTACGCCGTTCTTTGGCACCACGATTGCGTTCACTGGAAAGCTCAACTCGATGACCAGGGAAGAGGCCATGCAAGCGGCGGTGAACATGGGAGCAGAGCCGAAAAACACCGTGAGCAAAAAGCTCGATTACCTGGTCTTGGGATCGTTCGACTTCGTTGCTGCGCTCAAGGGCAAGAAATCGAGCAAGCTAGTGAAGGCCGAAGAACTCGCGCAGAGCGGATGCCCACTCAGGGTCATCGACGAAGACTTTTTTGCCAACTTCATTCCGGCAGATTGAGGTTAGATGCCCCGAGCATGAGGACGGCAAGCACCCCATATAGGTTGGCCTGGGGTTTTAAAGAAAATAAGAAAACCACCCCCGCTAATTAGATGAACCCACCTAATTGAAGGTGGGTGCCCGCAACGAGCTTCCTGGCTTTCGTATCGACGGATGCGAATGCCCATTTCGCCCGTAATCTGAGGCTCCCAATTTATAGCCATCGGTCCATCGCGAACACGGGAGTGGCGTACCTTCAGTATAGGAAAACCCGCTTCAAATAAAAGTCTTGACACACCAAGGCCAGTCAGGGACGGTAGAAGGTGTGAGGCTAATGAACGGCCCCGTAAACGTAGCCCCACCCGTGCGACGACAGCGACGAGTTCAGCTGCGTGCACAGTCGCTCGCGCGTGTACGTTCCCGGCGGCAAGAGGTTGACCACCTCGACCAGATCCTCATTCAAGCCAAACGCCTCGGCCTGCAGCACCAACTCAAGGCGTGGCACGACCTTGGTCTCGCGATACATCGTCTCAACGAATTCTTGGAGCTGACCGAAGTCAGCGCTTTGCGTGCGCGCTGCCATCCCCTACTCAACGCCCTTCACGTCATGGCCCATGACCGTAGCGATGAGCGCCCCGGTGTACGAGGGCGTCGCGTCCCCGGTCGCGCGCAGGAATTGCACGCCCGCCTCACGGAGCGCCCAGGCCACATCGACGAGAGCATCGGGAGACGGATAGGGGTTCTCCTCGGTCGGCTCGTACTGGCGAGCGTCCTTGCGCCGCACCTCGATCTCGACCAGAAGCGGCTTGGCGCACGCGTCGGCCATCGTGCGAGCAAAGCCCACGAGCGTATCGGGGGCCGCCGCAGAAACGATGCCGATGACGTCGGCTCCATACTCATCGCAGAGGGCGACGGCCTCAGCAAGGGTGCGATCCCGCCCCATCTGCCCGTCGTCGTCCAGCCGCAAAGAGATCATGAGCGGCCCGTCATACACCGCACGCGCGCCCATCAAGGCGCACTGGGCGTCATCGAGGCTGTCGAACCCTTCGAAGAACAGCGCATCAAACGGATGGCGCGCAAGCGTGCGCACCGCCGCCTGGTACTGGGCACGCGAAGCCTTCAGGGAGGGTGCCGACGACGGATCGAGCGGCAGCCCGGTCGGGCCGATGGCCGCGATCAAGTGCTGGGGCGTGAACTCCGCCATCGTCTGATAGGCGATGTCGGCCATGTCATCTGCTTGGCCCTCGAAGTTGGCATACGCGAGGCGCGCCTGCGTGATGCCCTCGGTCGCGGTGACGAAGCAGGGCGTGTCGATGACCTTCTCGAGCTTGTAGGCCTCTTCGATCAGCTCAGGCTCGCACAGCGCGACATATTCGCGATCGGAAGGACGATCGAAGCCCTGCGAGCGAAGCTGATAGTCAAGAGGCGTCGACAGCACGAGCATGTCGCGGTTGAAGCGCAGGGCGATGTCGGACATAAGCGGGATTCCTTTCGGATCAAGGGATGCACGGCGCGCGCACCTCATGTGGACGAGCGGATGCCGGCGACGAGAAGGCCCCTCGCGCCGCGCCGATGCTTGAACCTCTATTATAGGCGCACACCCCGTGCGGCTTAGCACGGCATCGCTCAACCGGCAAACCGCGCAGGGCTGGCGGCGGGCAGCCGAGCCTTATAGAAGCCCTTTCAGCGATGGCGTCGAGCGGCAGGCTCGCCGCGGTGCATGTCCTCGCAACCGCCGTCACCCGCGCCGAGAGTCCCACACACAACGAAAACTGTCCCCTGCCGCGCGGTAGCGCTGCGCGTCTCGCAACCGCATTTTGCCGTTCGTACCGCGTTCCCCCACAACCCTTCGTCTTTGGCCATCCCCCATCACGAAAGGTCTGAGGAAAAATCAGGAGCCGTCGGTCAGACCGTTTCACGCCGTCCCTTGGAACTTACCCATCTAAACCGGGCACATTAGGCTATATGTACCGTTGTTTTTCCCAAACGTGCTCAAGTTTTTCAAAACTTTTCGCATACAGCAGGTCGACTTCCCACCAAAAAATGGAGGAATTGCGTAGGAATCGGACGTGAACCCGTTCATCCCCCGTTTTTAGCCGTTTTTTGCACAAATCTGCGGATTTGCCCTTGGCAAGGGACTCAAAACCCGTATATTACATCCCAGCAAATGTGTTCCCCTCCCAATTTGCAACTGCTTTAAATAAAAGCAGTCGGTGCCAGATTCCCAATTTATTGGCACCGGAACTCCCTCCTTGTGGGCCTGCAGAGATCCCCTCTCTCAGGCCCCTCCTCTTTTTCTGGGGTCTTTTTCTCATCGAACACCGCGGCACGCGCTTCACCGCAAGCGATACCTACCCGCATGACGCAGAAGCCGTTGAAACTTCATCCGATCGCGGGCGGCACGCTCCACCAAGGCGCTTCCGCCCACAGCGAGGACGCCCCCTCATAGGGCCATCGAAGCCACGCCATCCCTCTCAGTGCGGCTCATCGCGCCCTCGCTGCAGAATCCGTTCGATCCGCAACGATTCCGCACCGCCGCAAGGGCAAAATCGAGCCTCCCGAGGCCCAATTCGGCACAGATGCGCCCTTCACGGAGCTTTTCGCAGCCACCAATCGTTGCGGATCGACTCGATTCTGCACAGCAACCTAAAGAAGCTGCACTGAAACCAAAAAAGCGCCGACCGGGACAATCCCGGCCGGCGCTCAGCACTCAAAGGCGGCAACAGCGAAGGGCTTAGCCCTTGAACCGCTTGTACAGCTTGTTGTTGGTATCGAGCCAGCTCTCGATCGTGCCGGTGTCGAACCCGTCTTCAGGGTCGATGACGAGCGCGTACATCTCTTCCTCGCGCAGCAAGGCGTCAAGGGCATCGGTCAGCTGGATCTCTCCACCTGCGCCCGGGCCCACCTCGGCAAGCAGCTCCATCACGCGGGGCGTGAGCAGGTAGCGGCCGAACACCGCCAGGTTGGAAGGAGCCTCCTCAACCGCCGGCTTCTCCACCAAAGAGAAAACCTTCCAGACGCCGTCCTCGACTTCCTCACCCGCAATGACGCCGAAGCGGTTGACCTCTTCGGGGGCGACGGGCAGCACCGCGATGACGCTGGCACCGTCATGCGCGTCGGAGACCTCTTTCATCTTGATCAGCATCTGGTTGTCCGGCACGAGCACGTCGCCCAGGAGCACGAAGAACGGCTCGCCCTCGATGCGGTCGGCCGCGCAGTGGACGGCATGGCCGAGCCCCAGCGGCTCCTCCTGATAGACGTAGCTGACGTTCAGGTTGCCCGCATGGGCCACCTTGTCGGCGTAGGCGTCCTTGCCGCGGCTGCGCAGCTCGGCCTCGAGCGCCGGATTAGGCGTGAAGTGCTCCTCGATCGACTTCTTGTCGTGGCTGTTGATGATGATGACCTCGTCAGCAGCCGAAGCAAGCCCCTCCTCGACCACGTACTGGATCGCAGGGCGATCGACGACCAGAAGCATTTCCTTAGGCTGCGCCTTCGTCGCAGGAAGGAAGCGGCTACCGAGTCCGGCAGCAGGGATAAGGGCTTTCATGGAACCTCCTGGGATAGCTTTCAAACGATCCCATAGTAGCAAAAGACCTCTACCGGCGGCAGGTCGCTCACACGAGAAGCATGGCCATCGCCGGAATCGTGCCCATCGACATGATCGTCGTGAGGAAGGTGCCCTGACTCATGCTGCGCACGTCGCCGTCGTTGTCGATGCACATCATCGTGCCGCAGCTCGCGGCCGGCATCGCCATGATAAGGACGATGACGCCAAGCAAAAGCGTGTTGGGGATCACGAAGCTCAGCACGACGTAGCAGGCAAGCGGAATGGCCACGAGGCGGCAGACGCTCGCCGCCACGGCGCGCCCGTTGGTGAACGCGTCCTTCAGGGAGTTCTTCGCGATGGAGGAACCCAGCACGAACATCGCGCCCGGAAGCGTGAACTGGCCGATCGTCGTAAAGGTCTTCGAGGCCATGCCGTCGTCGGTGACGTTGAGCAGGACCAGGACGACCGAAGCGATGCACGAGAGCATGCACGGGCTCACGAGCGAGATGCCGAACTTCTTTAGACGCGCCTTGAGCGACACCGTCTCGGCCGAGGTGCGATTGGTCAAAAGCAGGATGCCGATCGTCCAGGTGGCAAGCGTGGACGGGATGTTGAAGATCGCGCCGTACACGACGGCCTCCGAGCCGAAGATCACGTCGAGCAGGGGAAGCCCGATGACCGACACGTTGCTGAAGACCATTAGGAACTCGAGCGTGCCGCGCGTGCGGTCGTCGGTGCGCATCAGGCGCGCGAAGAGAACCGCGAGCAGCGTGACGAACAGGTAGGTCGCCGCGCCGAAGGCGATGATCTCGAGCACCATGTCAAGCGACGGGAACGAATCGCTGTTGAGCACCGCCGCCACGATCATGCACGGCATGGTGACGTTGAGCACCAGAAACGACAGCTTGGCGTCGAAGTCGTCGTTCAGGTGCCCGCGCTTGCGTCCGGCGAACCCGACGGCGATCATGGCGAACGAAAGCGCCATCTGTGCTGCTGCGGTCTCAAATACTTCCACGTGTCGTTCCTTCTTCTCGTTAGGCGGAGCCTCACCGCCCTGGTGCGAAGTGAACTATAGGGTCTGACATGCGGCGACTCAAACAGATCAAGGGGTTATGGGCAAGATAACAGGTATGTTTCGCCATAGGTGAAGCTAAAATACATGGTGAAAATCGATCATAAGGGCGCACTCAGGAGCACGCGATGAACCTCTCCCATCTCAGATACTTCAAGACCCTCGCACGCGTGTAGCATTACACGCGTGCCGCCCAAGAGCTCTTCATCTCCCAGTCCACGCTGTCGCATTCGATCGCCGCACTGGAAGAGGAGTTGGACTGCAAGCTCTTCGAGCGCAGCGGACGGTCGGTGCGCCTGACCGATGACGGGCAGCTCTTCTACACCTATGTGGAGAAGTCGCTCGACGCGCTCGACGACGGCATCGGCGAGCTCGATCGCCGACGCGGCAAGCTCTCGGGCATCGTGCGCATGGGAGCGATCCAGTCGGTGCGCACCGCGTTCATGCCCGAGGCCGTGCTGGCCTACCGCCGCACCCATGGCACCCTGGTTGACCTCCAGATCGACCAGGGATCGACCAAGGAGCTCCTCTACAACCTGCGCCACGGAGAAAACGACCTGGCCATCACCTCCGAGGTCAAGGCGGACGGCTTCGAGTTCACGCCGCTCTTTCGCCTGCGGCTGGTCTGCATCGTGCACAAGGGCCACCCGCTCGCCGCACGCGCAAGCGTCAGCGTCACGGATCTGGCCGATCTGCCCCTCTACACCTACCGAGAGGACATCATCGTGGGATCCGAGGTCAACGCGTTCCTTGAGCGCCATGGCCTCGACCCCCGCGATCTCGATCTCAACCGCGACAGCGACGATGAGATGATCCTGGGCGGCCTGGTCTCCCGCGCACCCGTGGTGGGCCTGTGCCTCGACTCGTCAGGGCTGAGCCCCTACCCCGATCTGGCGCTGATCCCGTTTGAGGAGCCCGACAGCGTCGAGTTCCACCCGATCGGCATCCTGCGCGTGGCCGGCTGCCGGCTCGACCCGGCAACGCGCGACTTCTTCGACTTCCTGCTGCAGTTCGGCCGCAACTACTACGAGACGAACAGCGCGAACGTCTAGACGGGCAGCACACGCGCACCCGATCTTCGTCCTTGACAAGAGCTGCGGTCTGCGATTTAATAACAACCCGCTGGGGATGTAGCTCAGTTGGGAGAGCGCAGCGTTCGCAATGCTGAGGTCGTGGGTTCGATCCCCATCATCTCCACCAGCTAGAAACGAAAAGCCCGATCCATGACGGATCGGGCTTTTTTCATGAGGCAGTATCTACGTGCGATCGAAGCGCGCTTAGGCCAGAAGGTCAGCCTTCGGTGCCGGAGCCTCGTCCTTGGCGGGCTCGTCGTCGATGAAGGAGCCGAAAATGGCCTTGCCGTCCTGAGACAGCTCAACCATGCCGGTCAGCACGTCGACGTACTGGTAGGACTGGCGAGCCGAGGCGCCGCGCTTGCGCTGGACCTCCATGACGAACAGGCGCGGGTGCACCTGCATGAGGACACCTTCGCTCTCAACGATCTTGGAACGGCCCATGTTCGCGCGGACGCGAAGCTTCTGGCCCACAAAATCGCTCAGCGTGTCGTGGATGCTGTCGATGATCTGTGCTTGCTTTGCTAAATCCATAGATGCTGTTCTTTCCGTTTTTGGGCATACTAAAACTCGTTTAGTATATCACCGCGTCAATAGCCACGGCTAAAATCGCCTCAAACGGACAAGATCCCACGGTTCATGGCAGGTTTACCGCCGCTTGACGAGAGGGGATCGGCGCACGAGGACGAAACGAGGAAGAAAGCGACGACGCGCGGCGATGAGCCGCAGCAGGTGCCGATCGGCGCGCGGCAAGCACCGACCAAGCGACGCCCGCCGCCTGATGCCCGATGCGCGCCAGCTAAGCACCCTACTCCAGATACGCGCCGGTCTGCCGGTTCCACAGATCGGCGTACTCGCCGCCTTCCGCGATCAGCTCGTCGTGCGGGCCGTCTTCTGCCACCCGCCCGCCGTCGAGCACGACGATGCGGTCGAGGCTCGCCACCGTGGACAGGCGGTGCGCCACCACGATGCAAGTGCGGCCCCGCATCAGCTTGGCCAGGGCGTCTTGCACGAGCGCCTCGCTTTCCGAGTCGAGCGCGCTCGTCGCCTCATCCAGCACGAGCACCGGACAGTCGGCCAACAGGGCACGCGCGATCGCGATGCGCTGCCGCTGCCCGCCCGAAAGCTTCACGCCGCGCTCGCCGGTGACCGTGTCGAATCCCTGCGGCAGCCGCTCGATGAATTCGAGGGCATTGGCCTGGCGCGCCGCCGTGCGGATCTCGTCCATCGTCGCATCGGGACGGCCGTAGGCAATGTTCTCCGCGACCGAACGATGGAAGAGCAGCGACTCTTGCGGCACGTAGGCGATCTGGCGGCGAAGCGACTGCTGGGCAGTGTCGGCGATGTTCTGGCCGTCGATCAGGATGCGCCCCTCCTGGATGTCCGACAGGCGCAGCAGCAGCTTGGTGAGCGTGGTCTTCCCCGCCCCGCTCATGCCCACGAGACCCACGCGCTGCCCGGCGGGAATCTGCAGGTTGAAATCGCGGAACACCTGGGTCTTCACATCGCCGTCGGTGTACCAGAAGTTGATGTCCTTGAAGTTGATGTCGCCCAGTTCCACATCGAGCGGTTGCGCGCCGGGCTTGTCGGCCACCAGGCGCGGCTCATCGAGCACCGCCGTCATGCCGCTCGCGTC
>CAVCDZ010000028.1:0-4469 GCA_963601095.1 Oscillibacter sp. MSJ-31 | reverse complement strand
TCCTTGAGCAGGTCGTCGGCGTCGAGCGTCAGCACGTCGGTGTCGGTCATTGTGGAAACCGGCTGGGCGAGCTCGGCCGTGAGGTCCTTGCCCACCTGCTCGGGATCGTCGGTGGCGCCATGCGCGCCCATGACGGACACGTAGCGCTCGGAGATCAGGCGCAGGGAGATGAGGCCGACGTACTTGCCCGCCTCATCGGTGACGACGAGCGCGCGCACGTTGTGCTCGGAAAGCACGCGGCCCGCCTCGAGCAGCGTCGTCGTGCCGGGAACCGAGATGACCGGCGAGGTCATGACGTCACGCACGCGAGCGCTCACGTTGTCGATGAGCTCGGGGGCCTCGACGCCGAACTCGTTGAGGATGGCCTCGCTTTCCTCAGGCAGCGGGCCGAGGCGACAAGGCAGGTAAACGTACTCTTCGGCATCGGGATGCTCGGCCAGCTCGCGCTTCATGAGCTGGTTCTTAAAGTAGGAATAACAGACGGCTCCGGCGATAGAGTCGTTGTCGGGGTGCTTGTGACCCACGACGAGAACGGGCGTTGCCATTCGACCTCCTTGGGTGGCGCGCATCGGGCGCGCACGGGCGTACAAAATCGGTCTCTATTGTACGCGCTTGCGCAGCCTGCCGACCAAAAAGACCGGAACAACATGGCAAGCGCCCGGCGATCGGATGCAACGAGAACTCCCTGCCCGCCAGTGCAGCTTTTTCAATGCCGTTTGCAGAATTGGGTCGATCGGCAACGGTTTTGCCGCGTGATCACGCCCTCGAAGGTGGCCCAGACCGCGAAATCGCACTTTGAACGAAGGATAAACGCGCGCAGAGGGCCTTCGCTGACAGCCCAATCGTTGCGGATCGACTCGATTCTGCAAATGAGCCCTCGATAGCCGCACCGAACGCGCGCAGGCGGCGCGGCACAGGCGCAAAGCTGCGCTGCCAACCGGCTGGACCCTCGGGGACAGCGCAGCGCTGTCTGTCAGCTGGGCCCGCGGGCAACACGCCGTCGGTCAGCTGGGCCCGCGGGCAACACGCCGTCGGTCAGCCGCGTCCGCGAGGGGGCACCGCCGGCCAGCCACGCTGCGCCTGCGAGCACGCCGGCAGACCCCCTACCCGACCTTCACGATCGGGGCGTAGTCCTTCAGCAGCTTCTTCGTCTGGCCGGTGCGTGCGAAGCGCACGTGCAGCGTGTCGCCGTCGACCTTGGTCACGGTGCCGCGGCCGAACACCTTGTGGTCCACCGCATCGCCCGCCGCGAACGTCATGCGCGCCGCAGCCTTCTTGGCAGCCGCCGGGTTGGTGCGCACCCGCGGCTGCTGGCGCTGGCCTGCGCCCGAGGCGCTCGACTGGCCGAACACGCGCCCGCCGCCGGCCTCCACGCCCGAGCCGGCGATGCCGCGACGGCTGCCGCGCTTCTCCCAGCCCGAACCCGAAAAGCCCGCCGAGCCCATGCCGATGCCGCGCCGCAGATCGGACGGGATCTCGCTGATGAAGCGCGAGGGCGGGTTGGCGTTGGACTGGCCGAAGATCTGACGGGTGAACGCGTTGGTGAGGTAGAGGCGCTTGCGCGCACGCGTGATCGCAACGTACGCCAGGCGGCGCTCTTCCTCCAGGCCCTGCGCGTCCTGTGACGAATTGCCATGCGGGAACAGCGTCTCTTCCATGCCCGCCACGAAAACGCAATCGAACTCGAGGCCCTTTGCGGAGTGGATCGTCATCATGGTCACCGCCGCACCGTCGTCGCCCATGCTGTCCATGTCGGTGCGCAACGTGATCCATTCGACGAAGTCGGAAAGCGAGTTGGCCTGGAACACGCGCACGGGCGGCTGGGCGTCGTCATCGAGGTCGGCATCGGGCGAAGGGGGCTCGAACAGGGCATCGACGTCGTCGTGCGTCTGGGAGTACTCGTCCACGACGCCGAAGAGCTCTTGGATGTTCTCGATCTTGCCGGCGGCCTCGTCGGATCCCTCAGCGCGATACGCCGCGATGATGCCCGCCTTCTCGACGATCATCTCGACCACGCTGCGCAGGGTGCCCTCATAGGCGCTCGCCTCGCGCACCAGCGCGGTGAACTCGGCGATCGACCGGCGCGTCGAGGCGCGGATCTCCTCGTCGGCCGTGCACAGCTCGGCGGCTTGCAAGAAGGTGCAGCCGTTGACCCGCGCCACGTAGTCGATGTGCTCGACCGTGGTCTTGCCGATGCCGCGCTTGGGCGTGTTGATCACGCGCTGCGCCGCCACGTCGTTGGCCGGGTTCACCGCCAGGTTCAGGTAGGCCATGACGTCGCGGATCTCCTTGCGATCGAAGAAGCGCGTGCCTCCGACCAGGCGATACGGCACGCCCGCGCGCATCAGCATATCTTCGAGCATACGGCTTTGCGCGTTGGTGCGGTAGAACACCGCGATCTGGTTGTACGGCGTGCCCTCCCCATGCAGCTTGTCGATTTCAGAAGCGATCCAGCGTCCCTCGTCGCGCTCGTCGGCGGCGCCGTAGACGGCGATCTTGTCGCCGTCGGGCTGACTGGTGAACAGCTTTTTGGGCTTGCGCGTCGCGTTGTTGGCGATCACCGCGTTCGCGGCAGCCAGGATGTTGCCGCACGAGCGGTAGTTCTCCTCGAGCTTGACCACGTGAGCATCGGGATAGTCCTTCTCGAAATCGAGGATGTTGCGCAGATCGGCGCCGCGCCACGAGTAAATCGACTGGTCATCGTCGCCGACGACCATGATGTTCTTATGCGCCGCCGCCAACAGCTGCGTCAGCACGTACTGGGCGTGGTTGGTGTCTTGATACTCGTCGACCAAAAGGTAGCGGAAGCGCTCCTGGTAGGCGCCCAAGACATCGGGATAGTTCTTCAAGAGCAACCAGGTATACATCAGCAGGTCATCGAAGTCGAAGGCGTTGAGCTGGCGCAGGCGCTCCTGCAAGCGCACGTACACGCGCGCGGCGATCTGGTCGACGGGATCGGTGGCCTCGCTCTGGAACACCTCGGCCACCTTGAGGTCGTTTTTCGCCTTTGAGATACGGTTGCGCAGGGCGTTGACCGGATAGCGCTTCTTGTCGATGTTGAATTCGTCCATGATCTGCTCGACCAGGCGCTTGGAATCCCCGTCGTCGTAGATGGTGAAGCCGCGCGCGAAGCCAAGGCGCTCGCAGTCGGTGCGCAGGATGCGCACGCACATGCTGTGGAACGTCGACACCCACATGCCGCGCGCCGAGCCGCCGATGAGCGCACTCAGGCGCTCGCGCATCTCAGCCGCCGCCTTGTTGGTGAAGGTGATGGCCATGATGCGCCACGGCGCCACGTTGAGGTCCTCCACCAGATGCGCGATGCGGTGCGTGAGCACGCGCGTCTTGCCGCTGCCGGCACCTGCCAGCACGAGCAGAGGGCCTTCGGTGCACAGGACCGCCTCTCGCTGGGGGCCGTTCAGGGTGTCAAGATCGATCGGCATGGTGGGATTCCTCATCAAGACAGGCCGCGCCACCTCTGCGGGGCGGCGCGGCGCGAACAATTCACGAAGCAGTATTCTACCGCACCTCCGCCGCCCGCCGCAGACCGCACGCGGCACCTGCGCAGCAAACGCAAAGCTTCGCTGGCGCAGGACAGCCCACAACCCCACCTCCCCACCGTTTCGTTTTTGCGCGAAAAAAACGCTTACGAAGAGGGGCGCGAGTGTGCTTTAATGATCCCGACATAAGCGCAGTGAAGATCCTAATCCGCAGCATCAGGGCGATCGTAACGAGCTATCAAGCGAGTTACGATCGCCCTTTTTGTTTGCCCTCATCCAGAGGAGCGATCGACGGATCAGCGGAGCCAAGCCTCATTGCGCTAAGGCGGGCGGCGCGCGATGACGCACGCAAGAGCAGCGCGCAGCCCGGCACCATCCCACGTAGAAAGGAACCCCGCGTGACCCAACCCGAACCCTCCGCCCTCCCCACCGCGCGCGTCAGCGTGCCGCACCCCTATCTCTGCTTGATGGGCCTCTACTTCGGAGGCTTCACCGGCATGTACAGCGAAACCGCGCTCAACATCGCGTTGCCCCAACTCTCCCAAGCCTTCGGCGTGGAGTTGGCCGTCGTCCAGTGGCTCGTCGTCGGCTACATGCTCGCCATCGGCATCGTCTTGCCTTTCACCAGCCTGCTCATGAAGTGGGTGTCCGCGCGCAAGATCACCCTGTTCGCGCTCGGCTCCTTCCTCGTCGGCGCCCTCATCAGCGGATGTGCGCCGTCGTTCGAGGTCGCGCTCACCGGACGCGTCATCCAGGGCATCGGCACCGGCCTGGTGCTGCCGCTCATGTTCTCGATGGTCATGGAGGTCATCCCGCCGCACAAAATCGGCACGGCCATGGGCATCAGCGCGCTCGTGATCATGTTCGCGCCCGCCATCGGCCCAACGCTGGCGGGCTTTCTGATCGGCGCCCTCTCATGGCGCTGGATCTTCTTCAGCTTCGCGATCGTCTTCGTCCTCGGCATCGTGT
>CAVCDZ010000027.1:0-2940 GCA_963601095.1 Oscillibacter sp. MSJ-31 | reverse complement strand
TGCACACGGCGCCGCGGCGGGCGATGCGCCAGGTGGCGACCGGAGAGTCGATGCCCGACGACAACAGGCACACGGCCTTGCCCGCCGTGCCGACCGGCAAGCCGCCGATGCCGACGATGCTGCGCCCGTACACGTAGGTGCGGCCCTGGATGACCTCGACGCGCACGTTGACGTCAGGGTGCTTCATCTGCACCTTCTTGTCGGGGAACGCGGCGCACAGAGCCGAGCCGACCAGCTGGTTGAGCTGCATCGAGTCGATCGGGAAATCGGTATGGGCACGACGCGCCGACACCTTGAAGGTCTCAAACGGGCCGGCCTCCGAAAGGGCCTTGATGGCCGTGGCGTACATCTCGTCGAGATCCTGAGAGCAGCAGTACCCACTCGACACGCGGGCGATGCCGGGGATGCCCGCGATGCGATCGGCGATCGCGCAGGCGTCGTCGAAGGTGGCGGTAGCGGGCAAGAACAGGCAGATACGACCCGACACGCGGCGCATCGTGGCCTCATCATGCAAAAGCGCCTTGATGTTGCCAACAAGGCGCTTTTCGAACTTGGCCCGGTTATGGCCCTTCAGGGCGATCTCGTGATAGTGGACGAGGCAGACGTAGCGCCTCTCCTCACTGGAAGAAACCGTTTCCATACCGGCTTAGTGATTATGAACGTCGAAATGATCGGTGTTGTACGACACGTCGCCCTTGACGATCTCGTCGAAAGCAAGCGACAGCGGGCGACGGTTCGCCGCACGCGCGATGTCGACGGCCGTCTGCAGCTGGATCGCGCGGTTGCGCTGGCCACGCATCATCTCGTTGATGTCATGGGCGCGCTTGGACGCCAGCGAGCACAGCAGGAAGCGGTCGTTGTCCGTCTTTTCCAGAAGCAGGTCGATCTTAGGTTCGATAAGGCTCATAGCTTAAGAAGATCCTCTCGTATCACAGGCGAACGAATCGATGATGCTGACCAGCTCATCGGTCGCTCGCGCAAGGTCATCGTTGACAACCCTCACATCATACTCCATTTTCTTCGCAAGCTCCACCTTTGCGGTGTTCATGCGCTGGCGAACCACCTCGTCGGTCTCGGTGCCGCGCCCGCGCAGGCGCCGCTCGAGCTCTTCCATGGAAGGCGGTTCGATGAAGATGAGATGGGCATCGGGCATCGCCTGGCGCACTTGAAGCGCGCCCTGCACGTCGATCTCGAGGGTGACCTGCTTGCCCTGCGCGATGGCGTCCTCGACGCTCGCGCGCATCGTGCCGTACGAATGGCCGTGCACATGAGCCCACTCAAGAAAACCGCCCTCGTCGACGACGCGCTTGAAGTGCGCCTCGTCCATGAAGAAGTAGTGCACGCCCTCGACCTCGCCGGGCCGCGGGGAGCGCGTGGTCGCAGAAACGGACACCCAGGCATCGGGTATCCGTTCCACCAAGCGAGACACGAGCGTCCCCTTACCGGCACCGGACGGGCCGGAAATGACTATGAGGTTACCCTTGCGCTTAACCAAGGCGCTCGAGAAGGGCCTTCTGCTGACGCTCGCCCAAGCCCTTCAGACGACGGGACTCGGCGATGTCGAGCTCTTTCATGATCTTCTCGGCCTTGGCCTTGCCGTAGCCAGGCAGCGTCTCGATAAGAGTCGAAGCCTTCATGCGACCGACCACCGGGTCGTCGCGCATGGCAAGGACGTCCTTCAACGTCAGCTTGCCGCTCTTAAGGTCGTCACGGACCTGTGCCCTCTTGATACGAGCTGCCTTGGCCTTCTCCAAAGCCTGCTGGCGCTCTTCCGGAGTTAGTTCTGGAACCGGCATGTTCGCTCCCTTTCCTTCGAATTTGACAAAGCGAGCACTCACTGCGTCCCCACTTTCACCTCACCTATAGTACAAGGATTGGCAATTTCCACAATCCCACACAAATAACCGCCTGTCCCAAAACTGAGTTGTTGTCATCTGATCTGCACATACTCACCAAATATCGGCTGTTTTAGGACGTTTTTGAGTGAAATGAGGTCGATTTTTCAAAGGGTATTTGAAAGAAATCGCCCTTTGCGAGGACCGCATATCAGTCAGTCGATGAGCGAAAGCGTCGGGCAGCCGTGCGCCGTTTCGGCCGTGGGAGCCGACAGCGAGAGGACCGCGAGAGGCTTCGCACCGGCGTCGCGCACCGCGGCCACCAACCCGGCCGCAACGTCCTCGTCGTACCCGTCGAGGACGATCAAGACGCGCTCCTTCTTCTTGAGATTCGTGCCCTCGGGAAGCGTGAAGCCTCCCTCGTCGGCCGTCGCGTACAGAAAGCGCATCCACGCGGCAAGAGCCACCGAGTAACCGAAGTACGACGCCTCCCCCGCGGGCGCGAGCACCGCTTCGGGCTTGAGGTCGCGATCGAGCTTCTGCAAGAGCTCGACGGCAAGGCGGTTGGTGACGATGGGATCCTGCATCAGGGCGCGGGAAGCGATGCGCGGGGCATCCTCCTCGGCGCCCAGCGCGCCCATCTTGTTCAGCAGGTCGATGATCTCCTGGGTCTCCATGGATTAGTCAAGCTCCTTTGCGATAGCTTCGAACGCGGCCGCCGGGTCGGGTTGACCGGTGATCGGGCGGCCGATGACGATGTGGGAAGCCCCGTTGTCGAAGGCCTCTTTGGGGGTGGCGACGCGCGACTGGTCGCCTAAGGCGGATCCCGCCGGGCGCACGCCGGGGGTCACGATGTAGGCCTCCGGACCCAAGATCTCGCGCAGCATGGTCGCCTCCTGGGGCGATGCCACGACGCCCGACAGGCCCGCCTCGTGCGCCTGACGCGCCAGCGCGACGACCTGATCGGCCACGGGGCGCTCGACGCCGGTGGCGGCGAGGTCAGCGGCACTCATGCTGGTCAGCACCGTGA
The DNA here is from genome assembly GCA_963601095.1 of Oscillibacter sp. MSJ-31. GTDB lineage: Bacteria > Actinomycetota > Coriobacteriia > Coriobacteriales > Eggerthellaceae > Anaerotardibacter. The sequence continues at coordinate 75 of CAVCDZ010000027.1, read as the reverse complement.
TGCCGAGCGTGATCGGGTCCTCCTCGACCCAGCGCGCCTCAGCGACGCCCTCGACCGCCGCGCGCATCATGGAGA
>CAVCDZ010000026.1:23636-28779 GCA_963601095.1 Oscillibacter sp. MSJ-31 | reverse complement strand
CATCCACCGCGTCGATCATGAACTTCGTGATGCGCAGCTGCTGATCGATGCGCGACAGCATGACTGACTCGTTGACCGACTGGTCCTCGCGCCCGATGTAGTAACGATAGGCATCCACGTTGAAATAGCACATCGTGCGCACCGCCGGCAGCGGCACGTAGACGAAGATGTTGTCCACGTAGAAGCAGTGCTCGGGAAGCTTGAGCCCGGTGCCGCGCAGCATCGCCGTGCGATAGATCACCGAGTGCATCAGCAAGTACTGCGAAGAGCGGAAATGGCCCACCTCCGACCAGCCGAACTCCTTGCCCTCGGGAAAGACGTTCGCATAGTCGATGACCGTGCGCGTGTTCTCGTGCACCTTCTCGTACACGTAATTGAAGATGACCAGATCGGTTGCGGTATCCGTGTCCTCAGCGCCCTCGACGGCACGCGCTTGCTCACGCAGATACGGCATGACCTCACTCATCGCATCCTGGTCAAGCCAGTCGTCGGAGTCAACGACCTTGTAGTACAGCCCATCGGCAGCCTCGAGGCCCGTGTTGACGGCGCCGCCGTGCCCCTTGTTCTCCTGGTGAATCGCCCGCACGATGCCCGGATGCTCCGCCGCCAGGCGATCGCAGATCTGCGGCGTGTCGTCCTTCGTCGAGCCATCGTCTACGAGGATGATCTCGATGTCGTCCCCGCACGGGAGCAGAGACGCGACGCACTTCTCCATATAGTCGGCCGAGTTATAGCACGGCACCGCAAAGGAGATGGTCTTCATGAAGGGGTTCACCGTTCCTTTCTGCAGAGGAGCGCATCCGCTCACGCCCCCAGGGATTTCCCTCAGAGGCACATTATACCCACCACGTCTGCGGCGCGGTAGAATGAACGCGATTCAGACCACTCTTGAAAGGATCGCGTATGACCACGCTCATCGATACGATGATCGACCGCGCAAAAGCAGACAAGAAGACCATCGTCCTGCCTGAGGGCCATGATGCCCGCATTCTCGAGGCCGCGCAGAGCGCGCTTGCCCAGGGCATCGCCAACATCGTCATTCTCGGCAAAGAGGACGAGGTGCGCGCCCAGGGCTTCGACCTCGAAGGCGCCCGCATCGTCGACCCGGCAACGTCCGAGCACGTCGACGAGTACGCCAACCTGCTCTTCGAGCTGCGCAAGAAGAAGGGCATGACCGAGGAAGAGGCGCACGAGCTGGTCACCACCGACCCGATCTACTTCGGCGTGATGATGCTCAAGACCGGCGCCTGCGACGGCATGGTCGGCGGCGCGAGCTGCGCGACCGTGAAGATCCTCTCGCCTGCGCTCAAGGTCCTGAAGACCGCACCGGGCGCTCCGATGGTCTCCTCGCTGTTCCTGATGGATGTGCCTGACTGCGACCTGGGCGAAAACGGCATCTTCGCCTTCGCCGACTGCGCGCTCGAGGTGCAGCCGACCGCCGAGAAGCTGGCTCACATCGCTCATCTGACGAACGATTCCTTCAAGCGCCTGATCGGCAAGGAGGCGCGCATCGCGCTGCTCTCCCACTCCTCGTACGGCAGCGCCAAGAACGACGATGCGCAGAAGGTCGTCGACGCCGTCGCTTATATCAAGGAGAACTACCCGGAGCTCGTCGCTGACGGTGAACTGCAGCTCGACGCCGCGATCGTTCCCGAAATCGGTGCCTCGAAGGCTCCCGGCTCGCCGGTCGCCGGCAAAGCCAACGTGCTGGTCTTCCCTGACCTCGACGCCGCGAACATCGGCTACAAGCTTGTGCAGCGCCTGGGCAAGGCGCAGGCCTACGGCCCCATCCTGCAGGGCATCGCCGCGCCGGTGAACGACCTGTCCCGCGGTTGCACGGCCGAGGACGTCGTGGGCGTCATCGCGATCACCTGCGTTCAGGCGCAGACGCTGTAGCGCACGTCGCGGACTGACCGCTCCGCCGATCGGCATCGCACAGACATCGGCTGAGCGCGCGCAGGCTTCCACTGCTTGTGGCGCTCGCATAAGCGCTCGTACTTTTCGCACTCATCCAAGCGCCAGCTGCTTCTCGCGGCTGGCGCTTTTTCAATGCTTGCGCTCCAAATCGGGCGAAACGGGTGTCAGAGAGAAAAAAATCGAGCCGTTTTCGGCAACAACGTTCGGAAGTACGCAACTCGCAGGTGATCGTGGAGGGCGAGAAGCTGAGTTACACCACGGAATAGGCGTGAATGTGGCGTAAAATCGCCCTTGCTGGCCTCCGACCGCTGCAAGCGAGCTTAGATGCTGCGTACATCCGTGAGCTGTTGCCAGAAACGAGCGATTTCTTTTCTCTGGGAGGGACAAGGAGGGCATGAAGCGGGGGTCGAACGGTGGCATGGAGCGAGATGAAACGGCGGCACAGAGCCGATCGAGCGCAACCGACCAACCAAGCATCGCGCCTTACGCGCGCAGGCACCGCTTGAGATGCTCGAGCAGCGCGATGCACCCTGAGCTGACGTCGTCGTACGTGGTATCGAAGTCACCGGTATACCAGGGGTCGTCCACGTCGCGGTCGTAGCCGGGCCAGTCGAGCAGCAAGCTGCACTTCCCCGCCGGGTCTCCCTTCCACAGCCGGCGCATGTCGCGCAGGTTGTAGCGATCCATCCCCACCAGATAGTCAAAGCGATCGTAATCGGCACGGGTCGCCAGGCGCGCCACGCGCGGCGTGTGAGCGATCCCGTTGCGATCGAGCACCTCGGCCGTGCCGTAATGGATGTCGCTGCCCAGCTCATCGCGATGGAGGGCCGCCGACTCGACGGCGATGTCGTCGGCAAGCCCCGCACGACGCACGAGATCAGCCATGACAAATTCAGCCATGGGGCTGCGGCAGATGTTGCCGTGACACAAAAACAAAACCGAGATCATGCGTCTTCCTTAATCGTTCGAGAAAACCCGCCTTATCGGCGACCTGCCCAGTGTACCAGGCCATCCATCTCTCCGATAAGCACCGCCCGACCGCCTTCGCTCACGCATCGTTCGTTCGCGCACACAGCAACGCCACGCGTACCCTACACAATGCTCGCATCGCGAACGAAATCGGGAAGTGCCTGCTCTTGCGCCTCGAGCAGTGACTCGATGGGCCAGGCAAGCCCCGTCGCGCACCAATCCAAGAACAGGCCGACGATCCCATGGGAAAACATGTCGATCATCATGGTGCGCCGCAGACGCTCGTCATCTGCCAGGTCGTCGCCGATGCAGGTTCCGCAGATCAGCTCGTTCGAATAGCGCACGAAGCTCTCCCGAAAGTTGTTCTGCCCCGTATGCGACGGCAACTGGGAGAAAAAGCCCTTGTGCTCGAGGGCGAACTCGTAGGAGGCCCTCACCGCCTCGACATCATAGGGCGCAAAGCTTCTGCTCTCCAAGAAATGGAAGGGGCACCAGCTGATGAGCTCGTTGATGTCGGCGAAGTGATTGTAGAACGTCTGCCTCGACACGCCGGCGCACGCCGCCACCTGCGAGACGGTCATCTTGCGCAGCGGAGTCTCGTCGGCAACTGAAAGCAAAGCGTCAAACAGCAAGTTGTCAACGTATTCCCCACGTATGCTCACGAGCCTCTCCTCCCTTGACATCGCATATTCCGTCAAGAAATCGACTCCCTCGACCGACCGCATGATGCTTCGATTATACCCCGAGGTAAACACCGCATGTGTCTTCAGGTTCCCCCAGAAAAGCCACCACACAAGTTGACAGATAGCGTTATCTGTCACTTTGATGACAACCCTTCCCCATCGTCTATCGACGTACCTCCATCTCGCCGCTTACGTTAGGTGCAGGGGAATTGAAAAGAAACGAGGGAATCATGATTTACGACGCGTTGATCATTGGCGGCGGTATGAGCGGCATGAGCGCTGCGCTCAAGCTCAAAGAGAACGGCCTCTCATGCGTCCTGGTCACCAAAACGCTTGGCGGACGAGTGGATTTCTCGCCGAAGTACGACTGCAACTTCGGCGCCGTGTTCTTCATGGAAAACTACCGCCACGCCAGAAAGCTCCTCGACGATCGCGGCATCATGACCGTCAAGCCGGGCGCGCTCATGCTGCACACGAGCGTAAACGAGTACTTCAAGGGCAGCAGCCTGAAAATGCTGCTTTCACTGCCTCAGCTCAACCGGTTTAAAAAGTTCATGCTGGGCACCTTCATGCCGGAATACCAGGCTTACAAGGATGACTGCGAGGTCATGTCGGTCGCCCACGCGTTCGGGCGACACCCGCGCATCGCCCGGTACTACCACATGAAGGCGAGCGAGGTCATCGAGGAGCTAGGCGTGCAGAAGATCTGCGACAACTTCATCAGCAAGTTCGCCTACGCCTGCACCGGCAGCAGGATCAAGGAACTGTCGGGGCTCGACTTCCTCAACGTGGCTCAAGGCGCCGTCGCGCCCATCCATGACTTCGCCTTCCACCCCGAGCAGATCGAGCAGCGCCTCGATGGCGCGGTCGTCTACGACGAGGTGCGCGAGCTGACGCGCGACGCGGATGCCGGCTGGGTTGCCACCTGCACATCCGGCGCCTCCTACACCGCACGCCACGTCATCGTGGCCACGCCGGGCCTCACCACGCAAAAGCTCTGCGGGCTTGAGGAGATCCGTCAGCCGACGGAACTCTGCACCTATCATGTGGCAGGCACGCCCAAGCCAAAATATGCGACCTGCGACGCCAACTACTTCGGCGATGCCTTCGACATCATCGCCATCAACAGGATGCCCAGCGGGCGCTTCAACGTCTACACCCGCACCGAGCTTGATCTCTCGCCCTATTTCAGCAACTTCAAGGTCCTCGACGCGCGCATCTGGCCTGAAGCGCTCTTCACCTACGGCGATACCGTCTGCCCGCAGAACCTGGGCGATGGGCGCATCGTCGCTGGTGACCTGAATGGTCTCGGGCTCGAACCCGCCTGCATAGCGGGCATCTACGCCGCCAACGTCGTCCTCGGGCTGGCCAAGGACTAACCACCCCGCATCCGAATGGAGGAACCCCTCATGAACGCACCCATCAACGCGACCTCGGGACAACCGGTCGACTTCTATCGCCCCGCCGACGACGAAGACCTGGCGAAGCTCAACCAGAGCCGCGCCACGCTCTGGCCCACGATGTGGCTGTGCGTCATCGTCGTCGTAGCCCTCGTCGCCGCCTGCATCGTCGCC
>CAVCDZ010000026.1:15659-23626 GCA_963601095.1 Oscillibacter sp. MSJ-31 | reverse complement strand
AGCCAGTGGTGATCGCGCTCGTCATCACCGCTGTGTGCGTAGCCGCGATCCTAATCGGCTACGGCTCTGCGCACGCCATGAGCAAGGAAGAGGCGAAGGAGGCGGAGACGTCGCTGCCCGGGCACGACATCTTCCCACCCGAAGACGTGCGCATCACCGCGGGCAAGGCCTACGACTTCGACTGCGCGCCGGCGGACCTGTACCCCTACCTCAAGCAGTTCAACCTGATCAAAGCCGGCTACTACAGCTTCGATGTCCTGGAGCGCTTCTTCGGCTTCCACATCGTCAACGACTACACGCTGCGCCCCGAGTGGCAGCATATCGAGCCGGGCGATTGGATCTACTACCACCAAAACGGCGCCGGCACCGGCATCGTCGACTGCAAAGAAAACGAGTACATCACCACGTACTCGGACACGCGCTACAAGCCCACCCAGGACTTCGCGATCGCTTGGCGCCCCAAGTGGATCAGCGGGTTCGCCTGGACCTGGAACTTCATCTTCCAGCCGACCAACAACGGCGAAGGCACCCACCTCATCAGCTATTCGCAGTGCTGGTGGCCCGAGGACACGAGCGCGCTCATTATCGCTCGTTTCATGGTTGAATGGGGCATCCCCTCGAACTTCATGATGAACGGCATGGCTCACAAGCTCAAGAAGCTCTCCGAGGCCGACGCCCGCGCCCGCAGGGCCGGAAAGCCGCGCCCGGGCTACAAGTACCTGAAATAAAAGATGAGGCTCGAGCGCCTGATCGTGCGGCCCTCAGTGCGAGGCACCGGCGATCAGGCGCTCCTTTTGGGCGCGCGTTAGCTGCTTGATCTCCCATTCCCGCCTGCTCGCGGCGCTGCGATCAGGCGTCTCTTCGACGTACACCGCGCAGACAGGCCGCCTGCTGCGCGTGTATTTCGCGCCGGTGCCCGTGTTATGCTGCTCGATGCGCCGCTCGACGTCCACCGCAATGCCGGTGTAGAGCGTGTCGTCCGCGCATCGCACTATGTAGACGAACCAAGCCATAGAAAGAGCATACAGGAATGCCCATGCACGAGCCTTGTCGACCCGCCTTCGCCCACCGCCCAGTCTTCGCCGCCGTCGCGGCATTGCTGCTCTCACTGTGCCTGATCGCCCTTCCAGGCTGCCAGGCTGACGATTCAGCTGCTGCCTCCGATCAGGCCATCACCCAGCAAGCCGACCCCTCGCTTGCGGCCGACGACATCCCCGCCTACAGCGGCAAGCCCTACACGGAGATCGACGGCAACACGCCCGACTTCACGGCCGACGAGCTGGCCACCGGCTCGTTCGAAGACTATGCCCCGCTCGACGACCTCGGTCGCTGCGGTTCCGCGTCCGCTCTGGTGGGAACCGAGACCATGCCCACGAAGAAGCGCGGCGACATCTCGAAGGTCCACCCCACCGGTTGGCATTCGTCGCTCTACGGTATCGTGGACGGCGAGAGCCTCTACAACCGCTGCCACCTGCTGGGCTATGCGCTCACCGCCGAAAACGCCAACGAGCGCAACCTGATCACCGGCACGCGCTACCTCAACGTCGACGGCATGCTCCCCTTCGAGAACAAAATCGCGAACTACGTGCACGACACCGGCAACCACGTCCTCTACCGCGTCACCCCGCTGTTCGTCGGTGACGAGCTGGTGGCGCGCGGCGTTCACATGGAGGCGGAATCGGTCGAAGACAGCGGGGCCGGCGTGTCCTTCAACGTGTACTGCTACAACGTGCAGCCCGGCATCGTGATCGACTACAAGACCGGCGACAACTGGCTCAAGGGCGACCCTGGCCACCCCGACGATCCAAACGACGAGGCAGCCGAGGATGCCCGTGCTACCGACGACAACGCCGAGGATGCGACGCAGAACGACACGCAAGCGGATGACGCGCAGCACGACTACGTCCTCAACACGAGCTCCCACAAGTTCCACAAGCCGGACTGCCCCGCTGTCGACGACATCAAAGCGAGCAACAAAGCCGACTTCCAGGGCACGCGAGAAGAAGCGATCGCGCAGGGTTATCAGCCCTGCGGCATCTGCGAGCCCTAAGGGCACGGGGCGCCCACGCCAGACAGACGGGACTGCCTGGGCGCGCCAGCGTCGGAAGCCCTAGGGCGCGGGGCGTTACTCCTCCAATGCTGCCAGCTCAGCAGCCGTCTGCTCGATCGCTTCGCGCGCATCGAGGCCGTACCACACGCGCTCGGCTACGACCGCCTGCTCGTTGAGCATGCCCAGCCCGTTGAAGGTGCGCGCGCCGCAGGCAGCCGCATCGCGCAAGAGCTGCGTCTGGGCTGGCGTGTAGATCACGTCGGCGACGGCGAGCCCCGCATGCAGCACCTCGGCAGGCACCGGCGTGTCGGTCGAGCCCTCGCCCATCCCGACGTTCGTCCCGTTGGCTAGGATGGTGGACTCCGCCAGGCGAGCGCGCAGCTCTTCAGTGTCTTCAAGCGGGTAGATCCGCACGTCGCAGCCCGTCTTCTCGCTCACGCGACCGGCGATGGACTGGGCATGGCGATACGAGGTGCCGCCTTCGCGCGCGAACACGTTGAGGCGCGCCACGCCGTCGAGCGCCGCCTGCACGAGGATGGCCGAGCCGGCGCCTCCGGGCCCCACCAGCGTCATCGTGGCACCCTCCACCTCAACCCCGTTGTTGATCAAGTTGTTCATGAAGCCCTCGCCATCGGTGTTATGACCGGTGATGCGCCCGTCCGGTTCCTTCCTGAACGCGTTGACGGCGCCCATCAGCTCGGCGGCGGGGCTGATCTCGTCGAGGCACGGGATGACGGCCTGCTTGCAGGGCATCGTCACGTTGCCGCCGTCCCAGCCGCCCATGCGCCGGAAGGCGCGCATGACGTCCGGCACGTCCTCCGCATCCACGTCGAACACCAAGAACACGGCATCGATGCCCTGCTTGGCGAGCGCCCTCGTGTGCGTCGCAGGCGACATGGAATGGTCTACCGGGCTTCCGATCATGCAGAGCATGTGCGTGTGGCCCGTTACGTTCGGCGTGTTTCCCATGGTGAGTTCCCCTCTCGCGGCGGCTGGCCAGCCGCTCTTCCCCCGGCACGACGACGTCGCGCCTTTTCTCCCATTCTAAGCGCAGAAGGCCCGCTGCCGACGCGGCAACGGCAGACTCACGCTCACGATGACGACCGCGGATCAAGAGCCCATCGCGCACACGTTTTTACGATCCTCCCAAAATCGGACTAATGCGACTGATGACGGCACGACGTGCGCCCCGTAAGGTAGTGCCCGAACCCAAACGAAGGAGCACTCATGACGCAGTTCACCTCGGCAAGCGCCCATAAATACCTCAAGAAGCTTGAGGACGAGAAGAGCTTCATCCTCAAAAGAGAAGCCCAGTCTTCAACCTATCGTCTCGCAGTTGGCGAAGAGGCAGAGCCTCCGGCCTACGACTACGCCGCGACGCGCGACAAGGTCGACGAGCTCGATGCCAAGGTGCTGAAGCTGCGCCACGCGATCCACTCGTTCAACGCCGTTACCGTCTTGCCCAAGGCGGGCATGACCATCGATGAGGCGCTCATCGCCATGGCGCAGCTCAGCGGCAAGCTGTTTCGCCTTGCCACGCTCAAGGACACGCCGCCCAAAGAGCGCGCCGGCGCAAGCTATGGTTTCGGGCGGACCATGGGCTACGACAGCCGCACCGTCGAGTACGTCTATGCGAACTACGACCATGCACCCGTCGAGGCGGATTACGAAGCCGTGAGCGATCAGATCACGGCGATCCAACTTGAGCTCGATCTGGTCAACCAGACCAAGACGTTCGAGATCGACCTGTGATCTTTTCTCCGGAGGTGCTCCTTTGTGTCTTTAACGCGCAATGACTCGATGAGGTTTATCGTTGCGGTTGGTTTCTTGTTTCGTTATTCGTTGTTTTACACGGTTTAAGGTTCTCGAAGCAGAAACGATTATTCGGCACACCTCGAAAACTTCCCGCCGCGGCTCCAGGCCACAGCGGGCAGCGATGAAGTTCGGTTTCATTCGCCCCCTCGCTTATCGCGATGAAGGCCCCTGCAGGGATGCATCCTGCAGGGGCCTTCTCTTGTCGCGGATCGCGGCATCCGTCGCCTAGCCGCGTCCGTCTTACAGCGGTATCCGTCTCCGCTGCGGCGTCGTTAAGCCGCATCCGTCTCCGCTGCGGCGTCCTCAAACCTCCCAGAGAAAAAAATTCGCTCGATTTCGGCAACAACGCACGGAGGTACGCAGCTCTTCGCCGAACACTCGAGAACAGAGGTCAAGTTACGCCACAAACAATGCTTAGTTGTGGTGGATCTTTCCTTCAAAAGCGCCGTTTTCTTTCCGCATGGCTTTTTCGCTGCGTACTTCCGAACGCGGTTGCCAAAAATGGCACGATTTATTTCTCTAGCGTTGCGAGGAGCCGCGCTTAGGCAGCGGCATCCCAAGGACACACGCCGTAGCGCGCCTGCGACGCTGCAGGCGGCTCATCCGCAGAGGAAAGGCGCGCCTTCAAGCGCTCGCACTCGGCTGTCGTGCGTGTCAGAGAGGCGCGCAGCGAGGCGTTCTCGCGCCGAAGGGCCGCATTCTCGCCGACCAGCGAAGCGTTCTCGCGCCGAAGGGCCGCATTCTCGCCGACCAGCGTGGCACGCTCCCGCCGCAGCGAGGCGTTCTCGCGCCGCAGCGCCGCCAGCTCATCGCGCCCGGCCGCCAGCTCATCGCGCTCGGCCGCCAGCTCGCCGCGCTCGGCCGCCAGCTCGCGCAACGCATACGCGTCTTCCACGTGCAGCTCACCCGTCTCCTTCGCGTGCAGCGTCGGCTGCAAAGCCGCCTCGCGGGCCTCTGCCACCAAGCGCTTCAGCTCCGGTCGACGATAGAGGGTGCTCCGCGCAACGCAGGCGCGCTCAGCCACCGTATAAAAAGAAGGAACGACGCCCTGCGCCGCCATGTCATCGAGCACCGCACGCACGCGCAGCGCCACTGCCTGGCTATACGCCTGCCGAGCCCCTTCTCTCGCGCGCTCGGAAGCACGCGCAACTCCGAGGCACCCGTCAGCAGAAGAATGCAAAGCCATGATGGAACCATCTCCCTTTCCCGAAAAAGGCGCACAACACCCCTGCGGTGTCATGTAATCGAGAAAAAGAGCGCTATAAGTGCGATGCCGCGAGCGCGGCAATCGAACATGAAAGAGTAAGGGGCAGTATAGCCCTACTTGGCTACCGGCACAATCTGGCTGCGCGCATGGACGATGTCGTAGGTATCGCGCGCGATCATGTACTCCTCGTCCGTCGGGATGACGATGATCGGAACTTTGGACTTGTCGGACGAGATGACGCGCTCGAAGCCCCGCTGCTTGTTCTTCTCGGGATCGAGAATGATGCCGAGCGGCTGCCATCCTGCGAAGATCATGCGGCGCATCTTGGCGCAGTTCTCGCCCACGCCCGCCGACAGCACGATCGCGTCGGTGCCGGACATCAGAGCAAGGTACTGGCCGATGTACTTCTTCACGCAGGTGGAATACATCTCATAGGCCAGGATCGCCCGCGGGTTGCCGGCGTCGGACGCCTCCCGCACGCTGCGCAGGTCGTTGCTGATGCCCGAAATGCCCAGAAGCCCCGACTTCTTGTTCATGATGTTGTTCATCTCTTCGGGGGTCAGGCCCTCGCGCTCCATCAAAAACGTGACGATGGCCGGGTCGACCGAGCCGCAGCGCGTGCCCATCATCAAGCCGTCGAGCGGCGTGAAGCCCATCGAGGTGTCGATCGGCACCCCATGGTCGATCGCCGTGATGGAGCAGCCGTTGCCCAGATGGCAGGTGATCAGGCGCAGCTCGCTCAGCGGCTCGCCCAGGATAGCGGCCGCGCGCTCGCCGAGGTAGCGATGGGACGTGCCGTGGAACCCGTATTTGCGCACCCCGTACTTCTCGTAGTACTCGTAAGGCAGCGGATACATGTAGGAATACTGCGGGAGGCCCTGAAAAAACGAGGTGTCGAACACCGCGACCATCGGCGTGTCGGGCATCAAGGCGCGGCAGGCGTGGATGCCGGCCAGCGCTGCCTTGTTGTGCAGCGGTGCGAGATCGGCGAGCTCGTCGATCTTGCGCTCGACCTCGTCGTCGATCAGGGCGGACTTGTCGAAGTAATTGCCGCCATGGACGATGCGATGACCCACCGCAGCGATCTCGGACGGCGACTTGATGACGGAATGATCGCCGTTGATCAGGCAGTCGAGCACGACTTCCATCGCCTCGGTGTGATCGCGCAGAGGGCGCTCGTGGACGACTTCGTTCTCGTCGATGCCGTGCTTATGAAAGGACTGGTCGGTCCCGACGCGCTCGCACAGGCCCTTCGCGAGTACCTTGTTGTGAGCGATATCGACCAGCTGGTACTTCAGAGACGAAGAGCCGGCGTTGACGACGAGAATGTTCAAATCAATCCCTCCTTGTGCGAATAAGACCATTTCATTGTACGTTCAATCGCCCGATCGCGTCGTTTGGGACGAGCGAATTAGCGGTGACTGGTGAACGGTATGAACCTCGCCCTCAAAGGATGCAATTTGCGGACGAGCGGTCTCGACAATGGGTCGACAAAAGTTTTTTGCCCATCTGGTATACAAAATCGGAGGCCAAAACATTCGCGTTTACACAAAAATACTCATTAGGTTTACTCATATAGTACTAAATGGGTAACAATTGAGCGAAATAGAACGCCGTTCAACGAAGCGAAACGACCGGAGACGGCAGGATGATCTTACCCAAATCTAAGCAGGCGGCCGGAAACTGGAAGAAGGAGTGGGGGTCGGCGGGGCTGTCAGACTGCAACAGCCTTTGCTGCGCAAGCCTGCGCCTTCTAAAGCGAGAAAGGATGCCCAGCGGGGCTGCCCCCTCTGCGACAGCCCCGCCGCGTGCGCGCGCCTAAGCTTTCTGGAGCGTCGAGTCGATCGTGGCGTCGTCGACCGAGGCGTCGAGCTCGCCCATCAGCACGTCGATCTTCTGCTGGGCATTGGCGAGGCTGCCCTTGAGGTAGCGCAGAAGGGCGATGCCGCGCTCGTACTTCACGAGGCTCTCCTCAAGCTCGAGCGTGTTGCTCTCAAGCGCTTCGACGATCTGGTTGAGCTCGGCCATCGCCTCGCGAAACGACAGGTCCTCGGGCTTGATGGGTGCGGTCTGTTCAGTCATGGTTCTCCTCCAAAGAGATGAGTTCGGACAATTCGGAAACGGCCTGCCCCTCAACACGGCACGCCAGGGAGCCGTCGGAGAGCTGGACCTTGATGAGATCATCGGGCTTGGCCTGGGTCACGCTGCTGACCACGTTGCCGCCCTCGTCGAGCGCGATGGACCACCCACGCTCGAGGATGTGCAGCGGCGACAGGTCGTTCAAGCGCGCTGTGGCCACGGCGGCCTGCTGGCGATACGGCACCGTCAGCGCGCGTCCCAGCTGGACGAACGTCTCGGTGCGCAGCGCAAGCTGGCGACGCGGCGTGACAAGCAGCGCCTTGCCTTCGGCGCGCAAGGAGGCCGCCGCATGCGCGGTAGACGAGCGCGGCACCTCGAGCAGGGCCTTGCCCACGGCACGCAGCGAAGTCGCCGACTGGTCGATCGCTGCACGACGGGCAGCGAGGCTGCGCGGCAGAGCGCCGTCGAGCCGCACCTGCAAGCCCGCCACCGCTTGCACGCGCACCGGCAACAACGCCGGCCCCGTGCGCTCCAAGCGATCGCGCAGCACCGCGAGCCGATCGGCGCGCGACTGGGCCAGGTCATGCCCCGCGCGGTCGAGCCGCTCATGAAGCGCGTCGACCCCTTGGGCCTCAGCCGCGAAAAGCGAGGCCGGATCCTTGAACAGCGGGCGCGAGGCGATGCCGTCCACGTACACCACGGAGCGATGAAAGCGATGGGTCAGCGAGCCGGTCATGCGCCCGAGCAAGCCATCGATCAGCTCGACGATCTCGTCGGTGTCAGGGCTTGCCGCCTGGGCGGCGCCGGTCGGCGTCG
>CAVCDZ010000026.1:5652-15649 GCA_963601095.1 Oscillibacter sp. MSJ-31 | reverse complement strand
CGAAGCGCGCACGTCGGCCACCATGTCGGCGATCGAGGTGTCGGGCTCGTGCCCGATGCCGGTCACCACCGGGACGGGACACGAGGCGATGGCGCGGGCGAGCCCCTCGTCGTTGAACGGCATCAGGTCCTCGAACGATCCGCCGCCGCGCACCAGGCAGATAACCTCAGCGCCCGATGCCGCGACCGTCGAGAGCGCCGCGATCAGATCGCGCGGGGCGTTGGTGCCCTCAACCGTTACGCCCGCGAACTTGATGCGCGCGGTGGGATAGCGGCGGCGCAGGGTGCGCAGCACGTCGTGGACCGCCGCACCGCGCGGCGAGGTGACCAGGCCGATCGTGGCGGGATACGCCGGCAGCGAACGCTTGCGCGAAGCGTCCATCAAACCCTCACCCTTGAGCTTCTCGGCCAAGCGGGCAACCCGCTGCCGCAGGTCGCCGTCGCCGGCCAGCACGAGGTGCGAGACGTCGAAATTCATGCGGCCCTTGGCCGCGAAGATCGAGAACTTGCCGGTGACCTCGACCTTCGCGCCGAGCGTCAGCGTGGTGCCGCTCGCCTTGTAGCGGTTCTTCCACATCAGGCACGACAGGCTCGCATCGGCGTCCTTGATCGTGAAGTAGACCGCCTTGTAACCCGCCTTGTCGGAGAGCTCGCTCACCTCGCCGACGATGCGGAAGGTGTGTTCCTTCAGCATGCCAGTCACCATGCGCACGGCAGCAGAGACCGACAAGGCCTCCTTTTTCTTCTTGGGAGCAGCGGAGTCGGGGCGCGGCTCGGCGCCGAACCCTGCCGTCTCCGCCCAGCGAGATCCCGCAGCCACCGCGCTACTCCTGACGCTGTGCGAGCAGGTAGACCAGCTGCAGCACCGAGACGAGCGCAGCGGCGACGTAGGTCAGCGCGCAGGCGCGCAGCACGTTCCAGGCGCCGGCGCGCTCACCGCCGGGCAGGCCCGTGGTGGTCATGTACGTCAGCGCGCGACGACTGGCGTTGAACTCGACCGGCAGCGTGACGAGCTGGAACAGAACCGCGACCGCGTAGAAGATGATCGCGAGGTCGATCAGGCCGGCGATGTTGAGGAAGATGCCGATCATCAGGATGAAGATCCACGAGTTGGAGACGAAGTTGACCGCCGGCACCATGGCGCCGCGGATCTTCATCGGCATGTAGCCCTGCGCGTACTGGCAGGCATGCCCCACCTCGTGGCAGGCCGTGGCCGTCGCCGTGATCGACGAGCCGTGGAACGACTCGGGGTCGAGCGTGATGGAGTTGTCCTTGGGGTTGAAGAAGTTCTCACCGTGGCCGCCCATGCGCACCGGCACGTCGTAGATGCCGTAGTACTGCAGCATGCCGGTGGCAGCCTGCGCGCCCGTCAGCCCGTTGGAGATGGGCACGTGGGAATACTTCTTGATCTGCCGGTTGACATAGGCCTGGGCACCGAAGCCGATAGCGAGGGTGACGACGATGAGCAGCAAGTAATACATGGGTTGTTCTCTCCTGTGGGAACGTTTGTTGTTGTCCTGGTCTCAGGATACGGTCATTTACGATTCGGGAGACGTCTTATCGACAATTTCTAGATTTCCGTCAGCGAGACGTAACGCAAAGCGGCCTTCGAGCAGCTCGCACAGCTCCTTGCCCACCACGCGATAGCGCCAACCCTTGAGCAGCTCGCAGTCCTCGTCGTGCCCGCGCGCGAGCTTCATCAGCTCGGCCTGGGGCGCCAGCGTCTGGGTGGCGATGCGGTTCTCCCGCGCGCGCAGATGCACGATCGCGTGCATCAGGTCGACGGCGATGTCCACGTTGGCCTCGTTGCGCTGGCTCGAGCGCACGCTCGGCAGATCGGCCTCCGGGCACTCGAAGCCCGCCTTGAGGCAGGCGAGCACCCGCCTTCCGTCGGCCGGCTTGAGCGCCTCGCGCATGCCGCGCACCATGTACAGGTCGTCGAGCGTGCGCGCCTCGCGACGGCACGCCTCGACGATCTGCTCGTCGGAGACAACCCACTTGCGGGGGATATTCGCCCGCTGCGCCCGCTCTTCGCGCCAGGCGGCGAACTCGCGCGCGGCGGCCATCTGACGAGCGGTGAGCTGGTTGACGCGCTTGAGCTTGCGGAAGCGCGTGCGCGGGTCGATCTCGTACTTGGCGGGGTTCGAGATCTCCTCGAACGCCTCGTCGAGCCAGCCCATGCGGCCCTTCTCCTCAAGCTCGGCCTTCATAGCCTCGTAGATCTTGGGCAGGTACGTCACGTCGTCGGCGGCGTATTCGACCTGGGAGGCGCGCAGCGGGCGGCGCGACCAATCGGTGTAGGAGTCCTTCTTGGGCAGGGAGACCCCGCAGAAAGCCTGCACGAGCGCCGCGTACGACGCCTGCTGGATCTTGCCAATCACGGCGGCGGCGACCTGCGTGTCGAAGACGGGCTTGGGAACCACGCCCGTCTCGTGGTAGAGGATCTCGATGTCCTGCGACGAGGCGTGGAAGATCTTCAGGATGTTAGGGTCGACCAGGCACGGCGCCATGACCGTGAGGTCCTTGATGCCCAGAGGATCGATGATGGCGACCTCTCCCGCGATGGCGACCTGAACCAAACAGAGCTTGGCGTAATACGTCTTCTCGCGCAAAAACTCCGTGTCGATGGCCATGTAGGGGCTTTGAGCGCAACGCGCCATGAACTCTTTTAGTTGAGCATCGGTTTCGACGAGCATTGAGGGTACCCTTCGCATTGTCTACGGGATAAGCCGGTAAAGATACGACCGATCTATGAGGCCATACCCTCCGGGCGGGCATTTCATGTACTATGCATTCTAACAAAAGGGGTCAGCTTGAAAGTACTCGTCATACATAACCTACGCTCGGGGCTGCGCAACGGCACGGTCTACGATTTCGTCCGCATGTACGCTGAAGACGGCGACGAGGTGAGCATCCGCTCCTTCGGCGGCACGACGCCCTTGGCCGACCTGCTCACCGACGCGGCAAGCTTCGACTTCGTGGTCGCCAGCGGCGGAGATGGGACCGTGGCGTCGGTCAGCTACGAGCTGCGCAACACCGGCATCCCGATCCTCCCCTTCCCGGCCGGCACCGCCAACCTGCTCGCCATGAACCTCTTCGAGCCCAACGAGTCGCATGCCCTGTGCAAGGTGGTCGACGAGGCCATCACCCTCGATTTCGACCTGGGCGAACTGGAAACGGCCGACGGCACGAAGCGCGGGTTCACGATGATGGCGGGCTGCGGCTACGACGAGCTGATCATGCGCACCGCCACCGAGCACAAGCGCCTGCTCGGCGACATCGCCTACTTCGAGGCGGCGTTCTCGAACCCCCGCCCGCAGGTGTCGGACTTCACGCTCACGATCGACGGCGAGCCTTTCAGCGTGTCGGGCATCGGCGTGATCTTCGCCAACTTCTCCAAGATGCAATTCGATGTGATGGTATCGGACAGCAACCTGCCGCGCGACGGCATGCTCGACGTGGTCGTGCTCAAGACCAAGAGCGCCCTCGAGCTGTTGCCGACGCTGATGGCCAAGGTCTTCGACCACTCAGGCGCCATCGCCAAGAAGATGGGCGCGCTCGAGCTGTACCGCGGCAGCGAGATCCGCATCGACGCCGATCCGGCCATGCTCGTGGAGTACGACGGCGAGCCCACCACGCTCACCACGCCGCTGACCGTGCGCTGCCTCCCGCGCGCGACCCGCTTCGTCGTGACCGAGGAGTGCAAGCGCCACTTCCAGCCCACCGACGAGTAAGGGTTACACCCGCTCGGCCTGCGCATCCTTGTCGTCCGACGGCGCGGCGCCCTTGGCATCCGACTGCGCAGCGTCCTTACCATCCGACGACGCAGCACCCGTGGCCGTCTCGCCCTTCGCCGGCGTGCCCTCGCCTATCGACGAACCGTCCGCCGCTTTGGCCTTGGGCATCTCGGGGTGCGACTCCTCGACCTCCATCAGCGCCTCGGCGAGCGCCAGGGTGTCGGTTTTCTGCGGGTCGTAACCGCGCGCACGCATCATCTCGAGGTTCTTCTTCACCGTCCACTCGCGGTAGTTCTTGGTGTAGCGCATCTGGATGACCTCGAGCACGATCGCGAAGACCATAGCGAAGTAGACCATCAGCTTCTCAGCATGCATGTCGAGCACCTCTATGCCGGAGTTGATGCCGAGGCTGTCGAGCACGAGGAGCACGCCGATCGTGACGATGAACACGAGGGCCAGGATCTTCATCTCGGTGTGTGCGTTGATGAAGTCGGAGATCGCGTCGATGAACACCATCATCAAGATGATCGCGATCATGACCGCAAGGACCATGACGATCAGGTGGTTGGCAAGGCCGACCGCAGTGATGACCGAGTCGATCGAGAAGACCAGGTCCATGACCATGATCGTGCCGACCGCTCCCGGCAGGGAAAGCGCGCGGCGAGGCGCGTCGGCATCGCCTTGGCTCTCCTTCTCGTCGGACAGACGCAGCACGTCGCGCACCTCGACGATGCCCTTGTAGATCAGGTACAGGCCGCCGAAGAGCAAGACGAGGTCTCGGATCGAAAAGCCCAGCTCCTCCCCACCGATGTAGACGCCGGGAATCGTGAACAGAGGGTTGGTCATGTGGACCAGGAACGACGCGAACGACAGGAACAGGATGCGCATGAGCATGGCACCCAACAGGCCCAGCTTACGGCCGATGTGCTGCTTTTCGGGAGGGAGGCGATCGGTGGTGATGGCGATGAAGACCAGGTTGTCCACGCCGAGGACGATCTCAAGGAACAGCAGGGTGATCAGGCTGATCCAAGCCTCCGGC
Organism: Oscillibacter sp. MSJ-31; assembly: GCA_963601095.1. GTDB lineage: Bacteria > Actinomycetota > Coriobacteriia > Coriobacteriales > Eggerthellaceae > Anaerotardibacter. The sequence continues at coordinate 10,874 of CAVCDZ010000026.1, read as the reverse complement.
GTCGTGAAAATCGAGAGATCCATCGAGTATGCCCTTTCTTTCGCTCCACTCAAAAAAAGACCCACGGTCGAAGGCGGGAACGATCGTCCTTCGAGCCGTGAGTCTTGTCGATTAAGACACGCCAGACCTTTTTGTTGGCCATGATGTTGACGGGTCACATAGAGCGCTATGTCAACTACTCCCTCACAGGGTTTAGACATCATAGCATGAACGGATGGTTCTTCAGTGGCGACGGGGACGTACAGATTATCCCCATCAGTCGATAAGGGTATCCTGAGATACAAGCTATTGCCGCACACCCGGGCTTGCTGGGGCCTGCGGTGCTCTTCTGCGAAAGGAACCTCATGCCCAAGCACAGCGACCATCGCGCCAACGGGGCGGCCACGCCCATGCGCCCGGTCAAGCATGCGCATTACGTCAACGACCCCAACCGCCCCTTCCCCTACGACAGCCAGGGTCAGACCATGGAGTACGACCGGGCCGGCGCGCTGCATCAGTGGGGCCTCACGCTGCATCGGCATTTCCCGCCCATCGCCTTTGGGGCCGCCGTCGTGATCGGCGTCGTCCTCGTGGCGATCCTCGTCGCGAACGGGACGCTCTTCCCGGCCGCGAGCACACCCGAGCAGGTCAAGGCGAACGCCACCGCTGAGGTGTCCTACAACCTCCCGCAGGCCGCTGACCTGGCCGACGCGACGGCCGACAGCTTAACGTCGCTGTCCGACTCGATCGCCGGGGCGACCTACGACAACACGAAAGACGAGGAGAAGTCCGCCGGCGGCATCGATCTGATCCATCTGCCGGAAGGCGTCGACCTTGCCACCGCCGGCGCGTGGTATCTGCAGGGCGTCGACAAGATCTCGGCCGCCGATGCGGCGCGCCTGCTCAACGGGTCGTGGCGCGTGACGCTGGCCTCGTCTTCTGCTTACGACTGCCGCCTGCGCTACGCGCTCTTCAGCACGCCCGACCAGCAGACCGCGATTGACCAAGCGCGCACGGCCCTCGGCCTCGACGATGCGCCGACGACCGACCAGGGAACCGACTCCTATGGCAACACGTACGTGGAGGGAACTTACGAGGGCGACGGGGGCACGCGCACGTGGCGCATCGCCGCCTGCCCGCTCACGAGCGTCTACAGCAACGATGGCTTGCCCGAAGACGCGTCCTACGTCGTCGCGTCGTTCAAGTAAGGTTGGGCGGCACTCTATTCCTGCCGCATGAAACGAGGCCCCGGTAACGGGGCCTCGTCGTGTTTCTGGGCTAGTTTGCCTTCGCGGCGGCTCGTGTTGAGCGGCGTCTCGGGCGGCGCGACAGCTCGGGCGGCGGCTCGCGAGCGGCGCTAGGCCGTCGTCACGGTCGAGCGCATGTCGATGCCGAACATGCTGACCGTGACCGGGTCGGGGTTGCCCACGGGCGCGTCCTCGGCAAACGTCACGTCAAGCGTATGCTCGCCGAAGCCTTGGACGTTGAACGTCGTGCGCTGCCCCACCGGGATGCGATGCGTCTCCAGGGGCTCGGGATCGTTGGAAGGATCGTCGTCGCTCAGCACGCCCGTCACGTCACCCGAGTAGAGCGCCACGTCGACGTCGTAGCCGTCGGCAGCGCCGCTGTCAGACATGACCGAGACGTTGAGCTGTCCCGATCCCGACGTGGCCAACACCAGCGCGCCGAGCGCGAGGGCAGCGGCCACGACCACCACGCGGATGATCTTCTGGCGCTTGGAGACCGGCGCTGCCGGCTGCTTGTCGGACGTGTGGGACACGTCGAACATGCCGCCCTTGGCCGCCTCGGCGCGCCGTGCGGCTGCCTGCTGCAGCGGCGGGAGGTCTTCGATGGAGCGCTCGCCCACCGGCTTCTTCGGCGCTTCCGCCTCAGATGCGCTTGCCTGGGTGCGCGGCTCCTCCGAAGCGCCCTCTGCGCTCGCGTGGGCCTGCGTCTTAGCCGACGCATCCTTGGCGGCCGTCTGGTCCTGAGATTCCCCTGAAACGCCCTGCGCGCTCGAAGTCTTCAGCTCCTCTGATGCGTCTTGAGCGTCCGTACCCTTGCGCTGGCCGTTGTCTGCCATGCTTCCCCTCCCCTTTGGTTGCCCACCATTGTACCCGAAAGGCGCGGACACGAGATGCGCCACCGCCGCCCCGAGAGCCCAGCGCCCGGCCGTGCTCGCACTCCCACTCCTCCCCTGCGCCAGCGACCGGCAGTCTGCCTCTCGGACTATCGTTGCCGGGAACCGCACAAGCGCCCCACACGAAAAAGGAGCCGGGATATACCCGACTCCTTCACGCGTTGTATGGAGGCGACGACCGGATTCGAACCGGTGATAAAGGCTTTGCAGGCCTCTGCCTTACCACTTGGCCACGTCGCCGATAAAAAAGCCGGCCGAATAAAATTCAACCGGCTCTTATCAACAAATGGAGCGGACGACGGGGTTCGAACCCGCGACCCCCACCTTGGCAAGGTGGTGCTCTACCAGCTGAGCCACGTCCGCGCGACAAGAAAGTATTATACGGGATCTGGCGATGCGCGCAAGGGGGTATTTCAAACTTTTTTAACCCTGCTCAAACGCGCGATCCACCTGGCCTTATGCAAGACAGCACCGCCCGGATCCCCCGCTGCGGCGCCCTCGCTGACCTGCCCTTCTCGCCTCGCTATCCCCAGGCCCTACGCGCCCTATTCGTGCGCGCGTGGGAAGTAGGTCGTGACCGTCGGGTTGGCCTCGATGCCCTCGCGCAGCTTCTCGATGTAGCGCTGGGCCAGCGGAGAGAGCGGGCGCTCGGCGTGGTAGACGAACCCGACCGTCATCGTCTCGTCGACCTCGAGCGGGATCGAGCAGATGTCCTGGCCCATCTCGCCCGACATCACGCCGGTCGAGATCGTGTAGCCGTTGTGGTTGGCGAGCAGGATCGTCAGCGTGCCGCGGTCGTAGTACGTGATGTTCTGGCGATGCGGGAACTGGCTTAAGGGCTCCTCGGCGAAGAAGAAGGAGTTGTTCGCGCCCTGCTCGAACGAGTAGCGCGGGTAGTCCTCCAGCTCCTCGGGCTTGATGCTCGCGCGTCCGGCGAGCGGATGGTGATGGTTCACGAAGACATGAGGGCGCGCCTCGAACAGCGGCGTGAAGGTCAGGCCGGCGTCGGTGAGGGCCTTCGTCAAGACCTTGCGGTTGAAGCCGGACAGGTAGAGAATGCCGATCTCGCTTCGGTAGTCCTTCACGTCCTCGATGATCTCGGCGGTGCGCGTCTCGCGCAGCGAGAAGTTGTATTCCTTCTCGTCGTATTCCTCAGCCAAGCTCACGAACGCATGGACGCTGAAGGCGTAGTGCTGCGAGGAGATCGCCAGATGGCCGGCAGCGACGTTGGTGCCCGACGAGTAGCGGGCCTCGAACAGGTCGAACTGCTGGAGGATCTGGCGGGCGTAGCCGATGAACTCGATGCCCTCGTTGGTGAGCGTGATGCCGCGGTTCGTGCGGTTGAAGATCGAGATGCCCAGCTCCCGCTCGATGTCCTTGATCGTCGTGGACAGCGTGGGCTGAGACACGTAGAGCTGCTGGCTTGCCGCATTGATGGACCCGCACTCGGCGACCTCGATGATGTAGCGCATCTGCTGCAGCGACACGTTGGTGTGCATGAGCGATTCTCCTTCGTATCCAAACCGGCGATTCCCGGTGCTCGTGGCGGTGCCGCTCTTGAGGCGACGTGCGACCAGCCCTACAAACGAAGCGAGGTCAGAAACCGTTCCAGGCTTCTGACCTCGCGTTTTAAGTGGTGGGCGATACTGGGATCGAACCAGTGACCTCTACCGTGTCAAGGTAGCGCTCTCCCCCTGAGCTAACCGCCCGAAGTGGCTGAACAACTTCAGCGAGTAGGTATATTACCAGAACAGGAAAACACGTCAACCGTTTCTCCGACTTTTTTCGAAGGAGCGGTCTGCCAGGAACGAGAAAGGCTCAGCCGAGCACGTGCACGCGCCCCTTCCCTACTCGTGCTTACGATGGAAGGCGTCGTTGGGCTCGATGTGAACGAGGATGTCCTTCACCTGCGGGAACCGGTGGATGATCTCCGACTCGATCCGGTCGGCCAGCTCATGGGAAACCGCGACGGTCATGCGAGGATCGACCAGCACGTGCAGGTCGGCGTAGACATCGCCGCGCGTGCCGCGGGTGCGGATGCGATGCGCGTTGCCCACGCCAGGAACCGCCTCGACGGCCGCGCGGATTTCCTCCTCGGGGATGCGCGCCTTGTCGGAAAGCGTCTCGAAGGCCGCGCGGAACACGTCGACTGCCGTGTAGAGGATGGCCACCATGACGACGAGCGCCATCACCGAGTCGGCGATTGGGAAGCCCGCCCACACGAGGGCCAGACCGACGATGACACCGGTCGACACCATCGCGTCAGACAGCGTGTGGCTGGCGTCTGCCATGAGCACGTCGCTGTTGAGGCGCTTGCCCTCGCGACGCTCATAGCGCGTGACCAGGACGTTGATGGCAAGCGTTCCGCCCATCACCACGAAGGACACCGGCGTGACCTCAGCTGCGTGGACGCCCGAGACGAGCGACGACACCGCGCTCGAGCCCACCTCGATCGCTGCGAGGATCAGCAGCACCCCGATCACCATGCTCGCATAGGTCTCGAACTTGTAGTGGCCGTACGGATGGCCCTTGTCGGCCGGGCGCAGGGCCAGCGTGATGCCCACGAGCCCCACGACGTTGCCAGCCGAATCGAAGATGGAATGGATGCCGTCGGCCTGCATCGACGTCGAATGGGTAATGAGGCCGTAACAGAACTTCGCCAACGCAACCGCCAGATTCAGCACCAACACGATGCCCAAGACGCGCCTCACCTGCGCTACGCGCGTTGTCTGATAAAACCCAACCATCGGGATCTCCCCGTCCTTTCTCACCCTGATGTGCTAGGCGCCGCAAAAATGTTTAACGCACACTATAGCGCGCATTTCGCGGAATGGTTGAAGCGTATGCCGCGGCTAACTGGGCAAACGTGCCTCAGAGCCGGGTCGGCGGAGCGATGTGGAGGCGGGATGAGGGCCGGCAACGCAAAAGCCCGGATATGGGGCGTGGGCGCTACAGCGTGCGCAGGGAGACTTCCTTGAGCTGACGCGTGGTCACCTGGCTCGGGGCACCCGTCATCGGGTCGGACGCCGAGCTCGTCTTCGGGAAGGCGATGACGTCGCGGATCGAGCTCTTGCCGGCAAGCAGCATGACCAGGCGGTCAAGG
>CAVCDZ010000026.1:0-5608 GCA_963601095.1 Oscillibacter sp. MSJ-31 | reverse complement strand
CTTGCCGGCAAGCAGCATGCCCAGGCGGTCAAGGCCGAGTGCGATGCCGCCGTGCGGGGGCGCGCCAAGCTCGAGCGCATGGATCAGGTGGCCGAACTTCTGGTCGATCTCCTCGTCGGTCAGGCCGCAGACGCGCAGGATGCGACGCTGCTCCTCGGCGTTGTGGATACGGATCGTGCCGCCACCGACCTCGAAGCCGTCCATAACCAGGTCGTACGAGTAGCTGCCGCACTCGAGCGGAGCCGTCTCGATCTTGTCCAGGTCCTCCTCGAGCACATGGGTGAACGGATGGTGCTCAGCGGCGTACTTCTTCTCGTCCTCGTCGTAGCGGAACATCGGGAAGTTAACGACCCACAGAAGCGCATGACCCGAACGCTCGATGCCAAGCGCATCGGCCATGTGCAGGCGCAGCGCGGAGAGCACCGCGTTGGCGACGTCGGGGACGTCGGCCGCGAAGAGCAGGAGGTCGCCCGGCTGCGCGTCGGTGGCTTCCTTGATCTTGGCGTAGGTCTCGTCGTCGAAGAACTTGATGATCGGGCTCTTCTCCTTGCCGTCGGACGTGAAGGCGATCCAGGCCATGCCCTTCGCGCCGTTGTCGGCGGCGATGTCGGCGAGCTTCTCGATCTCGCCGCGGCTCCAGTCGCCCGCGCCCTTGCAGTTGATGGCCTTGACCAGGCCGCCGGACTCGGCGACGCTCGCGAACACCTTGAAGCCGCAGCCCTTGACGATGTCGGTCAGGTTGACGAGCTCCATGCCGAAGCGGATGTCGGGACGGTCGCAGCCGAAGCGATCCATCGCCTCGGAGTACTGCATGCGCTGTAGCGGGAAGGCGTGGTCGACGCCGACGGCGTGCAGGGCCTCTGCCATGACGTCTTCCATCATCACCATGACGTCTTCGCCCTTGACGAAGCTCATCTCGATGTCGACCTGGGTGAACTCAGGCTGGCGGTCGGCGCGCAGGTCCTCGTCGCGGAAGCAGCGGGCGATCTGGTAGTAGCGCTCGATGCCGCCGACCATCAGCATCTGCTTGAACTGCTGAGGGCTCTGCGGGAGCGCGTAGAACTTGCCGGGGTTGGGACGGGACGGGACGATGTAGTCGCGCGCGCCTTCGGGGGTGGAGTTTGCCAGGATCGGCGTCTCGACCTCGAGGAAGCCGCGCTCGTCGAGCGCGCGGCGCATGGCCTGGGCCACCTGATGGCGCAGCTTCAGGCTGGCGTACATCTCGGGGCGGCGAAGGTCGAGGTAGCGCCACTTCATGCGGGTGATCTCGTCGGTCTCGATGCCGTCTTCGATCGAGAACGGAGGCGTGACCGACTTGTTGAGGATCGTGACGGAGCTCGCCAGCACCTCGATCTCACCGGTGGCCATGTTCGGGTTGATCGCGTCGTCCATGCGAGCGCGCACCTTGCCGGTGACCTCGATGACGTACTCACGGCCCAGATGCTCTGCCACATGGAAGTCATCGGCGCTGACGCAGTCGGGGTCGACGACGCACTGGGTGTAGCCGTCGCGATCGCGCAGGTCGATGAAGATGAGCCCACCATGGTCGCGGTTGTGCCATACCCAGCCGGTAAGGGTGACTTCCGCACCCACGTCCGCGCGGCGCAGCTGGCCGCACGTATGGGAATGCATGCTGTACTCGTTCAGAAGATCGGTCATGAGTGCTTGCTCCTAATCGTTATCATTCACTGCCGAGGGGCGCCCATGACGGCCGCTCGGCGTACCTTCTTACTATAGTCATCCGCTTTGTGCCTGTGCAGGTCAAATTCGACAGCGCCGGTAAAACTGCACAGAGGGACACCGCGCTTAGCCAAGCTCTGCGATCAAGGCACCGAGGGCGACGGTGCGCTCCTCGTGGGTGTCCATGTCGCGGACCTTCGCCACGCCGGCGGACACCTCGTCGGGGCCGAGGATGACCACCTGACGCGCGCCGAGCTTGTCAGCGAGCTTGAACTGGCTTTTCAGGCTGCGGCGCTGATGGTCCATGTCGACGGTCAGGCCTGCCGCGCGGCAGTCCTGCACGATCTGGAAGACCTGGGCGCGCAGCGAGTCGTCGACGCAGGCCACGAAGGCGTCGGGCACCTGGGCGGCGTCGGTCTTGGCGCCGAGCGCCTCGAGGGCGAGCACGCAGCGCTCATAGCCGAGCGCAAAGCCCAGACCGGGAGTGTCGCGGCCGCCGACTTCCTTGGCGAGCTTGTCGTAGCGACCCCCGCCGCCGATGGCGTTTTGGCTGCCCATGCCGGTGTCGACCTGGATTTCGAACACCGTGCGGGTGTAGTAGTCGAGGCCGCGCACGAGCCGTGAATCCTCAACGTAGGACAGCCCCGCGGCATCCAGGTAGCCGCGCACCGCCTCGTAGTGGGCGCGGCAATCGTCGCAGAGATAATCGGTGATCTTGGGAGCGTCCTCCATCACCTCGTGGCAACCGGGCACCTTGCAGTCGAAGGCGCGCAGCGGATTGAGGTCGGCGCGATGGTTGCACTCCTCGCACAGCTCGTCGGCGTGCGCGCGGATGAAGTCGCGCACCAGATCGCGGTAGGCCGGGCGGCACTTCTCGCAGCCCATCGAGTTGAGCAGAAGGCGCGTCTCGGCAGCGGGAATGCCGATCGCCTCGTAGAAGCGCATCAGCATGATGATGGCCTCGGCGTCCACCGTCGGCTCGTCGGCGCCCAGACATTCGACGCCTACCTGGCGGAACTGGCGCAGGCGGCCCTTCTGCGGGCGCTCGGCGCGGAACATCGGGCCGGCGTACATGAGCTTGGCCGGTGCGCCGCCCTGCGGCACCAAATCATGCTGGACGACGGCGCGCACCACGCCCGCCGTGCCCTCGGGGCGCAGCGAGAGTTTCGACTTGGATTTGATGGACTCGCCGGCGAGCAGCTTTTCCAGGTTGCCGCCGGAGACCACCGTGAACATCTCCTTGGACACCACGTCGGTCGACTCGCCGATGCCACGCACGAACAGGTCGGTTTGCTCGAACAGCGGCGTTTCGACGGGCTGGTAGCCGCAGCGACCGAAGACGTCGAAGGCCGTGGCGCGGAACTTCTCCCAAAAACGCACGTCGTCAGGAAGGAGGTCGAAGGTTCCTTCCGGTGCTTTGATAGCCATATGCTCTCTGCTTTCCTTTTCTCTCACGTTCGCGCGCCCTGCCGCCGGCGGGTTCTGCCCACCTGGCACGACGCGCGCGTAGGTAACTGAGTCAGTATAACGCAGGCGCGCACGCGGTACAGCGGGTCTGGGGAGTGCCTGATGCGCATCTCTGCGTGCCGAGTGCGGCAATCCGAGACCTTTTTGCAGAATCGAGTCGATCGGCAACGATTTTCCCTCCAACGCGACCCGAATCGAGGCGCTCATCCCCGAGCGCGAAAATCGCGACCTGGGGAAACGGCGACGCCCTCACACGGAAACGCGCGTTCGCGCCCAAGAATCGTTGCCGATCGACCCAATTCTGCACAGCGGCGCGAAAACGCCGCACTGAGCCGAAAAAGGCCGCGACCCTGTGCGGATCGCGGCCCCTCGTTTTCGGTTTGCGCTGAGCACAGGCGCCTTACAGGTGATCGACGACGAGATTGCCCATCGCAACCGTGCCCACGATCTTGTCCTTCGGGGTGTCGGCGCTGGCCAGGTCGACCGTGCGCCAGCCCTCGTCGAGCACGGCGGTGACGGAGCGCGCGATGTCGTCGGCGGCGTCGCCCATGTCGAAGCTGTAGCGCAGCATCATCTCAACCGAAAGGATCTGCGCGAGCGGGTTGGCGATGCCCTTGCCGGCGATGTCGGGGGCGCTGCCGTGGCTCGGCTCGTAGAGCGCCACGCCGTCGCCAAGGCTGGCCGATGCCAGCATGCCGAGCGAGCCCGTGATCTGGGCAGCCTCGTCGGAGAGGATGTCCCCGAACGTGTTCTCGGTGACCACGACGTCGAAGTCGGCCGGCTTGTTGATGAGCTGCATGGCACAGTTGTCCACCAGGATGTCGATCAGCTCGACGTCCGGGTACTCCTCGGCACCGATGCGGTGTACGATCTCGCGCCACATGCGGCTCGTCTCAAGCACGTTGGCCTTGTCGACGGAATGCACGCGACCGCGGCGCTTGCGCGCGGCCTCGAATGCCTGGCGGGCGATGCGCTCGATCTCGTACTCGCGGTACTCGAGCGTGTCGTAGGCGCGCTGGCCACGGGCGCCGTCCGTGCCGGCACCCTCCTCGTCAAAGAAGCGCTCGCGGCGACCGAAGTACAAGCCGCCGGTCAGCTCGCGGACGATCATCATGTCGACCCCGTCGATGACCTCGGGCTTGAGCGTGGAGGCGTCGGCCAAGGCCTTGAAGATCTGCACCGGGCGCAGGTTGGTGTAGAGGCCGAGCGCCTTGCGGATGCCGAGCAAGCCCTGCTCGGGGCGCGGCTTAGTGGGATCGGTCGTATCCCATTTCGGGCCGCCCACCGCAGCAAGCAGCACGGCATCGGACGAGTTGGCGATCTCGAGCGTGGCATCCGGCAGGGCTGTGCCCGTCTCGTCGATGGCGCAGCCGCCGATAAGCGCCTTGCGGCCTGCGAACTCCGTATCGTACTTCGCGCCGACGGCGTTCAGCACCTTCACGCCCTCGGCGATGATCTCGGGGCCGATCCCGTCGCCGGGGAGCAAGCAAACCTTGTACGTGGTCATGAAAAACAATCCTCTTTCAAACGATGATCGATGATATGCGCGCGCCTAGTCGAGGCCGAGCACGTGGCGCGTGCGGTTGAGCAGGCCGCCCTGCTCGATGATGTCGGCGATGAACGGCGGGAAGGGCTGAGCCGTGAAGGTCTTGCCCGTGGTCTCGTCGACGATGGTGCCGGAATCGGTGTCGACCGACACGGTGTCGCCGTCGGAGATCGCGTCGACTGCCTCGGGGCACTCGAGAATCGCGAGGCCCGTGTTGATCGAGTTGCGGTAGAAGATGCGCGCGAAGCTCTTGGCGATGACGACGTCGATGCCGGCGGCCTTGATCGCGATCGGCGCATGCTCGCGCGACGATCCGCAACCGAAGTTCTCGTCGGCGACGATGACGTCGCCCTGCTTCACCTTGTTGACGAACTCCTTATCCAAGTCCTCCAGGCAGTGCTTGGCGAGCTCGGCAGGGTCTGACGTGTTGAGATAACGGGCCGGGATGATGACGTCGGTGTCGACGTCGCGGCCATAGCGATGAACGGTTCCCTTGAACTGCATGTGCTTCTCCTAATCCAAGTCTTCGGGAAGGCCGATATGGCCCAAAACGGCGCTCGCGGCGGCGACGGCCGGCGAGGCCAGGTAGACCTCGCTCGTCGGGTCGCCCATGCGACCGACGAAATTGCGGTTGCTCGTGGAGATGCAGCGCTCGCCCGCGGCAAGGATGCCCATGTAACCGCCCAGGCACGGGCCGCAGGTGGGCGTCGAGACCGCGCAGTTGGCGTCGATGAAGATGTCCATCAGGCCCTCGTCGATGCACTGCTTGTAGACCTGCTGGGTCGCCGGGATGATGATGCAGCGGACGAACGGATTGACCGTGCGGCCCTTGAGCACCTCGGCGGCCTGGCGCATGTCCTCGATGCGGCCGTTGGTGCACGAGCCCACGACCGCCTGATCGATGCGCACGTCGCG
>CAVCDZ010000025.1:32812-37713 GCA_963601095.1 Oscillibacter sp. MSJ-31 | reverse complement strand
AGATGGATCCCTACCTCAACGTCGACCCGGGGACCATGTCTCCGTTCCAGCACGGCGAGGTGTTCGTCACCGACGACGGCCATGAGGGCGACCTCGACCTGGGCCACTACGAGCGCTTCATCGACGAGAACCTGTCTCGCGAGTCCAACTTCACGCAGGGCTCCATCTACAAGAGCCTGATCGCGCGCGAGCGCCGCGGCGATTTCCTGGGCGGCACCGTGCAGGTTATCCCGCACGTGACCGAGGCGATCAAGGATCGCCTGCGCCGCATCGCCGACCAGTCCAACGCCGACATCGTCATCTCCGAGATCGGCGGCACGATCGGCGACATCGAGTCGCAGCCGTTCATCGAGGCGGCCCGCCAGTTCAAGAAGGAGCGCCCCGAGGAGGACGTGTGCTTCGTCCACGTGACGCTGGTGCCCTACATCGCAGCCGCCCACGAGGTGAAGACCAAGCCCACCCAGCACAGCGTCAAGGAGCTGCGCTCCATCGGCGTGCAGCCCGACTTCATCGTGTGCCGCTCCGACCACGAGATCTCCGACCAGGTGCGCGAGAAGATCGCGCTGTTCTGCGACGTCGCGCCCGAAGACGTGCTGTCCTGCATCGACGCGCCGTCCATCTACCAGGTTCCGCTGTCCCTGTACGACCAGGGCTTCGACGTGCAGGTGCTGAACCGCATGAAGCTCGACGTCACCGACATCGACCTGACGCCGCTCAAGACCTTCCTCGCCGCGGCCGATGCCTGCGAGGGCATGGTCGACATCGCGGTGGTCGGCAAGTACGTCAGCCTGCCCGATGCCTACCTGTCCATCATCGAGGCGCTGGGCCATGCCGGCGTCGCCAACGGCGTCAACGCCGAGGTGCACCTGATCGACGGCGAGGAGCTCAACGCCTCCAACGTCGAGGAGACGCTGGGCTCGATGGACGGCATCCTGGTGCCGGGCGGCTTCGGCCAGCGCGCCTTCGAGGGCAAGATCGAGGCGGCTCGCTACGCTCGTGAGCATAAGATCCCGTTCTTGGGCATCTGCCTGGGCCTGCAGGCGGCGGTCTGCGAGTTCGCCCGCGACGTCGCCGGGCTGCCGGGCGCAACGAGCGCCGAGTTCGACGAGAACGCCGACTACACGGTCATCGACCTGATGCCCGAGCAGGAAGACGTCGAGGACAAGGGCGGCACGATGCGTCTGGGCGCGTACCCGTGCAAGCTCGACAAGGACTCGCTCGCGTACCAGGTGTACGGCGAGGAGATCATCTACGAACGCCATCGCCATCGCTACGAGGTCAACAACACGTATCGCGACACGCTCGTCAACGCCGGGCTGCGCATCTCGGGTCTGTCGCCCGATGGCCGCCTGACTGAGATGATCGAGATTCCCGATCATCCGTGGTTCCTTGCCAGCCAGGGGCATCCTGAGTTCAAGAGCCGCCCCACCAAACCGCACCCGCTGTTCAAGGGCTTCGTCGGCGCCGCCGTCAAGCACGAAGCGCAGAAGCGCGAAAACTAACGAACCTGGAGGGCCGCCGATGAGCGGCCCTCCGTGCGTTTGGACCTGCACTGCTCGGAGGCCAGGTCGCTGAGGGCAGGCCCGTGCCCGCCTGCGCTACAATCGAGCCGAGGGTGCAAGACACGTCGAGGGGCGAGGGGCGAGATGGGCTTTTACGAGCAGGACTATCTGAGCTACCTTGCGATCGAGCGCGGCTCGGCCGCTGCCACCGTGCGCTCCTACGCCCATGACCTGGCAACCTACCGCGTTTTTCTCGCGTCGCGCGGCATCGAAGACGCGTCTGCCGTCGCCCGCGAGGACATCGTGGCCTTCGAAGGGGCGATGCGGGAGGAGGGCCTGGCTCCCTCGACGGTCGCGCGGCGCCTGTCGACCGTGCGCGGCTACCATCGGTTCCTCGTGCGCGAGGGCCTGTTGTCCGAGGACCCCTCGCAGACCGTGCGCCTGCCGCGCAAACCTGCCTCCTTGCCCGACGTCTTGTCGATCGACCAGGTTGCGCGCATGCTCGATGCCCTTCCCGCCTCAACCCCGCGCGAGCTGCGCGATTCAGCGATGCTCGAGGTCTTGTACGGATGCGGCCTGCGCGTGAGCGAGCTGGTGGGGCTCGATGTGGGCGCGGTGTACTTCGACGAGGGATGCCTGCGCGTGAGGGGCAAGGGGTCGAAAGAGCGGCTCGTCCCGTTTTCGGGCATGGCTGCCAAGCGGATGCGCCGCTATCTTGACGAGGGCCGCCCGGCGCTTTCGATGGCAGCTGCGCGCCCGACGCCGGCGGCGTTCCTGAACGCGCGCGGTGGGCGCCTGAGCCGCCAAAGCGTGCATGCGATCGTGGAGCGCGCCGGCCGCTTGATCGGTGTCGAGGGGCTGCATCCCCACACCTTGCGCCACTCGTTTGCCACGCATCTGCTCGAAGGCGGCGCCGATTTACGCGCCATCCAAGAGATGCTGGGCCACGCTGATATCTCCACCACCCAGATCTACACGCACGTGCAGATGTCCCATATGCGCGAGGAGTACCTTGCCGCCCATCCGCGCTCTGCGCACTAGCCCCTCAACGCGTGGTTGAGCATGGCGCTACCTTGAGGCCGTGCAAGTGCGCGACCGGACGGTGCGTGCGGTGCCATTCGGTTGCGCAGAGGGAATCGCTTAACCCCCTCTGACCTGGTTGCGGTAGAATGCAGAACAATTGGTTTGGCTATCTGACGAGGGGACGAGGTGCGTCATGGCGAAACATGCGCGCGGCGGATACGACCCGTCGCTCGACGAAGAGGACGAGGAGACGTCAAGCGTCTTCTCGTGGCTCTCATGCGCCTTGCTCGCCGTTGCCGCCTTACTCTCAATCGCTGCTTTAGTGTCGTTGGTGACGACGCCCTCGTCTGCTCCCGCGCCCCACTCCTTTGCGCGCGTGCTCCCCGTGAGCGACCTGCTTGCCGAAGACGACGCGAGCGATGCGGCCGCCGATGACGAGGCTCAGGATACCGAGGCGACCCAGAACGAGGGTTCAACTCAAAGTAGACGGTCGTCTTCGGGCGCCTCTTCTGCGGGCAACGCAACCGGTGGGGCGAACAACGCTGCCGACGACGCGAGCGGGACGAACTCCACCCGCTCGACTGCGCGTGCTAACTAAAGCCTGATCTGGGCCTTTGCGCTCACGCCGACGCGTCTCTCATGTAAAAATACACCTCTGACCTGCGCTGATGCGCAATGACGCTCGTGTGGGGTCGATGGCTCTGTTCTCAGGCGCGGCCCTCTCAACGTGCCTCCCACCGCCTCCCACCCGGCCTTCCCACCGCCTCCCACTCGGGCTTCCCACCGCCGCCCACGCTGCGTTTTGAGCGCACAGCCCGCGTGCGCGCCGCCTCGCAGACCGCTCGCATGCGCAGCCCTCCACAGCTCGCCCACAGAACCTCCCCCTTTCTCCCACCCTGATTCTCGCTTCCATCTTGTGGGTTCCGCACGTGCGGGCACACTATCTTGTGCCGCTCGTTGACCCCTGCTCAAAAGCGGTGGCGAGAGCGGGGGAGAGGGGGTGGCGAAGTGGGAGGGAATCCCATTTTGTGTTGCAATGTGGGGAGGGCTCACCTACAATAACTTTCACGAGAGACCCCCGAGGAAGGAGGGAAGGTGAGCGATCTTCTTGGCGAATACAGCCGCAAGCTGGATGCCAAAGGGCGCTTGTCTCTTCCCGCCGATTTTCGCAGGGTTCTTTCCGAGGATCTGAGGGTGACCCCCGATCCCACGAACCAGTGCCTGCTTGTCTTCGAGACCGAAGCCTTCTCCGATTGGGTGGACAGCCTGTTCGCCTCTCAGGGCGGCTATTCCACGAGCAACCGCAAGATGGTGGCTCAGCGGAAGGTCTTGAATTCGCGCGTTCAGAAGTGCGAGGTAGACAACTCGGGTCGCATTCACCTATCTCAGGCGCAACGCGACGTCGCCTCCCTGGACAAGGAGATCGTTATCGTGGGTGACACGGATCACTTCGAGATCTGGGATGAGAAGCGCTGGAACGAGTTCGTGGAAGACACCGACTTGGCCTCCCTGTTCAACTAGTTCTCAAGCGTGCGCACGATGACAAGCGAATATCGGCATATTCCCGTCCTGCTTCCCGAATGCCTCGACAACCTGCACCTCTCAGAGGGGCAGACCTACGTCGATGCGACGCTCGGTGGGGCAGGGCATTCTCTTGAAGTGGCCAAGCGCATCGGGCGCACCGGACACCTCATCGGCATCGACCAGGACGCCGTGGCACGCGCTGCCGCGACTGAGCGCCTTTCGGCCCTGCCCGACGAGGTCCGACCCGCCATCGACGTGCTCGCCGGCAACTTCGGAGATCTCGACAACCTCTTGGTGTCTGCCGAGGTGCCGGGGATCGACGCGATACTGTTCGACCTCGGAGTGTCCTCAGTGCAGATCGCCACGCCAGCCCGCGGCTTTTCCTTCAAGGAAACCGGCCCTCTTGATATGCGGATGGATCCGGGCAATCAAACCTTAACCGCAGCTGAGATCATCAACACCTATAACGCAGCAGATCTCGCTCGGGTCATCCGTAACTATTCAGACGAGAAGTGGGCGAGCCGCATCGCGGAGTTCGTCGTGCGAGCCCGCGAGGAGGCGCCCATCACGCAGAGCGAGCAGCTGGTCGACCTGATCAAGGCCGCCGTTCCCGCCTCTGCGCGCCGCTCGGGCGGACACCCCGCCAAGCGCACGTTCCAAGCGCTGCGCATCGAGGTCAACTCCGAGCTCGACGTGCTGCGCCGCGGCCTTGAGGCGGCGGTTCGCTGGCTTGTGCCCGGCGGCCGCATCGTGGTGATCAGCTACCACTCGTTGGAAGATCGCATCGTGAAGGATCTCTTCCGCGACCTGTCGCGAGGTTGCACCTGTCCGCCAGACCTCCCGGTCTGCGTC
>CAVCDZ010000025.1:23007-32802 GCA_963601095.1 Oscillibacter sp. MSJ-31 | reverse complement strand
GCGTCTGTGGGAATAAGCCGATACTCAAGGTCCTCACGCGCAAGCCGCTGCTTCCCTCCTCGGAAGAGATCGCGCGCAATCCCCGCTCGCGCAGCGCGAAGCTTCGCGTCGCCGAACGGCTGGATGAGAATAAAGATACGTAAGCAAAAAAGCCGCACACCGCTCTAACGCACCAGTGAACTATCGTAGAAAGAGGTGAGCAGATGGCCGGCGCCCCCGCATATCGTTACGATCATATGGCATCCGAACCGTCTCGCCAAAGTTCTCCGTCTCCTGCGGTTCACGTCGTCCCCGGTCGCCGTCATGTCGCCAACCCGACGATCTCCGACGCGTGGGTCACGATCATCAAAGCCTTCATCGTCTGCTTGGTCGCCTTCTTGCTGATCGGCTTCGTCCGCGTCGGCTTGGCCTCGGCTGCCTACAGCACTGCTTCCCAGGCAAGCTCGCTGCGCTCCGACATCGCCACCGCGCGCACGACGAGCGAGTCGCTCGCCGTCCAGGAGAGCCTCCTTTCCAGCCCGAGCAACATCCGGACCCAGGCCGATGAGCGCCTGAAGATGTCGGCGGCTCAGCCCTCCGAGACCATCACGCTTTCCGCCGACCCGGTTGCGATCGACTCGGCCGGCAACCTTTCTTTCGCTGGCAGCGTCTCTCGCCTCGCTTCGCAGGGGTAAGTCCTCATGGACGATCGGCCCAGCCGCCGCGATCCCTCACGGGGATCCCGTGTGCCCTCTTCTCCTTCTGACCGCGCTTCGTCGTTTCTGCAGAGCCGTCCCGCCGCAGGCGGCGTCGATCGCGCTCTGGTGAGCGGGCGCTTGGGCTGGCTGCTCCTCATCGTGGCCGCCGTCGCGCTCGTGCTGGTGGGCCGCTTGGTGTGGCTGCAGTTCATCGATGCCCAAAACATCCTCGATCGCGGCACGTCGCGCGAGGTGACCGTCGACGTGCAGCCGCGCCGCGGCACGATCTACGACCGCAACGGCACGATTCTCGCCACGACGGTGGACGCCTACAACGTCTTCTGTCACCCGCATATGGTCTCGTCCGATAAGGTCGACGAGCTAGCCGGCGCCCTCGCGTCCGCCTTCGGCGGCACCGCCGACGACTACAAGGGAAAGATCACGCTCGACTCCAACTTCTCGTACCTCTACAAGGGCGCCGACGAAGAGGGCATGAACAAGATCAAGGACCTCAAGATCGAGGGCGTCGATTTCGAGAAGACCACCAAGCGCATCTACCCGTGCGGCTCCACCGCAAGCCAGGTCATCGGCCTTTTGAACTCGGACGGCGAGGCGCTGACGGGCCTCGAGCTCCAGTACGACAGCATCCTCGGCGGCACGCCGGGCCAAAAGACCACCGAATACAGCAAGGAAGGCGTGCCGGTGCCCGGCAGCGAGCACGTCACCTCCGAGGTCGTCGACGGCCAGGACATCGTGGTGTCCATCGACGTCGACATGCAGCAGAAGCTCGAGGAGTCGCTCGCGCTGCGCGTCGATGCGGTCGGCGGCAAGGGCGGGTCAGCCACGCTGATGGACTCGGCGACCGGCGAGATCTACGCCAGCTCGTCGTCGCCGACCTTCGACATCACCGACACCTCCCACATCAAGGAGGGCGCGACCAACCTCTCCGGCATCTCGTCTGCTTACGAGCCGGGCTCGATCATGAAGCCGGTGACGATGCTCGCGGCGCTTGAGAACGGCACCGTGAACCTGAACTCGACGTACCACTGCCCGTCGAAGCTGAAGGTGGACGACTACACGATCTCGGACTCGCATCCGCGCGCCGACGAGGACATGGACGTGTCGACCATCATCGCCAAGTCGTCGAACGTGGGCATGTCGCTGATCGCGCGCGATCTGACCTTCTCGAAGCTCTACGAGGCCATCCAGCGCTACGGCCTGTGCAACACGACCGGCGTCGACTACCCCGGCGAGGCCCAGGGCAACATCGCGTCGTCCGATTCGTGGTCGACCGTGCAGGGCTACAACATCGCGTTCGGCCAGGGCCTCACGACCACGCCGATCGAGATGGTGCGCTTCTACGCGGCGCTCGCGAACAACGGCGTGGCGACCACGCCGCACTTCCTCATCGACGTGCCGATCGAGGAGGAAAACCGCACTTACGACACGTCCCAGATCACCGACAACCAGCAGGCGATCGACGACCTCGAGACGATGATGCAGGCCACGGTCGACAGCGGCACCGGCACCGATGCCCAGATCAAGGGCTACCGCGTGGTGGGCAAGACCGGCACGGCCGAGATCGCCTCGACGTCGGGCGGCTACCAGAAAGGCGTCTACAACATCTCGTTTGTGGGGTATCTGCCCGACTCATCGACCAATTTCGTTTGCTTTGTGGGCGCTACGGATGTTCCGGGGGAGCGTAAAACCGTCTCAGCGTTTCGGGATATAATGGCCTATGCGATCGACCGCTACAACATCACCCAGGATTGAGGTTTCTCATGGCACAGAAGACATGCGGAGAGCTGTTTGCAGGAATTGACTGCACCATCATCGGCAATCCCGACGAGCCGGTGGGCGGGATCGCCTATCGCAGCGATGCCGTGCGCGCAGGCGATGCCTTCTGCTGCATCGTGGGGTTGAAGGTCGACGGGCACTCGTTTGCCCAGGACGCGATCGACCGCGGCGCGCGCGTGCTCGTGGTCGAGCGCAAGATCTACCTTGCCGACGCCACCGACATCACCGAGGTGGTGGTGAAGGACTCGCGCAAGGCCATGGCGCGCATGGCGGCGCGCTTCTACGACAACCCGTCCGAGTCGTTCGACCTGGTCGGCGTCACCGGCACCAACGGCAAGACGACCACGACCTACCTGGTCGAGCATCTGGCCAAGGTGATGGGCAGCCGCACGGGGCTCATCGGCACCGTGGGCATCTCGATCGACGGCGAGCATCTGCCGTCCGAGCACACCACTCCCGAATCGCCCGACATGCAGCGCCTCTTCGCCCAGATGCGCGACGAGCATTGCGGCGTGGTGGCGATGGAGGTCAGCTCGCACGCGCTCGACCTCGACCGCACGTGGGCGACGAAGTTCGCCGTCACCGCTTTCACGAACCTGACCCAGGATCACCTGGACTACCACAAGACCTTCGAGTCGTACTTCGCGGCCAAGGCCCGCCTGTTCTCGGCGGACTACCCGGCGCGCCGCGTCATCAACATCGACAGCCCCTGGGGCAAGGAGCTGCTCAAGCGCTGCTCGGCGCGCGAGGACTCCATCGTCACGACGGGCTGGGACCGCTCGGCGCAGATCTATCCGGCCGACGTCACGTACGCCACCACCCACACCACGGTCAAGCTGTCGGTGCGCGGCCAGATCCTCGAGTTCACCTATCCCTTGGTGGGCCGCTTCAACGTCGAGAACATCATGACGGCGTTCGGCATCGGCCTGCAGCTGGGCTATGCACCGGCTGCCCTGGCCGCCGCGTTCAAGGATGCGCCCGCCATTCCGGGCCGCCTGCAGCGCATCAAGACGGCGCACGACGGCGGCGTGTCGATCTACGTCGACTATGCCCACACGCCCGATGCGCTTGAGAAGGCCATCGCCTCGGTCGACGCGCTCGACGGCGACGGTCGCACGATCGTGGTGTTCGGCTGCGGCGGCGACCGCGACGCCAGCAAGCGCCCGATCATGGGCCGCGCCGCCCTGGCAGCCGATTACGCGATCGTCACCTCCGACAACCCGCGCACCGAAGACCCGCAGGCCATCATCGACGACATCGTCGACGGCATGAACGGCGGCGAGGGCCGCTTCGAGGTCGACCCCGACCGTCGTTTGGCGATCGCGCGCGCGATCAAGGCCGCCCAGCCGGGCGACGCCATCCTCGTTGCCGGCAAGGGCCATGAGGATTACCAGATCGTGGGTACGGAAAAGCACCACTTCGACGACCGCGAGGTTGCGGCCGAGGAGCTGGAGAAGGTGTTCGGTTAATCCCATGCAGCTTACCTTCGACCAGATCGCCGCATACACGCAGGCGACCGTTTCCCTCGCCCCGTCAGACCCTGCCTGTCAGGCGACGAGCATCACCTGGGACTCCCGCGAGGTGACTCCCGGCGCATGCTACGTCGCCCTGCCCGGCGAGCGCCATGACGGGCACGACTTCATCGCCTCCGCCGTCGCCGACGGCGCCACGGTCATCCTCGCTTCCCATCGCCCTGATGAGGCGGCGTGCGCAGCCGTGCGCGCAGCGGGCGCGGCGCTGCTCGAGGTGCCTGACACGAACGCCGCCTTCACCGACCTTGCGCGCGGATGGCGCGGCCATCTGACCGGCCGCGTGATCGCCCTTACCGGATCGGTGGGCAAGACCACGACGAAGAACCTCACGCGCGACGTGCTGTCGGCCTCGTTTTCGGTCGTGGCCACGAAGGCCAATCAAAACAACGAGCTGGGCGTGCCCCGCACGCTGCTCGCCGCCGACGCCGACACCGAGATGGTCGTCGTCGAGATGGGCATGCGCGGCGCCGGCCAGCTGACCGGCCTCTGCTCGTTCGTGCGCCCCGACTGGGGCCTCGTCACGAACGTGGGGGAGAGCCACATCGAGCTTCTGGGCAGCCGCGACAACATCGCGCGCGCCAAAGGCGAGCTGCTTTCCGCCCTTCCCGCCGACGGGATCGCGTTCGTCAACGCCGCCGACGACTACACGCCGTTTCTGTGGCGCGAGGCCGCGCCGGCCGCGCGCCGCGTGAGCTTCGACGGCTCCGGCTCCTTCGACGCCGCCGCGCGCACGGGCGCTGCCGTGTGGGCCGAAGACGTCGATCTGGACGAGGGCGGCCACCCGACGTTCACGCTCTGCGCCGCCGGCTTCGCCGGAGGCGAGGAGGAGCGGGTGGCCTGCACGCTTGGCCTGCTCGGGCTCCACAACGTGTCGAACGCGACGAGCGCCGCTGCGGTGGCGCGCGCTGCCGGCATGCCGCTGCCCGAGATCGCCGCGGCCTTGGGCGCCGCGACTGCCGAGAGCGGTCGCCAAGACGTGCGCCGCGCCGCGGGCGGCTGGCTGGTCATCGACGATGCCTACAACGCGAGCCCCGACTCGATGCATGCGGCCTTGGCGACGTTCGACGCGCTGCCCGTCGAAGGGCGACGCTTCGCGGTGCTCGGCGACATGGGCGAGCTGGGCGACTTCGCTCGCGAGGCGCATGAGCGCGTCGGCTCGTTCGTCGCCGCTTCGCGCACCGATGCGCTCGTGTGCATCGGCAACCTGGCGCGCCACATCGCCGAGGGTGCGCGCGCCGCGGGCTTTGCCGCCGACGCGATCGTTGAATTTCCCGAGCGCGACGAGGCGCTCGCCTATCTGCAAGACACTATCGCTCCGGGGGATGCCGTGCTCGTCAAGGCCTCCCACTCCATGGAGCTTGACGCTCTAGCCAAGGGGTTGTTGAACTGACATGGTTTCCTTCAGCAGTTATCCGACGTTCGTGGTGTTCCTAGCCGTGTTGCTGGGCGCCGTGGTGACGATGGCGATCATGCCCGTCTTCATCAAGTTTCTGCGCAGCCATCTGATCGGCCAGCAGGTGCGCGCCGACGGACCTGAGAGCCACCTGGTCAAGCAGGGCACGCCCACGATGGGCGGCGTCATCATGCTGATCGCGGCGACGGTCGTGGTCGCGATCCTCGCCGAGCCCGCTTCCGAGACGTGGCTCGTGATGGTCGCCGTTCTGGCGACCGGCGCGCTCGGCCTGTTCGACGACGCGTCGAAGGTCGTCCACGAGCGCTCGCTGGGCCTCGCGCCGAAGGCCAAGCTGATCGGCCAGTTCCTGATCGCGACGCTCTTCGTGCTGGCCGCCGTCAACTGGCTCGGCGTCGAGCCGACGGTGACGATTCCGTTCGTCTACACCTTCGACCTGGGCGTTCTGACCACGACGCTGCCGTTTACGATGCCGACCGGGGCCGATTTCTCGATCCCCTGGCTCTACCTCATCTTCGCCGACATCCTGCTCGCGGGCCTCAGCAACGCCACCAACCTGACCGACGGCTTAGACGGCCTTCTGGGCGGTACGATCATGGTCGTGATGCTCGTGATGGCCGCGATCACCTTCCGCGTCGGGCTGCTCGACGGCGCGATCGTCGCCGCGGCGCTGGCCGGTTGCTGCATCGGCTTTCTCTGGTTCAACTCCTACCCGGCCGACATCTTCATGGGCGACACCGGATCGCTCGCCCTCGGCACGGCGCTCGGCTGCCTGGCGATCGTCTCGAAGACCGAGGTGCTCTCGCTGGTCATCGGCGGCCTGTTTGTCGTCGAGGCCCTGTCGGTCATCATCCAGGTGCTCTACTACAAGAAGACGCGCAAGCGCCTGTTCCTCATGGCGCCGCTTCACCACCACTTCGAGAAGAAGGGGTGGAGCGAGGTCAAGGTCGTCATCCGCTTCTGGATCGTGTCCGCGGCGCTCGCCGGCGCGGGCTTCTGCCTGTTCTTTGCCCAAACGTTGATGGGATAAGCTCATGGATCGCTTCGATACGACGAAAAAACACGCTCCTTCGACCCTCGGCGACGTGCTCGTCTTGGGTCTCGGCACGTCGGGCCGCACGACCTGCGCGTACTGCGTCCCGCTTCTGGGCGGGCGCATCGCCTCGCTGACGGTCGCCGCCGGCGCCGCGAACCCCGAGGCCGAGAAGGTCGCCGAGGAGCTGCGCGCCCGCGGCGTCGAGGTCGTCTTCGACGTCTACGACTTCGATCGCGCTTATGACCTGTGCATCGCCAGCCCCGGCATCTCGGAGAACTCGGAGTTCTACCGCAACGCCGCCGCCCATGCGACCGAGGTGATCAGCGAGGTCGAGTTCGCCTGGCGCGAGAGCGCTGCCGATTCCGTGTGGGTCGCCATCACGGGCACCAACGGCAAGACCACCACGACGGCGCTCGCCGCCTCCGTGCTGTCTGCCTGCGGCTTCGCGGCCGCGGCCGTCGGCAACATCGGCGACGTCTGCATCGACGCCGTCGCCGGCGGCGCCGTGTCGTGCTACGTGGCCGAGGTGTCGTCGTACCAGCTGGCGTCCACCCGCCTGTTCAAGCCCGACGTCGCCGTCCTGCTCAACATCACGCCCGACCACCTGAAGTGGCACGGCAGCCTTGAGGCGTATGCCGCCGCCAAGCGCAAGGTGTACGCGAACTGCGACGAGTCTAGCTGCGTGATCATGGACGCGACCAACGACGTGGTGCGCGGCTTCGTGCGCGCCGCGCGCGAGGAGGGGCGCTTCCCCTACATCCCGCTCGGCACGAAAGACGGCCTTTCCGGCAACATGCGCTCTGCCTGCGGATCGGACAACGCCGCCTACCTGACTGCCGACGGCGTGCTCACGGTCGAGTACCGCGGGCAGGTCCATAGCCTGTGCCGTGCCGATGCGCTTGAGATCAAAGGCGAGCACAACGCCTCCAACGCGCTGGCAGCCGCCTCGGTGGCCGTGGCGCTGGGCTGCGACGATGCCCAGGTGAGCCGCGCGCTTGTCGCCTTCCACCCGCTCGAGCACCGCATCGAGCCGTGCGGCACCGTCGCCGGCGTGCGCTGCTACAACGATTCCAAGGCGACCAACGTCGACGCGACCTTGAAGGCGCTCGCCGCCTTCTCTCCCGAGCGCCCCATCGTGATGCTCGGCGGCGACGACAAGGGCACCGATCTGGCGCCCCTCGTTGCGCAGGCCGTCCGCCACTGCAAGGCCGTCGTGCTGTTCGGCGCCTCGCGCGAGCGCTTCTCCGCTGCGTTCGCCTCCGCCGCAGACGAGCTTGCCGTGCTCGAGGCGCACAAGCTGGCCGATGCGCTCGATGTGGCCCTCGACCATGCCGCGCCGGGCGACATCGTCGTCCTGTCGCCGGCGTGCGCCTCGTTCGACGAGTTCTCCTGCTTCGAGGAGCGCGGCGACGTGTTCAAGGGCCTCGTCGCCGACCGGCGCAGTTTGAGAGGCGCGTAGCGCATCGATGACACGGGCTTCCAAAACACAGACGAAACGCAGCAAGACGCCCTCACGATCGTTCTTCCAAAGTGCTCCGGCCCAGGTCATGGTGCCCAGGCTCATGGTTATCCTGTCCACGCTGACCCTGCTTGCCGTAGGGCTGGTCATGGTGTACTCATCTTCGTCGATCACCTCGTACGTCGAGGCGGGCGACGCGATGGGCGAGGCAGTCAATCAGCTGCTGTTCGCCGCGATCGGCGCCGCCTTCGCCCTCGGCGTCATCCTCTTCGTCAAGCAGGACTTCATGCGAGGCACCGGTGGCCTGATCTTCTGGGGCATCTGCAGCCTGTTTCTCCTGCTGACGCCGCTCATCGGCACATCGGCTCTCGGCGCCAAGCGCTGGATCCTCTTGGGCCCGATCAGCATCCAGATCTCCGAGTTCTTGAAGATCGCGCTCGTCATCATGGCGGCGCGCATCGCCGAGGACTATCGGGAGGGGGGACTGTCGTACGGCAGTTTGGCGCTCCGGGTCGCCGTCTTCATCATCTTTCCCCTTGGCTTCATGTTTCTCTCCCAGTCCGACCTGGGCACGACGATGATCTGCGTCGTGGGCCTGTTCACGGTCATGGTCTGTGCGGGCCTGTCGGGCCGTGCCATCGCGGCCCTGTTCATCCTTGTCGTCGCAGTGGCGATCGTCGCCGTCGTGTCCTCAGGGTATCGCTCCGACCGCTTCATCTTCCTCGACCCCTGGTCCGACGAGCAGGATACGGGCTACCAGCTGATCCACTCGTTCAAGGCGCTCGCCTCAGGCGGGCTGATCGGCTCGGGCATCGGCAACTCGTATGAGAAGATGCTGTGGCTGCCCGAGGCGGAGACCGACTTCATCTTCGCGATCATCGGCGAGGAGCTGGGATTCGTCGGCGCGGCCGTCGTCGTGCTCGCGTTCGTGGCCTTCCTCTACGGCGGCTACTCGATCGCCCGCGAGGCGTCGACCCCCTTCGGCGCGTTCGTGGCAGCCGGGC
Organism: Oscillibacter sp. MSJ-31; assembly: GCA_963601095.1. Lineage (GTDB taxonomy): Bacteria > Actinomycetota > Coriobacteriia > Coriobacteriales > Eggerthellaceae > Anaerotardibacter. The sequence goes on along the minus strand of CAVCDZ010000025.1, from coordinate 23,886 downwards.
TGACCACGATGTGCGTGTTCCAGGCGTTCTTGAACATCGCGTGCGTCATCGGCATCGCGCCGACCACCGGCAAGCCCTTGCCCTTCATCTCATCGGGCGGCTCGTCGCTCATCTCATCGCTCCTTCTCGTCGGGGTCATCTTGGCGATTTCCTTTGATTCCCACAACGAGGGGGAGTATCGTCAACGTCGTGACAATCTGCGTGTGGTGTCGTCGTCTTCCCAACCGGGTCGGGCGCGCCGCACGAGCGCCGAGGGCGGCCGCGATCGGTCTGCCCGCGCAATGGGAGAGGAAGCCCGCGCGCCGCGCGCGGCTGGGAATGGGAAGACGTCCTTCCCCTCATCTGCCGCAGACAGGCTGCGGACACCAAGGAGGTAGCATCCATGCGTATCGTTTTGTCGGGCGGCGGGACCGCCGGCCATATCAACCCTGCCCTGGCCCTGGCCGAGACCCTCAAAGAGCGGGGGCACGAGGTCTTCTTCGCCGGCACGCCTAAGGGCGTCGAGGCGGTGCTCGTCCAGGCGGCGGGCCTGCCGTTCAAGGGCTTCGAGGCTTCCGGGTTCGACCGCAGCCATCCGCTGTCCCTGCTCAAGGGCTTGCGTCGCCTGACGAAGTCGGCGACTGAGGCCAGCAAGTGGTTCCTTGAGATCAAGCCCGATGCCGTGGTGGTCTTCGGCGGCTATGCCTGTCTGCCGGTGGGCCGCGCGGCGCAGAACATGCGCATCCCGCTTATCATCCACGAGCAGAACTCGGTCATGGGCATGGCCAACGACTTTCTGTGCAAGAGCGCCTCTGCGGTGTGCCTGACTTACGAGGTCGCCGGCGCCGGCGTCAAGGACCACTCGAAGGTGATCGTGACGGGCAACCCGGTGCGCTCCTC
>CAVCDZ010000025.1:0-22997 GCA_963601095.1 Oscillibacter sp. MSJ-31 | reverse complement strand
CCTCGGTGCTCGAGGCCACCCGCGAGGAGGGGCGTGCCTTCCTCGGCATCCCTGAGGACGCGACGGTGCTGTTGGTCTTCGGCGGCAGCCTGGGCGCCCGTCACCTCAACACGGCGATCGCCGCCATGAAGGACGACCTGATGGCGATCGACGGCATGCACGTCGTGCACATCACCGGCACCAAAGAACTCGACGCGGTGCGCGAGGAGCTCGCGCTCACGCCCGAGGAGGAGGCCCGCTATCAGGTGATGGGCTATCAGGATCACATGGGCGAGACGCTCGCCGCGGCCGATCTCGTGGTGTCGCGCGCCGGCGCCTCGTCGCTTGCTGAGATCTCCGCGCGCCGCATCCCGGCGGTGCTCGTGCCGTTCCCGTTCGCGACGGCCGACCATCAGACCATGAACGCCTCCGAGTACGTCGAGCGCGGCGCGGCGGCGCTCATCGCCGACGACGAGGTGGAGGGCGAAGAGTTCGCGAAGACGGTGCTCGACCTTCTGCGCGACCCTGAGGCGCGCGCCAAGATGTCCGAGGCGGCTGCGACCTTCGAGACCGAAGACGCCGCCGGCAGGCTCGCCGACGTGGTCGAGCTCGTCGCCAAGAAGTAGCGGCGCGCCCTGTCCGTGGCCTGCGGCGTCGTGTGCGCTGCGTGCGACGGCGATTCGCAGAAGTTATGGTGGCGTCCTGCCTTCAAGGGGCGATTCTATACAATGGTGAGCGATCTCAAGGAGGCTTTTCCCGTGACGGAGCATCGCATCAACAAGGTTCATTTCATCGGCATCGGCGGCGTCGGCATGAGCGGCATCGCCCATGTCGCGCATCATAAGGGCATGACGGTCTCAGGTTCCGACCTGCGCGAGAGCCGTTATACGCGCCAGCTGGCAGACGAGGGCATCACGGTCTTCATCGGCCAGAGCGCCGACAACATCGCCGCGGTCGATCCCGACGTCGTGGTCGTGTCGACCGCCATCCTCGACACCAACCCCGAGCTGGTCGAGGTGCGCCGCCGCGGCATCCCCGTGTGGCATCGCGCCAAGATGCTCGCGCAGCTCGGCCGGGGCTTGAAGACGCTCGCGGTCGCCGGCACCCACGGCAAGACCACCACGTCGTCGATGCTCGCGTCGACCTTGGACACCCTCGGCTACGATCCCACCTTCCTCATCGGCGGCATCGTGCGCGCCTACGGATCCAACGCGCATTGCGGCCGCGGCGAGTACTACGTCGTCGAGGCTGACGAGAGCGACAAGTCGTTCACCTACCTCGACCCCACCTCGGTGCTCGTCACGAACGTGGAGGCCGACCATCTCGATCACTACAGCGATCTCAACGAGATCTACTCGCTGTTCTACGATTTCATGTCCTCGGTGCACGAGGACGGCTGCTGCGTGGTGTGCGGCGATGACGCCGCCCTCGTCGACGTCGCGCGCAAGACCGGGCGCCGCGTGATCACCTACGGCTTTTCCGAGGGGTGCGACACCGTCGTGTCCAACTACGCGGTGCACGGCATCTCGACCTCGTTTGACGTGAAGCTGCCCGACGGCACGCTGCTCAACTGCTCGATCAAGCAGAACCCCGGCACGCACAACGCGCTCAACGCCGCCGGCGTCCTGACGCTTCTGCAGTACCAGGGCGTCGACCCTGCGCGCGCGGCCCATGCGCTTGCCGGCTTCACCGGCGTGCGCCGCCGCTTCGACCTCGTTGACGAGGTCGACGGCATCACGATCCTCGACGACTACGCCCACCATCCGACCGAGATCGCGGCGACCATCGCGGCGGCCCGCTCGCTCGACTTCAAGCGCGTGTGCGTGGCGTTCCAGCCGCATCGCTATTCCCGCATCGGGCTGTTCACCCATGTGCTCAAAGACGAGTTCAGCCGCGCGTTCGACCAGGCCGACCTGGTGGTCTTCATGGACGTGTACCCAGCCGGCGAGACGCCGGTGCCGGGCGTGAACGGGGCGAGCTTCATGAAGCCGGTCCTCGATCATCCGGGGCATCCGAAGGACCTCACCTACGTCGAGCGCCGCATGGAGGTCGTGCCGTATCTGGTCTCCCGCCTCGAGCCGGGCGATCTGGTGATCACGATGGGCGCCGGCGACGTGACGGCGATCGGCCCCGAGCTGGCGGCCGCGCTGCGCGACCGCGCCGAGGGCCGCAGCTGATGGCCGCACGTCATGCTTCCGAGCTGGAGCTGATGCGCTTTGACGACGACTTCGACGGCGTCGTCCGCCTCGACGAGCCGATGGCGCGCCACACGACCTACCGCATCGGCGGGCCGGCGCGCGCCTTCGTGGAAGTGAACTCGCTGGCCGCCTTGGGCTCGGTCCTCGGCGTCTGCGAGCGGGAAGGCCTTTCGTGGTACGCCGTGGGCAAGGGATCCAACCTGCTCGTGGCCGACGAGGGCTTCGACGGCGTCGTGATCGCGCTCGCGGGCGAGTTTCGCGAGTGGCAGTTCGACGACGAGGAGCAGAGCGTCGTCGTGGGAGCCGGCACCATGCTCTCCCGCCTGGTCCAAGAGGTGTTCCATCGCGGCTACTCCGGCTTGGAGTTCGCCGTGGGCACGCCGGGCACGGTGGGCGGCGCGCTCGTGCAAAACGCCGGGACGCGCGACGACTGGATCGGCGCGCGCGTGCAGTCGGTGACGACCTACCGCTGTCGCGAGGGGCTGCACCGCTATGCGGCCTCGGACCTTTCCTGGGGGTATCGCACCTCGTCGTTTCGGCCCGATGAGCTGATCGTCGAATGCGAGCTCAAGCTCGAGCGCGCGTTTGCCGGCAACATCAACGAGCGCATGAGCTCGCTGCTCGAGCGCCGGCGCGGCAACCAGCCGCTCGACCGCCACTCGTGCGGCAGCGTGTTCCGCAACCCGGAAGGGCATTCGGCCGGCGCTCTGATCGAGTCCGTGGGCCTGAAGGGTGCGCGCTCGGGCGGCGCGGAGATATCCGACAAGCACGCTAATTTCATCGTGAACGCAGGCGGGGCGACGGCGGCAGACGTGATGAGTCTGATCCGCACGGCACAGGAAGAGGTGAGGAGGCGCTATGGCATCGAACTCCAGACGGAGGTCAAGTTCCTCGGCTTCGAGGACCCCTTCGCGCGGTAGGGCCCAGACGCGCCCCCGCGCCGTCAAGGGCCGCCCTGCCGAGGGGCGCTCGCCGCGCATGAGCCGCGCTGCCATGCCGCGCGCCGCAGCGCCGCGCTCGCGTGCGGCGGGCTCGTCTGCAGGGTCTGCGCGCCGCAGTGGCACGCGGGTTGCCCAGGGCGCCGAGCCCCTGCGCTCGGTCAGCGTCTCCCAGGTGCGCAACGCCTCCCGCTACCGCTCCAAGACGGCCAGCCGTCGCCTATCGGGCGTGTTCATCGGGCTTCTCGTCGTCGTGGTCGCGGTCGTGGTGGGCGGTTTCGCGCTGGCGAACTCGAACGTCTTCGAGGTCGAGCAGGTCACCGTCTCGGGCGCCGATCACATCACGGCCCAAGAACTCACCGACCTCGCGGCGGTGCCGCAGGGCTCGACCTTGCTCAACGTCGATGCGAACGGCATCACCTCGCGCCTGACGTCGAACCCGTGGGTGAAGAGCGCGTCGGTCGATCGCGTGTTCCCCAACACGCTCAACCTGAACATCACCGAGCGCACGATCTCGGCGGTGGTCGAGGTGACGGTCGACAGCTCGAAGACCACCGAGCGCTGGGCGCTGTCGTCCGACGGCATGTGGCTGATGAAGATCCCCGACCAGAACTCCGACGAGGGCAAGCAGATCGCGCAGCAGATCTACGACGACGCGAACAACGCCCTGCAGATCACCGACATTCCGAACGGCGCGACGCCTGAGGCGGGGTCGTTCTGCAACAACGCCAACGTGGAAAACGCGCTCGCGATCATCGATGGGATGACCACTGAGCTCGCCGACCAGGTCAAGAGCGTGTCGGCGGCCAGCAGCGACTCGACCACGTTCACGCTCGACAACGGCGTGGAGATCGCGTTCGGCGACGCGACCGACATCCGCGACAAGGAACGCGTGTGCCTGCAGCTGATGGCCGATCACCCGAATCAGATCTCCTACATTAATGTGCGTGTTGTGAACAAGCCGGTCTGGCGTTCGCTGTAAGGCCTGATAGCAACCAGTTGAGTTTTGCAAACGAATAGGCATTGTGTACAATAACTTAGATATCCCCAGAGAGGCTTTGGCCTGTTGCGGGGCAGCGCTGAATAGAACTTCGAAAGCGAGTAAATATGGCACAACAGATACTCGGGTCTGACAATCTCGCAGTCATCAAGGTCGTCGGCGTCGGCGGCGGCGGCACCAACGCGGTGAACCGCATGGTCGAGGCCGGCATCAAGGGCGTCGAGTTCATCGCCGTCAACACCGATCGTCAGGCACTGCTTCTCTCCGATGCGGACAAGACCATCCACATCGGCGACGAGATCACCCGTGGCCTGGGCGCCGGCGCCAACCCTGAGGTGGGCGCGCAGGCGGCAGAGGAGTCCCGCACCGAGATTCGCGAGGCTCTTGCCGACGCCGACATGGTGTTCGTCACGGCGGGCGAAGGCGGCGGCACCGGCACTGGCGCCGCTCCGGTCGTGGCCGAGATCGCCCGCGAGGAGATCGGCGCGCTCACGGTGGGCATCGTCACCAAGCCGTTCAGCTTCGAGGGTCGCCTTCGTCGCAACCAGGCCGAGCAGGGCATCGACTATCTGTCCCAGAAGGTCGATACGCTGATCGTCATCCCGAACGACCGCTTGCTCGAGATCGTCGAGAAGAAGACGAGCATGCTCGACGCGTTCCGCATCGCCGACGACACGCTGCGCCAGGGCATCCAGGGCGTCACCGACCTGATCACGATCCCGGGTCTGATCAACCTCGACTTCGCGGACATTCGCACGGTCATGAAGGACGCCGGCACGGCCATGATGGGCATCGGCGTCGCCAACGGCGACCAGCGCGCCCTCGACGCCGCGCAGCAGGCCATCAACTCCAACCTGCTCGAGACGTCCATCGCCGGCGCATCGCGCATCCTGTTCTCCATCGCCGGCGGCCCTGATCTGGCGCTGTCCGAGGTGGACGAGGCTGCACGGGTCGTCGAAGCGGTCGCGGACGAGAACGCCAACATCATCTACGGCCAGATCGTCGATCCCGATCTGGGCGATACGATCCGCATCACGGTCATCGCCACGGGCTTCAAGGCCAACGCCCAGGCTTCGATGGACTTCTCTCGTCGCGACAACATGTTCGCCTCCACGGCGGCGCCTGCTTCCCAGGCCGCCTCGACGCAGAGGGCCGCATCGTCTGCCCAGCGTCCGCTCTACACGTCTGAGCCCCGCTTCGCCGACGAGGACTACATCCCTGATTTCCTGAAGCGCCAGTAAACCTGCGCGTTTCTTTTAGAAGGCGCTTTGCATGACGACCCATGTTCTTCCTGATCCAGCGTTGACCAAGGGTCGTTTTGCGTCGTTGCCCGCCTATTCCGACGAGGCGCTGTTCGCCGCCGTGGGCGTGCGCCTCGCGTTCACGACGCGCGAAGGCGGCGTGAGCGAGGGCCCCTACGCCTCGCTCAACCTAGGCTCGCACGTCGACGACGACCCTGCCTGCGTCGCGCGCAACCGCCGCATCGTGCAAGAGGCCTTCGGCTGCGCGGGCGATCCGCTGATCGTGCCGAAGCAGGTCCATGGCGATCGCATCGTCGAGGTTGTCGATGCCGCGGGCGCCGCTTGCGCGCAGGAGCAGGCCGCCGCAGGCGCCGATGCGCTCGTGGTGGGCGCGCCGCACGTCGCGGCGCTTCTGTGCTACGCCGACTGCGTGCCGGTGATCATCGTGTCGCCCACGGGACGCTTCGCCGTCGTGCATGCCGGGTGGCGCGGGGTGGACAACCTCATCGCCGTCTCGTCCCTGCGCGCGATCGCCCAGGCGGATGCGGCGGCACAGGGTGTCGACCCGGCGCATATCGCGGCCGGCTGCAACGTCTACCTCGGCCCCCACATCCACCCCGAATGCTTCGAGACCGGTCCGGACGTGCATGCGCGTTTCGTGGCGCAGTTCGGCGAGGGGTGCGCGCACGACGCGACCCATATCGACCTGGCGTGGGCTTTGAGAGCGCAGCTTGCGGATGCCGGCGTCGATGTGGCGCGCATCTGCGACGTCGACGCCTGCACCGTGTGTCGCAACGACGAGTTCTTTTCCTATCGCGGCCAAGGCGGCACGGCGGGCCGCCACGGCGCCTTTGCCGTGAGAATCCCCTAAGAAAGAAGGCTTTTCCATGAGTACCGCAACCCGTTATCAGCACCTTCGTGCCGAGCTTGACCGGGAGTGCCTCAAGGCCGGGCGCAAGCCCGACGACGTTTTGCTCCTCGCCGTTTCGAAGACGGTCGACATCGATCAGGTGAAGATCGCCCTCGAGGCGGGCGCCAAGGCGTTCGGCGAGAACCGCCCCGACGAGCTTTTGCGCAAGAAGGCGGCGCTTCCCGACGTGGAGTTCCACTTCATCGGCAACATCCAGTCGCGCCGCATCCACGATATCGTGTCGGCCGCTGAGCTGATCCACTCGGTGAGCAAGGAGGCGCATCTTGCCAAGATCGACGCGGCCGCCGCCGCGATCGGCAAGGTGCAGCGCGTGATGATCGAGGTCAACGTGTCGGGCGAGGAGAGCAAGAGCGGCTTTGCCCCTGCCGAGGTCGCCGGCGTGATCGAGCGCGCCGAGAGCCTTCCCCATGTGCGCATCGAGGGCCTCATGACGATGGCGCCCCGCGCCCAGGACGAGGTCATCCACACGAGCTTCGCGGGCCTACGCGACCTCGAGGCGAAGCTGAATGACCAGTTCGCAGCCGAGGGAGCCCCTTACCGCCTGTCTGGTCTTTCTATGGGCATGACCGAGGACTGGCGACGCGCGGTGCCGCTGGGCACTACTATTGTGCGCGTGGGGCGTGCCATCTTCGACGATGCGTTTGAGACTGCATAGAAGGGCCGCTCTTGTTGTATGCCCACTAGTTTTTATCGGAAGGGAAGCCACTGATGGATTTTCCTCGTGCCTCCAAGTCGCCCAGCGAGTTCCTCGGCGGACTCAAGGATAGGCTCGGTTTCGGCGACGGTCGCGACCGTCGCGACGAGTACGACGACTTCTACGACGAGTTCGATGAGTATGCCCCTTCTGAGGATCAGGCTTATGACGACTACGAGCCGGAGGGCAACGTCGACCCTTACGACCGGCTTGAGTACACGACGCGCTCGAAAGCCGGCACGCCGGCGCGCTCCGCTTCGCGCGTGAGCTCGCCGCGCCTGGTCGACGCGCGTGACATCCGCGCCTCGATCGCCGCGCCCACCGCGCAGGCGCGCTCGTCTGCGCAAACTACCTCCCGGATGTCGGCCGCGCCGGCGTCTCATCGCGACGATCCGCTGCCGCCCACGACGGGCCTCGACTCGCCGGTGACGGGCTACACCGACTTCGTCTCGCCCTACCAGGGCCATGCTGCCGCGGCTCCTGCCGCAACCTCGGCCCCTGCGTCGAACCGGGGGCTCGATTCGCTGTTCGAGCCTACGACGGGCGCGGCTGCGTCCGCACAGGCGACTTCGGTCCTGCCTACGACCGCGGCTCCTGCCGCCACGGCGCCGACCTACACGTCGGCTGCTGCCGACTACGCCGGCACGGCGGCAAGCCACCTCGATCGTCGGCTCACCGTCGTCGCCCCGCAGACCTATGAGGACGTGTCCTCGGTGGCGCGCTCGGTGCGCCTCGGCGATGCCGTCATCTTGTCGCTGCGCCGCACCGGCGACGGTCTGTCCAAGCGCGTGCTCGACTTCTCGTTCGGCGTCGCGTCCGCCCTCGAGGCGCGCGTCGATTGTGTGGGCGACCAGACCTTTGCTATCCTTCAGGGCGAAGCCTTGACGCAGGAGGAAAAGCAGCGCTTGCAGCAGCAGGGCGTGCTGTAGCGCGTGCGGCAGCGGCGCTGCTTCAACGTTTGGTTGTCGCGTGCGCGCCGTGCCCGCCGCCAGGAGCTCACCTGACGCAGCCATCGCTGCGTCGGCCCTGCGGCCTTTCCCGTCCGTGACGTTGCGCACGGCGGTCCGTTTCGAGAAGGAGTTCGATACCGTCTATGAGCATCGCCAGCCTGATCATCACGCTTGGAGACACGTACTGCCTCGTCATCTTCGTCTACGTGATGATGTCGTGGTTCCCCGCAGGGGGCGTCTTCTCCGATATCTATCGAGCCTTGGGACGCATCTGCGATCCGTACCTCGACCTGTTCAGACGCTTCATTCCCCCGATTGGAGGAATGGTGGACATCAGTCCGATCGTTGCGCTGCTTGTGCTACAGTTCGGTGTGAGATTTATCGTTTCGCTAGTGTTCTAAATGCCTTTTCAGAAGGCAGGTAAGGGGTTTTCATGGCCATCACTTCAACCGACATTCAGAACCAGAGCTTCAAGATCGAGCGTCGCGGTTATGACGTCGACGAGGTTGATGTTTTCCTTGAGCGTGTGGCCGCCGAGATCGACGACTTGAACGACGAGGTTGCCCGTCTGCGTCTGCAGGTCGCGGATTCCGCCTCCGCTGCGCGCACCGAGGTCATCACCGAGCGTCCGGCTCAGACCACCTCTGCCGAAGACGCTGCCGCGCTTGCCGCCAAGGATGCCAAGATCGCCGAGCTCGAGGCCAAGCTGCGCGAGCGCAAGACCGACGACACTGCCATCGCGCAGGCGCTCATCGTTGCCCAGCGCACGGGCGACGAGATCGTCTCGAAGGCCAAGGCCGACGCCGAGCAGACGCGCATGAACGCCGAGGAAGAAGGCAGGCGCATCCTGGACAAGGCCAACACCGAGAAGCAGAAGGTCATCGACCACATCAACGAGCTGTCCTCCAGCCGCGAGCAGGTGCGTGAGCAGTACCAGGACATGCTCAAGGAGTTCATCGGATCGGCCACCCAGCGCCTGTCCGAGATCGGCGGCGAGGTCACGGCCGGCATTACGATTCCGCCCGAGCTGCTCGACACGTCGACGCCCGACCTGTCCGCTTCTTCTGCGAGCGCCCCGGCGACCGTCGACACCAAGCCCGCTTCCAAGTGGGAGCCCAGCTCCTCGGTGTCGACGTACACGACGCCGACCGTCACGCCGGTCGTCTCTGCGCCGGCAACGCCGAAGCCCTCTGCCGCATCGAAGGACTTCTCCGGTTACGGCGACGCGGACGACTCGTTCTCGTTCGACGACGTGGACTAGCGCATACCGTCATACGCACGAAGGGGAGCCGCAAGGCTCCTCTTTTTATGCCTGGATGGCTTTGCTCCGGCCCAAGATCGCCAAGTGATCCGGGCTGTGGTCACGGAGACATGCTTTTACGACAGGTAAGGAGCTCCAGGGACCTCTTGCCGGCGGGTATCGCATTCGCGTGTCCTAGATGTTCTACATAGTAAATAGATGTGTGGAGTATTGCTTGCCTCGCATGAACGCAGAAGGCAGCGAAGAGGCGCGTTGCGTCGTAAAAGTATGTCTCCGTGACCACGATTCGCTTCACGTGCATCGCGGCAGCTTCGTCTTCGGGCCGCGAGGGCGTATGAGGTGCGGGGATGCACTTCTCTGCGTTGTGGATCGGCGAGCCGCAGCGGCATTTCGGCCGAGTGCCCGAGGGCCGCGGTGCCGATGGGTGACGGCGCTCTCGTGGCTAGCCGTTGTTGTTATTGTTGTTGTTATTGTTGTTCGTGAACGACGTGCCATCCGAGTCAGAGTAGGTGCTCCAGTTGGCAGGGTCGTCGACGAAGCCAGGGTTGCCGGTCGTGTTCGCTCCGGCGATCTTCGTCCACGAATTGGACATGACGATGGCCTCGAATCCTGCGGCAAGCGGGACGATGGGCAGCACCATGACCGCTGCGCCGCGCGCATCGGTGAGGCTGAGGAATTGGCGGTTGACGCTGACGCGGTTGCGCCGATCCTGCAGCAGGAACTCGGCGATGCGCGCGCAGGTGGCGTCATCGCAGAGAAGCTCGATGTTGGGAAACGGCAGGTTGACCGTTTGCAGGTGGTAGAACGCGTTGCCCTTGTGCTTCGCGTAGTGGTAATCGCGCAGAGCCGAGGTCGTGGCAAAGAAGTTGTTGGGCGCGTCCGGCGAGAGGCAGTCGTAGTACTGCGCGAAAAGGCCGCTCAGATCGACCCGGTACCAGCCCTTGCGGAACTCGGCGGTGCGCTTGAGGGCGCCCGTGTAGATCTGATGGGTGAAGACGTGCTCCTGCTTCGTGCGGCCCTCGTCCCCGTAGGTCACGAGATCGCCCGAGAGCATCATGAGATAGACCGCGTTGTTGACGGGCCAGGGCGTGTTCTGCTCGAGGATGTCGGCCCTGATGTGCAGGCGCACGTCGCTTGCGCGTCCTATCGGGGCGAGCTCGCGGCTGGTGCGCAGCACCTGCGACTCCATCTCGTACACCTCGCCGTCGATCTCGAGGCGAAACGCCTGCGCGTCGAAGATGCCTTTGAGCTTGGGGTCCTCGTCGATGATGGCGGACAGCGGCTTTAGGTCGCTCGGCATCACGAAATCGGGGCGCGGGGCGAGGCTCGGCGCCTGCGCGGGGTGGGCGAGCAGGGCGTAGCGATAGGCGTCGTTTTGCGGCGCGGGGCTTGCCGGGTAGAGATCGGGGTGGTCGGCGTACAGGCGCTGCTGCAGCTTGCACGTGTAGGACGTCGGGATGTCGTAGAACGTCTTGACGTACGGGCAGCCGGTCAGGCACTGGCGCAGATGCCCGCATGCGACGCATTCGTCTGCGAGCGGGTGCGCGGCGTGCGCGGCGAAGATGCGCGTCTTGGCGGTGGCGAGGATGCGCTCTACCGGATCGGTAAGGATGTTGCCGTAGCAAAACTCGGCGTGCCCTTGGCCGCGCACGCAGGAATGCACGTCCCCGGCGTAGTCGACGAGGAAGAACTTCTCCCCGCAGTTGACGCTGCCGGTGCAGTAGGTGGGCGTGAACTCGGCGAACCACGGGCCGGCAAGCCCCGGCTCCAGGTCGGTCCCGGCAAAGCGCTCCTTGATCCGCTCGTAGAACGCCACCTGCTCGTCGCCGGTAAGCGGCGTGAGGCCGCAGTCGTCGTCGGCGAACCCGATCATGAAGTTGAAGTCGTTCATGTCGAGACAGGTGTGCTCGTGGAGGAACACGAGGTCGCGGCAGAGCTCATCGAAGCGATCGAGGTGCTCTTTGAAGATCGTGGCGGATGCCTTCTTGTGGTTGGGGAGCTGCTCGAGCAAGGAGAGGTTGTCGAGGATCTTTCCCAGCGTCGGCGCGCCGCCTGCGGTGCGCCGATAGCGCTCGTGGAGCGAGAACGGCAGATCGAGGCTGCCGCTGATCGAGACGTTGTGGCGCGCGATGGCCTCGAGGTGGCGATCGATGCCGTAGAGGTTCGTCTTGATGTGGGGCTTGCCCACCTTGTGGGCGTGCTGCTCGAGGAAGGCGCGGTTGCGCTCGTAATACGCCTCGATGTAGGCGACGAGCGCTTCGAATTCCTGCGTCGGCAGGGTGGTGACCTCGCCTCCGTGAAGCGCGATCGTGAAGGGCATCACGTGCGCGGCGCCGAGCGCTTCGACGGTGCGCGCCAGCGTGTGGACGGGGCTGCCGAAACGGGAGGCCCGTGGGGCGTGGCAGGTGTGGCTGAGATAACAGTAGCTGCAGCGCAGCTGACAGGCGTCGGTGGGCACGAACAGCAGATGGATAAGCGTCGGCTCTTCGTCGGTGGTCGTTTCGGTCTCATGTTCAGCTAGGGCAGTCATCGCCTCAGTATAGGACGCGCAGCGAAGCGCGCGCCTCGTTTAACGTACTTCTTACCGATCGCGCCCCGCGCCGGGCGCGCTTACGCCTCTGAACGTAAAAAACGACGCCGAGGGGCGTCGTTTATCGAGTGGGCCTATAAGCCGGGTTCTGTAATCGGCAACCATTTATCTGAGGCCTTGCGTCGCCGCAAGGCTCAAGCACGCAACCCGAACGCACGGAAGGACGGCCGTATCGCGTTCCTATTTGCGCTTGCTCCAGATGGGGTTTGCCAAGCCGCGCCGTTGCCGACGCGCTGGTGCGCTCTTACCGCACCGTTTCAGCTTTTCTCCTGCGATGAGGGGAGTCTTCTTTTCTGTGGCACTGTCCGTCGGGTCGCCCCGCCCAGCCGTTAGCTGGCATCTTGTCCTTTGGAGCCCGGACTTTCCTCACGTGCGAAACGCGTGGTTGCCCGGCCCACTCGATAGGGTATTCTAGCAGAGAAAATGACCGGACGGTGCCCGCAGCGAGGGGCATCGTCGCGCGGCCCCGATGCGCAGCGCGCTGCGCTTTCGTGGGCGCGATACGAGGGGGGGATGGTGCGCATGAGGAGATGCTTGTTGGTGGGGGCGGCGCCCTCTGACCATGAGGGGCTCGACTACATCTTGGATACGCAGGCGTTCGATGCCGTCTACGCGGTGGACGGGGGCTTCGCCACGCTTTGCGCGCGCTCGATCGAGCCGGATGCCGTGTTCGGCGACTTCGATTCCTTGGGAGAGGTGCCGACGCGCCCCGACGTCATCCGCTTCGATGCCCACAAGGACTTCACCGACATGGATTGGGGCATCAACCATGCGATCACCGAGGGCTTCGACGAGCTCGTGGTGTGCGATGCGTTCGTGGGACGGCTCGACCACACGCTCGGCAACCTGCAGCTGCTCATCCAGACGGCGGCGCACGGCACGCGCATCTGGGGGATCGAGGACGACGAGGCCATCGCCCCGCTCGTGGCGCCCGGACCCTTCTCGTCGCTGTCGTTCGCGGCGGGCGCCTGGGGCACGTGCTCGGTGATCTCGCACAGCGATGTGGCGCGCGGCGTGACGGAGACGGGGCTCGAGTATGGGCTTGAGGACGCGACGGTGCTCAACCGCGCGCTCTGGGGCGTGTCGAACGAGCTGATCGGCACGCCCGCGCAGATCAGCCTGGCAGAGGGGGCTCTGTGGGTGACGTTTCCGCTCACGGAGCTTGGGCGGGTCTCCTACGACAACGACCGGCGCTAATCGCCGGCGGCTGATCGTCGCGCAGGCGCCGCCGCTCTGCGATAAGCGTTCATGCGCAGCCACTTGCTGAGAACTACGCCCCTAAACGACGCGCGCCCCCTCAGGCGTGGAACGGATACCTGAGGGGGCGCAGCGACGCCCGCACGGGGCAGGGCTGGTGAGAGAGGGCGGCTAGGAGGTCGCCTCGTTGGCAGTCGCCGCCTCAGCGTGCGCCGCCTCAGCGGGCTTGTCCTTGTCGCGATGGGGGATGAGCGTGGCGATGAAGAGCGCGACGAGTCCGACGCAGCAGAGGATCGTCGGCACCATCACATCGTTGCCCGAAGGCTGCGTGTAGAAGTAGACGATCTGCCTGACGCCGTTGCCGAGGTGAGCCTGGGGCACCCAGGGGCAGACCCAGTTGGCCCAGAAGTCCGGCAGCATCTCGGGCGCGAACATCGCCGTGCCCGTGCCGAGGGCGAAGGTGCACACGGCGACGACGGCGCCGAGCGGGAAGCACAGGTCGCACAGGCCCACGAACGCCGTCATGGTGCAGAGGCTGATGAACCAGACGAACGGGTAGAGGTCGGCCACCGGCAGGTTGATGCCGCCGATGACGTAGTCGACGCACATCGCCAGGGCGGACACGATCGCGGAGAACACGACGATGATGCCGAGCTGGGCGAGCAGCGCAAGCCAGCGGTTCTTGGCGCGCAGGCCCGTCGCGTCGTTCTTCCAGAAGATCATCGAGGTCAGGATCGACACCATCATGGTCATCATGAACAGCGGCATCGAGAGCATCTGCACCATCATGGTCTCGCCGTACGAGGTGGCGCCCAGGTCGCGGTCGTTGACCATCTCGACGTCCACGCCGACGCCCGCCTTGAGCATGCCCGCCTCGAGGGTGGTCTGCATCGTGGAGGCCGCCTGCGGGTTCTTGCCCTTGTTGAGGTAGACCTTGAGCTCAGGCGCGTTGCTCGAGCCGACCAGGGTGCTCATCTGCTGCGAGGTGAAGTTGGCCGGGATGATGATCGCGCCGTAGTACTCGTTGTTCGCCAGCGCGTCGAGGGCGTCCTGCTCGCTGTCGAGCTGGGTCCAGCTGATGTCCATCGAGCTGTCGTCGTCGGAGCTCTCCTCGTCGTCATCGGAAGACACGAGGGAGGTCTCGCCCGACATCAGGTTGTCGGTCAGCGTGTTGCCCACGTTGTTGCTGCCGAGCACCGTCGTGGCGCCCTTGTCGAGGTTGACGATGGCGAACGGCATCGAGTGGGGCTCGGCGTGCAGCATCGGGGCGACGACGGTGCCGAGCAGACAGAAGAGGAAGAGCGCGATGCCGAGGGGAACGGCGATGGCCTTTGCTCCTAGTTTTTCAAACATGGTATCTCCTTGGTGGGGAGGGGAACGGGCGCGCGAGCCCGTTCCCCTCAGAAAGCGGGGGGGGTGAGGTGAGGGCGCTTAGGCGTCGGCCTTGGCGGTGACCACGAACATGGTGTTGGAGGGCATCTCGTCGGGGCTGCCGCAGAAGGCGCCCTCGGAGTCGACGAGGTCCTTCAGCGCGTCGATCAAGTCGAGCTTCTCGTTGATGCCGTTTTGAGCCTCGGACAGTGCGGACTTGATGCCCTCGCTCATGGTGCTCGTGGCGGTGCTCAGCTGGTCGGCTGCGGCGCTCACCTTCGTGGTGGCCTCGCCGAGCTGGGCGTAGCCGGCCTGCACCTGCTCCAGGCCCTCAGATGCCTTGCTCAAGCCTGCGACGACCTGCTGCGCTTGGGCTTGGGAGGCGGTGAGCCCCTGCGTCACGGTGGCGCTGGACTCCTGCGCGCCCTGGAGCTCGCTGATCGCCTGGTCGATCGAGGCCTTCTGCTCGTCGGTCATCTGCTCGGTGTCGATCCCCTGCAGGGTCTCGAGCGCTTGGGCCTGCGCGTCGCTGACCGCCTGCGCCTGCGTCTGGGTCGCGCTCAGGCCCTCGGCGATGCCGGAGGTGGCGCCCGAAAGCTGCGTCAAGCCGTTGGTGGCGTTGGGGAACGCCGCGTTGAGCTTTTCCTGGCCTGCGCTGATGGTGGACAGCGCCTGGCTGAGCGTGTCGGTGCCCTGAGACAGCTTGTCGGTCGCTTCCTGGATCGAGGACATCTGCCCGAACACGTCGTCGATGGTGGAGTCGATGTCAGAAGTCGTGTCATCGCCGATCGCGGAGAGCGCTTGGTTCGTGACGATCGTGGTGACGTTGGGCATCTCGAAGCCGGTTACGTCGGCGGTGATCGTCAGCTCTTCAGGCAGGTCGATCTCGTCTTCGAGCCCGAGCGTGTTGGCCAGCCCCGGCATTGCGACGCCCAGGGCCATCAGCGTGCTGTCCTGGTCCATGACCTGGCCGTTGTCCACCTGGATGTTCTTGGCGTGCTCAGGGTCGAACGAGATCATCGTGGCCATGAGGTAGGGGTGCTTGACGTCTTGGCTCGCCCCGTTGACCGACACGGTGGCGTCGGCGTTGTTCTCATACGTGACGTGGATCTCGAGCGTGCCGGTCGCATCCTTGAGCGCGCTGGGATCGACGGCCTGGCCGTCCAGGGTGTAGTCGATGTGGATGGCGAAGGGCAGCTCCTGGTCGGTGATGCCGGTGTAATGGACGTCCTTGCCGCCCGTCGTCCACTGGAGGTTCGAGCCGTCCTGGGTGAACGTGATGGAGTCGTCGTCGGGGGTGATCGCCTGCAGGGTGAAGACGTCGTCGACGACGTCTTCCTCGTTGGGGTTCTTGACCCATTCGGAGACGGCGATGTCGGCGAGGTCGCCTGAGAGGTTGGTGTTGGCCGTCACGGTCTCCGCCTTCTCGAAGGTGGAACCATGCGGCTCGAACGAGGGTTGGTCGGCTTGCTGATCGGTGGGGGCGTCCTGATCGTTTGCCGTGCTGTCATCCTGCTGGTCGCTGCAGCCGGTAAGCACGCCGGCGGCGAGCGCGAGGCTGAGCAGAAGAGCGGCAAGCGCGGTAAGCGTTGAGGAGAGGGGGTGTCGTGTCCGTTCCACGATGTGCTCCTTTGTCGATTTCTGTCCTTGTCGAGCAAGGCTTCGTGGCTATAATAATTAGACGAAGGTTCTAGTTAAATAGACTAATCAGATAGTGCGTATGGTTTTAAGGAGGAACAATGGCACGGCCACGAAAGAACGAGGAAGGCTCTTTGGCGCAACAGCGGTTGGTTCAGGCCTTTTGGGACGCCCTGGAGGAAGGCCCCTATTCCACCATCACGGTGAGGGGCTTGGCGTCGCGCGCGAAGGTCAATCACAACACTTTTTACTATTACTTCGAGAACATCGACGATCTGGCGGTCAAGGCGTATCTCTCGATGCCTTGCGACAAGCTGATCGACGCGTTTCTCGACATGGCGCTCCATTCGTCGTTCAAAGCGCGGGAGATGTTTCGCTATCCCGAGATGGCGGAGAACTACCATCACGTCCGCCTGCTCTTGCGCCACGGCTCTGAGGAGCTGGTCAAGCTGGTAAGAGGAGGGCTCTTGGAGCAGTTCGAGCAGCGGCTGGGGATCACGAAGCTGTCGATGACGCCCTACGACATCGCGAAGATGACCTTTATCTGGGGCGGCATCTCGGCGCTCATCGCTAGCGACGAGGCTGAGTCGCTCGAGGTGTACGTGCGCCTGATCGACGACGGGATCGGCGATGCGGGTATGACCTTGCTGCGCCGGGTCATCGCCGGGCAGCTGTACGAGGGTGCGCGGCTGACCTCGTAGGGCGGCTCTGCGCTGCTGCATCGCGTTGCCATGCTGCGAAGCGCGCGTGTCGGTTGCCGGTGCGCTGCGCTCCCTGCGGCAAAGAAGGCTACAATAGGCACGGACATACGGGGAGCTCGGATGCTCGGCCTGCGCGCAGGCGGCTTTCGGGCTGAGAGGAAGCTTGGCTTCGACCCGCGGAACCTGATATGGATAATGCCAGCGAAGGGAGTTCTATGACGCAGATCGATGCGGCACGCGCCGGCGTGATCACGCCCGAGATGGAAGCGGTCGCCGCAAAGGAATATCTGACACCCGAAGAGGTGAGGGCGAAGGTCGCCGCGGGCACCGTCGCGATCCCCGCCAACATCCACCACACCAGCTTGAGTCCCGAGGGCGTGGGCGAGGGTCTGCGCACGAAGGTCAACGTGAACCTGGGCATCTCGGGCGATCTGATGAACGCCGAGATGGAGTTCGAGAAGGTGCGCTGCGCGATCGAGCTGGGCGCCGAGGCCATCATGGACCTGTCCAACCACGGCAAGACCCGCGAGTTCCGCCGCGCGCTCATCGACATGTCGCCGGCGATGATCGGCACCGTGCCGATGTACGACGCGATTGGCTATCTGGAAAAGCCGCTCGTCGGCATCAAGGCGCAGGACTTCTTGGACGTCGTGCGCGCTCATGCCGAAGACGGCGTCGACTTCGTCACGATCCATGCCGGCATGAACCGTCGCACGATCGAGTCGTTCAAGGAGACGGGCCGTCTGATGAACATCGTCAGCCGCGGTGGGTCGCTCATCTTCGCGTGGATGGAGGCGACCGGCAACGAGAACCCGTTCTACGAGTACTACGACGAGGTGCTCGAGATCCTGCACGAGCACGACGTCACGATCTCCATCGGCGACGCGATGCGTCCGGGCTGCAACTACGACGCCACCGACGCCGGCCAGATCTCGGAGCTGATCGAGATCGGCAAGCTGACGAAGCGCGCCTGGGACGCCGGCGTGCAGGTGATGGTGGAGGGTCCGGGCCACATGGCGCTCGACGAGATCCCCGCCAACATGAAGCTGCAGAAGCGCTTGTGCCACAACGCGCCGTTCTACGTGCTCGGCCCGCTCGTCACCGACATCGCGCCGGGCTACGACCACATCACGTCGGCCATCGGCGGGGCGCTTGCCGCCTCGTGCGGCGCTGACTTCCTGTGCTACGTCACGCCGGCCGAGCATCTGCGCCTGCCGGACGCCGACGACGTGCGCGAGGGCCTGGTCGCGGTCAAGATCGCCGCGCACGCAGCCGACATCGCCAAGGGCATCCCGCATGCGCGCGACGTGGACAACCGCATGAGCGACGCGCGCCGTCGCATGGACTGGGACGAGATGTTCTCGCTCGCGATCGACCCCGTCAAGCCGCGCGAGTACTTCGAGAGCGCGCCCCCTTCGACGGAGGGCACCTGCACGATGTGCGGGAAGATGTGCGCTGTGCGCACCGTCAACACGATCATGGATGGACTCGTCATCGACCTCGGCGACGAGATGGAAGAAGAAAAGGACGACTAGCCTTATGGATACCGCTGAACTGAAAACCGTGCTCGACCAGCTGCGCGCAACGACCCCGCTGGTCCACAACATCACCAACGACGTGACCATCAACGACTGCGCCAACGCGCTTTTGGCCATCGGCGGCAGCCCGATCATGGGCAACGACGTCAAGGACGTCTCGGAGATCACCCAGATCTGCCAGGCGCTTGTCATCAACATCGGCACGCTGACCGATGCGACGGTCGAGGCCATGTTCGGCGCCGGCGAGCGTGCCGGCGAGCTGTCCCACCCGATCATCCTCGACCCGGTGGGAGCCGGCGCCTCGAAGATGCGCACCGAGACGGCCGCTCGCATCTTGGATGAGCTGCCGGTCGCCATCGTGCGCGGCAACATGAGCGAGATCAAGGCGCTCGCGAGCGGCGCCACCACGACGCGCGGCGTCGACGCCTGCCCCGACGATGCGGTGACGCGTGAGAACCTGGCCGAGTCGGCCGCATTCGCGCGCGCCTTCGCGAAGTCCGCCGGCGTGGTCGTCGCGATTACCGGCGCGATCGACATCGTGGCCGACGCCGAGCGCGCCGTCGCGCTGTTCAACGGCTCGCCGATGCAGGGCCGCATCACCGGTGCTGGCTGCATGCTGTCGAGCATCACCGGCGCGTTCGCCGTGGCAAGCGACGACTACTTCGTCGGCGCCGTGGCCGCCGTGGCCTCGATGGGCCTGGCCGGCCAGATCGCCGAGGGCCGCATGGGCGAGCTCGACGGCAACGGGAGCTTCCGCACCTACCTGCTCGACGCCTTGTTCAATTTGACGGGCGACACGCTTTCGGCAGGCGCGAAGATCGAAGAGCTCTAACGAGGGTGACCCCACGGCGCGCAGTGGCGCTGCCGTGGGTAGGCGAGGCGCAGCGCACGGGGTCGGCATGACCCTGGAGCGCTGCGCCTTCGCGATCATGAGAGGACGATTCATGGGATCAGGAAGCAAGCGTGTGGCGAACGACCCTGCGCGCGTGCGCGCCGGCATGCGGCTGTACGCGGTGACCGATTCGGCGTGGTTGAACGGCCGCACGCTGCCCGCCTGCGTCAAGGAGGCCCTCGCGGGCGGCGCCACCTTCATCCAGCTGCGCGAGAAGACTTTCTCCACCGAGGAGCTGATCGAGGCGGGCAGGCCCCTGCGCGCGCTCTGCGCCCAGGCGAGGGTGCCCTTCGTCATCGACGACGACGTCGCGGCAGCGCGCCTGCTCGACGCCGACGGCGTTCACGTGGGGCAAAGCGACGAGTCGTGCGCTGCGGCACGCGCCGAGCTCGGCGCGTGCAAGATCGTGGGCGTCTCGGCGCAGACCGTCGAGCAGGCCCTCGCCGCCGAGGCGGCCGGTGCCGACTACCTCGGCGTCGGCGCCGTGTTCGGCACGCCGACCAAGCCCGACGCCGCCGAGGTGTCGCTCGACGAGCTGCGCGCGATCTGCGCGGCGGTGTCGATCCCCGTGGTGGCGATCGGCGGCCTGAACGAGCGCACGGTGTCGGTGCTCGCGCAGACCGGCGCGGCGGGCGCGGCCGTGGTCTCGGCGATCTTCGCCGCCCGCGACATCGAGGCGGCCACGACTCGTTTGCGCGCGCTGTGCGACGAGACGTTCTCACCCAACCAGCGCAGCTAAACGCAAGGCGGCGTTGCTCGCCTTGAGAAGGGAGGGGCCATGACGCCCATCGCCGTTACCATCGCCGGCTCCGACTCGAGCGGCGGCGCCGGCATCCAAGCCGACATCAAGACCATGACTGCCCTCGGCGTGTACGCCGAGTCGGTGATCACCGCGCTCACGGCGCAGAACACCACCGGCGTCCAAGGCGTCGTCGCCACCGATCCTGCCTTCGTGTCGCTGCAGATGGAAAGCGTGTTTTCCGATATCGTGCCCGGTGCGGTGAAGATCGGCATGCTGCCGAGTGCCGGGATCGTGGCTGCGGTGGCAGACGGGCTCGCGTCACATCATGCGCGCCACGTCGTGCTCGACCCGGTCATGGTGGCGACGAGCGGGGCGGCGCTTTCCGCCGATGAGGCGGTGCGCGCCTTGGGCGAGCGCCTCCTTCCGTTGGCAGACGTGGTGACGCCGAACATCCCGGAAGCCGAGGTGCTCTCGGGCCTCCCGATCGTCTCACGTGCCGATCGAGAAGCGGCGGCGCGCGCCATCCAAGCGCGCGGGGCGCGCGCGGTGCTCGTCAAGGGCGGGCATGGGCAGGGTGACGCCGACGACGTGTTGCTCACGGCAGAAGGGGCGGTGACCTGGTTTTCCCAGGAGCGCATCGCCACCGACAACACGCACGGGACGGGGTGCACGCTCTCGAGCGCGATCGCCTCGTACCTTGCGCGGGGCGCCGACCTCGCAGAAGCGGTCGAGCGCGCCAAGCGCTACCTGACCGGGGCGCTTGCGCACGACGAGCATCTAGGGCGCGGCTCGGGTCCCGTCAACCATCGCTGGCAGATCGACGCGGCGCTCGATGAAGCGCGCTAGAAGAAAGGAACGATCATGAGCGTGCTGTTCATCAACTATCCGAAATGCTCCACCTGCAAGAAGGCGCGCGCCTGGCTCGATGAGCACGGCGTGGCGTATGAGGATCGCGATATCGTGGCTGACAACCCCACCGCCGCCGAGCTGGCGACGTGGCATCGCGAAAGCGGGCTTCCGCTGCGCCGCTTCTTCAACACGTCGGGGCGTCTGTATCGCGCGCGCAACGTCAAAGCGCTTCTCGACGCCGGGATGTCCGATGAGGACGCCTATGCCCTCCTCGCTGAGGACGGCATGCTGGTCAAGCGCCCGATCGTGGTTGCGGGCCACACGGTGCTCACGGGCTTCAAGCCCGCCGAATGGGAAAAAGCGCTGCTCTGAGACATAGGAAGGCTGATCACATGTATTCCATCGCTACCCGCGTCGCGCCGAGCCAGGCAGGGCGCGACGGTCGCCAGACGCTCGTCTCCATCGTCTCGATGATGCAGGACTGCTCGCAGCTGTGGCTCGATTCCGAGCCGGCGCTCGCGCGCCACCTCGTCGAGGACGAGGACGCTATGCTGCTCGCCACGCGCCAAGTCGAGGTGTGCCGCCGCGCTGAGATGGGCGAGCACCTCACGGTGACCACGAGCGTGTACGCCTGCAACAAGCGCTTGGGCTACCGCAACACTTTCATCTACGATTCGCAAGGCGCGCCGGTGGCCAAGTGCCACTGCGTCGGCGTGTTCGTCGACCGCGCCACGAACAAGCCCGGCGCGCTCACGCCCGAGATCGTCGCGTCGCTGACCTACGACCCCGAGCTTCCGGTCGCGTGCTCCAAGAAGAAGATCCACGTGCCCAAGGAGGAGGGGAGGGCGCTCGCCTCCTTCAAGGCGCGCCCGTCCGACATCGACTTCAACCAGCACGTGAACAACGCCCAGTACGTGCGCATGGCGCTCGACGCGTGCCCGGCGCTTTCGGATTCAAGCCGCCTGCGCATCGAGTACCGCCTGCCGGCGCGCGAGGGCGATGAGATCTTCCCGGTGGTGTGGGACGAGCCCGATCGTACGGTCATGGAGCTGCGCGACGCTGCGGGCAAGCCCTACGTGGTGCTGGAGTTCTCGGACGGGGCTGACGAGTAGGCGCTGCGCTGTGGGCGGCTCTCGGCCGCCAAGGACGTGACTGCGTATCGCGCACCGGTACCGCTGGTCGGCTGTGCACCCTCGCTCAGTCGTTTTCGATCAAGCGCTTGGCGTAGGCGAGCAGGGCGGGGCGCTCGGGCGCGACGGTCTCGTTCGCCACGGCGTTGAAGAGCTCGCCGAGCAGAAGCCCGATGTAGGGGCCCTGCGGCACGCCGAGCGCCTTGAGGTCGTCGCCGCTGACGGGCAGGTCGTGCACCGTGAGGCACGCATCGCGCGCCACCATGGCGTTGAAGAGCGCTTCGACCTCGTCGATCGTCTTCACGCGGGCGTGGCTGAACTCGGCTTGCCCCATCGCGTCGGCGCGCATCAGATCGCACATCACATGAAACAGGTGCGCGTCGCCCTCGAGCTTCGCGTAGAGCTTGCGCACGTCCTTTTCGGATGCGCCGGGGTGGTCGTCGTGGAAGCGCACGAGCAGCGTGAGCTCGTGGGTGAATTTGCGGGAGAAATGCAGGCGCTGCGCCGTCTTTCGCATGTGCTCGACGCTGACGATCTGGTGGCCGGGCATATGGCCGACCCCGTCGGCGTCCATCAAGAACGTGTCGGGCTTGCCCGAGTCGTGGAAGAGCGCCGCCCAGCGCACGAGCGGGTAGGACGGCGTCGCCTCGACGACGTGCGCCGTGTGCTCGAGGACGTCGAAGACGTGCCAGCGGCTGTGCTGGTCGAAGCCCACCATCGGCAGCAGGCAGGGGATGACGACGCCGAGCACGTCGGGATAGCGCATCAGGGTCGCGCGCACCGCAGCGCCGCACAAAAGCCGGGTGAGCTCGTCGTCAAGGCGCTCGCCGGCGACGTCAGCGAGCAGTCCCGCGTTCTCCCTCAGCGCGATCTCGGTATCGGGGTCGATCCAGAATCCCAGCTGGGAAGCGAAGCGCAGGGCGCGCACGATGCGCAGCGCATCCTCTTCGAAGCGCTCGCGCGGATCGCGCACGCAGCGGATGATGCGGTGCGCGAGGTCGTGCTGGCCGTCGAAGGGGTCGACGAGGCCGCGGTGCGGGTGGAAAGCCATCGCGTTGACGGTGAAGTCGCGCCTGGCCAGGTCTTCTTCGATGGTGCTCACGAAATGCACCGCGTCGGGGTGACGGTGGTCCGCGTAGCCGTCCTCGGTGCGGAAG
>CAVCDZ010000024.1:0-8990 GCA_963601095.1 Oscillibacter sp. MSJ-31 | reverse complement strand
GCTCGAGGTACTTCTTTTCCGTCACGTCCATAGCCAACCTCCTTGTCGGTTGTGGGGTCACGTTGTCGTTTTCTCCCCTATCATACCCGCGCGCACCTGGCGCCGAACACCGCGCGGGCGGGAAAAGCGAGGATCGACAGAAGGCGGGCCGGGTTACAGGCAAGCGCGGTGCAGGCGCACAAGGGCAAACGGCATCAGCGACGCAGGAGGGCAGCGGGCGCATGGGCGCGCGGCGAGCGAGCGGCGGCTACCAGCCCCCCTTACGAGAACGGCGTCTGGGTCAGCGCGGCGATGCGCCCGTAGAGCGTGCGCGGCAGAAGGCGCGAGCAGAAGATAATGAGCTTGGCTATGATCCCCGGCGCGCAGACGGCCTTGTTCGCGCGCAGCGCCAGGCAGGCCGCGCGCGCGACGAGCGGCGCCGGCACCGTCGCGTGCGCGAGCACCGTGTTGCCGGCGTCGGCGCGATCCCAGAACTCCGTGCGCACCGGGCCCGGGCAGAGCGCGGTCACGTGCACCCCGGTCCCAGAGAGTTCCACGTGCAGGGCCTGGGTGAACGATTGGACGAACGCCTTCGACGCGTAGTAGGTGGCCATGTACGGGCCCGGCAAGAAACCTGCCACCGAGGCCACGTTCAAGATGGCGCCGTGTGAGCGCTCGACCATGCCGGGCGCGAACTCATGGCACAGCTCCATGAGCGCGACGTCGTTGGTCATCACGAGCGAGCGCTGACGATCAGCGTCGCTTCCGACGAACGGCGCGTCGTAGCCGAACCCGGCGTTGTTCACGAGCGCGTCCACCTTGAGGCCCCGTGCGCGCACCTTCGCGGCAAGCGCGGCAGCAGCGCCCGGCTCGCCCAGATCCTGCGCGATCACGTGCACCGCGCAACCGTCCACGGCCTCCTCAAGCCGCCGCGCGCCCGCTTCCAAGCGCTCGACGTTGCGGCCGACGAGCACGACCGCCTCGGCCTCGGGTGCCAAACGCCGGGCCAGCTCCCAACCGATGCCGCCGGCGCCGCCGGTCACCACCACCGTGTGATATCGCTTGTCCGCAGCAGTCATGTTCGCTCTCCTCATGCTCGTCCACAGTCCCCTCGCGCCGCGTCCTAGGCAAACGTCGCGCCCTCGGCGCCGTCGATGCGGATGTCCGCGTCGTAGAACGCCCGGATCGCGCGTATGCCGAGCGACACGTCGCGCACACCGGCCGTCTCGTAGGCCGAGTGCATCGCCAACTGCGGCAGCCCCACGTCCACGCCGTTCATGCTGACCTGGATGTTGGACAGGTTGCCCAGCGTCGAGCCGCCCGCCATGTCGCTGCGGTTGGCAAACGTCTGGCACGGCACGCCCGCGTCCTGGCACAGCGCGGTGAAGATCGCGCGGCTGAACGCATCCGAGCAATAGTGCTGGTTCGCCGCCTCCTTGACCACGATGCCGCCGTTCAAGTACGCGCGGTTGCCCTCGTCGTAGCGCTCGGGATGGTTGGGGTGCACGGCATGGGCGTTGTCGCAGCTCACCATCATCGACGCCGCCACGGCGCGCCGCAGGGCGTCCTCGTCATGGCCGAGGGCGGCATTGATGCGCGCAAGCGTGTCGGCGAGGAAGGTGGACATCGCGCCCTGCTTGGTGTTGGAGCCCACTTCCTCGTTGTCGAAGCAGCAGTAGACCGACACGTCGTGGGGGTTGCGCGCTCCCAAGAACGCGGAGAAGGCAGCATAGGCGCAGCCCAGATCATCGAGCTTCGGCGCCGAGATGAACTCGTGCGCCTGCCCCCACACGCAGGGTTCCTGGCGGTTCACTAGATAGAGATCGTAGCCGAGCACCTCGTCGGCCGCGACGCCCACCTCTTCGGCGACCATCCGCACGAAGGATCCCTTGTCAAGCGCGCCTGCCGAGAACAGCGGGCACAGATCCACGTTGCGCCGCGGGGCGAAGCCCTTGTTCACGCTGCCGTCCAGATGGATCGCGAGGCTCGGGATCAAGGCGACGGGGCGATCGAGCGCGACCAGGCGGCTCTCGACGCCGTGCGAGGCGCGGACCATCACGCGGCCAGCCAACGAGAGCGGCCGATCGAACCAGGTGTAGTCGATCATGCCGCCGTACGCCTCGACCAACAGGCGCAGGCTCTCGCCCGGGCCGGAAAGCTCGGGTTGCGCCTTGACCTTGAACGCCGGCGAGTCCCCGTGGGCGGCCGCCACCTGGAAATGGTAGTGGTCGAGCTCGCTACCGACGGAAAACGCGATCAAGCTCGAGTTGTTGCGCACCGTGAAGTAGCGCCCGCCGCGCACCATGCGCCACGGCGTGTCCTCAGGCAAAAACGTGAAGCCCTCCCGCTCAAGGCGTGCCCGCAGCGTGGCCGTCGTATGGAACATGCTCGGACATGCGGCGACGAAGGCGCCCAGCGCCTCTGCCGCTTGGATCTCGTCTGAAGTGATTCCGATGTTCGCATCGCTCATAACGTTTCGTTCCTTCCTCAGGTCGCACGCCTCATCGGCCGGCGTAACCAGCCATAGAAGATGCGCACAACCACGTGTCTGCGCACTTAGAGTACAATCTTTGGACAGATATCCACAACAGACATTCCACAAGAGAAAGGCTGCGTCACCATGAGCACCGACTGCCTGTTCTGCAAGCTTGTTTCTGGAGAGATCCCCGCCAAGAAGGTCTATGAGGACGAGGTCTGCCTCGCCTTCGACGACATCGAGCCCGAGGCTCCCGTGCACACCCTCGTCGTCCCGAAGAAGCACTACACCGATTTGCAGGACGACGTCCCGGCAGAGGTCCTGGGCCATCTGCTCTCGGTCGTTCCCGAAGTCGCGCGCCGCAAGGGCGTCGACGAGTCGGGCTTCCGCACCGTCATCAACACCGGCCCCGACTCCGCCACCACGGTGCCTCACCTGCACCTGCACATCTTGGGTGGCGTGAAGATGGGTCGCTTCACCTTCGAGAACTCCTTGCGCGCCGAGGGCGACGAGTAGTTTTGTAGGCCGCGCAGCAAGCTCCACGCGCACGCTGTCCTCTCATACCGCCTTTCAAGAGGCCGAGCCGTCCCCGCGCAGCTCGGCCTCTTGTGCGTCTTTGAGGTTATTCGTGCGCCCTCGATCGCCAGACGCTAAGATAGAATGCCGAAAAATGACGATTGGAGCGTTCTATGACCGACGAAACCAACTCCGCAGATCCCGTATTCGCCGCCGAGCAACAGCACCTTTCCGACACTTACGCGACCCTGAAGTCGATGGAAGGCGCCCTCGAAGCGCAGATGGCCAAGACCCGCGCCGGCGCCGAGGAAGACAAGAAGAACATGGCCGATGAGGTCACGTCCAACTTCGCCAGCGACGCCGAATCGCAGGAAACGTACATCGAGTACGCGAACAACAACAGCGTCATCGACGCCTACAACCAACAGCAGGCGTCGTACGCCGACAAGCTCGGGCGCGTCCACCACCTGCTCGCCCAGCCCTACTTCGCCAAGATCGTCCTTGAGTTCAAGCCTGGCGCCGCGCCGCGCGAGCTCTACATCGGCAACGTCGGGCTGTCCGACGAGGACTATCGCCGCCTCGTGGTCGACTGGCGCTCGCCGGTCGCCGAGGTCTACTACAACCAGGCAAACGGCCGTACCTCCTACGAGGCGAACGGCCGCACGATCGAGGTCGACCTGAAGCTTCGCCGCCAGTTCGACATCGACGAGGATCGGCTCAACGCCTACTTCGACACGACGATCGCCATCCAAGACGAGATGCTCCTGGCGTCGCTCGCCCGCCAGCGCTCGGAGAAGATGCAGGCCATCACCACGACGATCCAGAAGGAGCAAAACGTCGTCATCCGCCACGAGGACGTGCCGGCCCTGCTGGTCAACGGCGTGGCCGGCTCAGGCAAGACCTCGGTGCTGCTCCAGCGCATCGCCTACCTGTTCTACCAGCGACGTGAGAGCTTGAACCCCGAAAACGTCTACCTGATCACGCCCAACCCGGTGTTCCGTCACTACATCGACAACGTCCTGCCCGACATGGGCGAGCGCAACCCCAACATCCTCACCTGGGCCGAGCTGTCCGACGCGCTGATCCCGCCCGGACGCTCCTTTGCACGCGAGGACGTCTCGCTCGACGAGCTGCGCGCGATCGACGCGCGCATCGGCGACCTGACCTTCACCGACAAGGACTTCCGCGACATCAAGTCGCACGGTATCACGCTGATCTCCGCCCAGCAGGTCAGCCGCGCTTCCAAGAAATTCGAGCGGATCCCCGCCGGCCCGCGCCGCACCGAGCTGATGCGCGAAGAGCTCGAAGCGCGCCTGGAAAGCCGCCTGGGCCAGATGGCCGGCACCGAAGCCGCCCAGGGAGAGCTGATCGCCCTGACGCCTGACGAGCAGGTCAGCCTGCTCGGCGAGCTGGCCATCATGGAAGACGAGGAGCTCGCCCGCACCTACACCCTCCGCTACCTGCGCCTGCGCCATGCCAGCGCCTTCGAGGCCGTCAAGCGCGATTATTGGCTGCGCGTCGATCGCATCGGCAAGCGCCTGCTGGGCAAGGACGACCTGCCGTTCCTCGAATGGCTCTACCTCAAGATCGCGTGCAGCGGCCTGCGCAACAGGGATGCCCAGTACGTCATGATCGACGAGGTGCAGGACTACACCGCCGCCCAGCTCGCGGTCATGGCGCGCTACTTCAGCCGCGCCCACTTCCTCCTGCTCGGCGACGAGAACCAGGCCATCAAGCCGAACACGGCGTCCTTTACCGAGGTGAAATCGGTGTTCGAGCACACGCGTGGCGAGGTATCCGAGTGCCACCTGATGACGAGCTACCGCTCCACTCCGGCGATCACGGAGCTCTTCGCCAAGCTCGCCTCCTTCGACGACGACATGAGCATCTCGTCGGTTCAGCGCGACGACACCGCCCCGGCGCTGATCCCCTGCGCCGATGACGACGCCTGGCGCGCCGCTCTTGCCGACGCCGTTGCAAAGGCGCACGAGGACACGGGCCTGACCGCGCTCATCGTCACCGGCGACGAGCAGGAGGCCGAGGTAAAGGCGCTGCTGACCGAGGCGGGTGCACAGCTGCCGACCTTCGTGGGCGAGACGGGCAGCCTGCCGGCAGACGGCACCATCGTGCTGACGCTGCCGCTTGCCAAGGGCTTGGAGTTCGATCACGTGATCATCGCCGACGCGAGCGCGGATTCTTACCCCGAAGACGACCTGGCGCGCCGCCGCCTCTACACCGCCCTGTCGCGCGCGACGAGCACCGTCGTGCTGCACTCGCGCGGGCCGCTCACACCGCTGCTGGACTAAGCGCCCTTCTCCGGGTTTCCGGAGAAGGCCTAGCGCAGCGCCCCGAGGTTCGGACGCGCCCAGGAGCGCACGCGCGCAAGCATGCCCTCGATGTCGAGCACGCCGTACGCGAACCCCTTGCGCACCAGCTCAGCGGGCAGTAACAGGTCGTACTTCTCGAAGTACGGCACCTCGCCCTCATACACGAGCTCCATCGGGTCGATCGGCGCGGCCGCCTCACGTGCCAGCACGTCGAAGAACTCGTCGGCGGTGGCGCTCATGCGAAACTGGATGAAGTACGGACGATACGAGTCGAGCCCGCGCAGGCCCAGCGACTCGGCGCAGCGCTGCTTCAAGAACCGCTCGAGCGCCATGAACGCGTAGGTTCCCAGCCACGGGAAGAGCACCCAGGCATCCCCGCCCAAGTTGACGAGCGGCTGGTCGCACACGCCTGCGTTGCGGGCCACGCGACGCGCGAGGCGCAGGCGGGCACAAGCGTTTTCCATCAGATAGGGATAGGAGCGGTCCTCGGCGAGCGCCTGGTGCATGCGCTCCAAGATGCGCGTGTTGATATCACCCGGACATTCGCCGAAGTAAGCCGGCACCTTACCCTTGATCTGCGTCACGTAGACCAGGTGGCGCGCCCGATCGATCTCTTCCACCAGCCAGACATGGCCGGCGATGGCAAGGCGCTCGCCCACCGGCGGCGGCAGCACCACCGTGCCCAGCTCCTGGGAATCGCAGCGGACGCTGAACTCCTCATCGTCTTGGAACACGGCGTAGAACTTGAACGAGTTGGTCACGCGCTCGCCCGCCAAGCCGACGATCAGGCCGCCGCGCTCGGTGGTCTGGATCTGCTCGGTTTCGATCAGATGGCGCAGCAAAACCCGGTAGTCATCGAGGCTCACCCGGTGGAAAGGCGCAAGCGAGAGCACCCGCTGGGCAAGCAGCGCCGGGCTCACCTCCCCCGATGAGGCGAGGGTCGCCATCGTCTGATGGTAGAGCAGGCTGAACGGCAGCCGATCGAGTCGCGGCGGCTCGACCCACTTCTCCTCGGCGTACAGCTGCACGAGGGCGATCCCCTGCAAGAGCTTCCAGGGGATCGTGTCGGGCATGAGCGTGCGCGGCTCCGGCTCGTCCTCGCGCATCACGAACCACATCTCGGGCGGTGCGTCGCGGCGGCCGGTGCGGCCCATGCGCTGCAGGAACGACGAGACCGTGAACGGCGCGTCGATCTGGAACGCGCGCTCAAGGCGCCCGATGTCGATGCCGAGCTCGAGGGTGGCCGTCGTGACGGTGGTCAGGTCGAAGTCGTCGTCGCGCATCAGGTCCTCGGCGGTCTCGCGGTAGGTGGACGAGAGGTTGCCGTGGTGGATCAGGAATCGATCGGGCTCGCCGACGGCCTCGCAGTAGCTGCGCAGCGTCGTCGTGATGGCCTCGGCCTCCTCGCGCGAGTTGGCGAACACCAAGCACTTCCTGCCGCGCGTGTGCTCGAACACGTAGCCGTAGCCCGGGTCGGCGAGCCGCGGAGCCGTGTCGGTCGCCAAGTCGAGCGCATGGCCGGCGGGCGCTGCGGCAGGGCCCGGTGCAGCCGTGCCAGCGTGCACGGCGCCAGGCTTGGGGGCGGCGCCGTCTGAGGATGCAGCCGCAGCGGCACCGGCGCGCTCCGGCAATGCCGCCGGCTCCACGACCTCGATCGACACGATGTCGCCCGTCGGCTGCCCCTCTGCCTGCGCGCGTTCAGGTGCCTGAGGCCCCGACACGTAGAAATGCTCCATCGACAAGCGCCAGGTACGGCGCGGCTCCTTGAAGCGCGGCACGATCGTGGGACGACCCGTGCCGGCGGCCAGGATCTCGCCGACGGCCCCGGGATCGCCGATCGTCGCCGAGAGCCCGATGCGGCGCGCATGCGAGCCCGACAGGCGCGCCAAGCGCTCGATCAGGCAGATCGTCTGGCCGCCGCGATCGCCGCGCAGCAGCGAATGCACCTCGTCGATCACCACGTAGCGCAGATCGCCGAAGAGCGAGCCGATCGCCGCATGCTTGTGCATCAGCAGGCTCTCGAGCGACTCAGGGGTGATCTGCAGGATGCCGGAGGGCTTCTTCAGAAGACGCGCCTTGTGCGAAGCGGCGACATCGCCGTGCCAGCGCCACACTGGCACGTCGGCCTCCTCGCACAGGTCGTTCAAGCGCATGAACTGATCGTTGATCAGCGCTTTGAGCGGTGCGATGTAGAGCGCGCCGACGGAGGCGGGCGGATCCTCGTAAAACTCGGTCAGGATCGGGAAGAACGCCGCCTCGGTCTTGCCTGAGGCGGTCGAAGCCGTGAGCAGCACGTTGTCCTCGGTGTCGAAGATCGCCTCGGCGGCCGCCACCTGGATACCGCGCAGGCTCTCCCACCCCTCCCGATAGATGAAGTCCTGGATAAACGGGGCAAAGCGATCGAAAGCGCTCATCTCACGTCCCCTAGATCTGGAACTCGGCGTACTCGGGCGCCACCTCATCGGCGTCCGGGCCGGGCTTGGCGTACGAGAACGCGTCGGAGCCCAGCAGCTCGCTCACCTCGACGCCGGGGTTCTGGCACACGATATCCAAGAGCTCGACGAAATCGCGGATGACCTCGCGCGGCGTGAGATGGGAGTCGGCGCCCACGCGCCCGAACTCGATCTGCAAGAAGCTGATCAGGTCGTCTTCGGTCAGCGTGCGCTCATAGCCGAAGTACCCGGCATGGATGGCGGCGAGCTTTTCGATCAGGATCAGCAGCTCCTCATAGGTCAGCGGGTTGAGCCTGACCACCGGCGCGAGCATATCGGTCAGCCCCTCGCTGGCAAACCGCCCCTGGGCAAGGCGGCTGCGCAGCGCCTCGTAGCTGTACACGCCGCGGCGGCGATCCTCGATCGACTGCGGCGTTCCCGCCATGATGATGCCGAGATGGTGCGCCTTGCCCTGCAAGGTGTCGTTGTACATCGTGAGGATCTTCTCGTAGTTGTTCTGGCGCGTGATCGAGTTGGGGATCTTGTACAGGTTCACCAGCTCGTCGATCATGACGAGCAGCCCCGCGTAGCCCGCGCCGGTCAAGAACTCGGCGAAGAGCTTGAGGTAGTCGTACCACGAGTCGTCGGCGATGCAGGCGTTGATGCCCAGCTCGCTGCGCGCTTCGGTCTTGGTGCGGTACTCGCCGCGCAGCCACTTGGCCACGTACCCGCGCACCTCGTCGTCACCCGAACGGCTCGCCTCGGCGTAGCGCCTGAGGACGCGCGCGAAGTCGAAGCCGTGCACCAGCTGGCGCGAGGTGTCGAGGAAGCCCTCGACCTGGCGATAGAACGCCTCCTCGAAAGCCGGGTCTTCCTCGGCAAGCCCCGTCGCGTCGGTTGTCGCGGAGACGAGGGACGCCACCCAGCGGTCGAGCACGAGCGGCAGCGCCCCGCCTTCAGGGCGCGTTTTGGTGGACAGGTTGCGAATCAGCTCGCGGTATGTGGCAAGCCCCTGGCCCTGGCCGCCCTGCAGGCGGCGCTCCGGCGAGAGGTCGGCGTCGGCCACGACGAAGTTCTTGCCCATCGCGTGCGTGCGGATCGTCTGGATCAGAAAGCTCTTGCCCGCGCCGTAGCGGCCCACCAAGAACCGAAACGACGCGCCGCCGTCGGCGATCAGGTCGAGGTCATGAAGGAGCGCCTTGATCTCCACCTCGCGGCCAACCGTGATGTACGGCAGGCCAATGCGTGGCACGACGCCGC
>CAVCDZ010000023.1:0-3275 GCA_963601095.1 Oscillibacter sp. MSJ-31 | reverse complement strand
TCGGTAACCCCTGTATAAAGAGCGTCGAAAGGCAAGTCATGCTAGACATCCGGTTCGTCCGCGAACACCAAGATGAGGTCGCCACGGCCATGCGCAATCGCAACCATCCGTGGAACCCCGATCGCTTCAAGGAACTGGATGAGTCGCGTCGATCCGCCATCGCCAAGGAAGAGGAGCTGCAAAGCCAGCGCAACGCCCTGTCCAAGTCCATCGGCAAGCTGATGTCCGAGGGCAAGAAGGACGAGGCCGAGGCGACTAAGGCGCAGGTTTCGGAGCTGAAGGAGCGCATCGCCCAGTTCAGCGCCGCCCATGACGAGGCGGAGACCGAGCTGCGCAACTTGCTGCTCGCCACGCCGAACATGCCGGCCGATTCCACGCCCGTCGGCGCCGACGAGAACGACAACCCCGAGGTGCGCCGTTGGGGCACGCCGCGCGATTTTGCGGCCGAGGGCATCGAGATGAAGCCGCACTGGGATTTGGGCGCCGACCTCGGCATCATCGACGCCGAGCGCGCCGTGAAGCTCGCCGGCAGCCGCTTTGTCTTGCTGGGAGGCCTCGGCGCCCGCCTCGAGCGCGCGCTCATCAACTTCATGGCCGACACGCACATCTCGCGCGGCTACAAGGAATGGTGGTGCCCGGCAATGGCCAACGCCACCACGCTGACCGGCACCGGCCAGCTGCCCAAGTTCGAAGACGACCTGTTCAAGACCCGTGAGGGCATGTACCTCATCCCCACGGCCGAGGTTCAACTCACCAACATCCACTCCGGCGAGGTGCTCGACGCGGCAGACCTGCCGCTCAAGTACTGCGCGTTCACCCCGTGCTTCCGCGAGGAGGCCGGCAGCGCGGGCCGCGACACCCGCGGGCTCATCCGCGTGCATCAGTTCGACAAGGTCGAGATGGTGAAGTACGCCAAGCCCGAGGAGAGCTATGACGATCTGGAGGCCATGGTCGTCGATGCAGAGAACATCCTGCAGCTGCTCGGCCTGCCGTATCGCGTGATCAGCCTGTGCACGGGCGACATCGGGTTTTCGGCTGCCAAGACCTACGACCTGGAGGTGTGGTTGCCGTCCTACAACGCTTACAAGGAGATCTCCTCCTGCTCGAACTGCGTCGATTTCCAGGCGCGTCGCGCCAACATCAAGTATCGCGACCCGGAGCACTTCAAGGGCACGCGCCTCGTGCACACCTTGAACGGCTCGGGCCTGGCGGTTGGCCGCACGATGGCTGCCGTTCTCGAGAACTACCAGCAGGCCGACGGCTCCATCAAGGTGCCTGAGGTGCTCGTGCCTTACATGGGCGGCATCGAGGTCATCGGCCCCGACGGGCAGTAAGCACGTCGGCCGGAGCGCTGTCCTGGCTTGATGGCTCGTAAAGACAAGAAACGCCCCTCGGTAGCGGGCAAGCGCGTGGCGACGGGGCACAAGCCTTTCGCGGCGCCGTCGGCTCCCGATCCGGCGCGCATACCCGACCCGCGCACGCCCGCGACGCCGTCGCGTGGCGATGGCGCTGCGAGCCCGCTGCGAGCCGGCGTGTCGATTCCCGCTGCCAAAATGCCCGAGGGAAGGATGCCCGCAACACCTCAGAATGCTGGCCGCGCGGTGCGCGGGCCTGTTTCGTCCTCGCGCTCGCATGTCGATGAGGCCCCAGCACCAGCGCGTGCCTCGCGCATCTCGGGATCTGCCTCCGGCGCCTCGGCGACGCCGCGTCTTGATCGCTCGGCTGCCAAGCCGGTACGCCGTGCGCGCCTTTCGCGGAAATTCGTGATCGGTGCTGCGGTTATCATCGTCGTGCTCGCCGTTGCGACGGGGCTGCTCTCGTGGAACCAATGGTTCCGCTACGACGACGCAGCCGACATCCAGGGCTCGTGGGCGGTCGAGGGGACAAACGAGGTCATCACCTTCACCGACACGGATATCGTCATGACGCCTGAGGTGTCGTATCCCTACACGCTCGATACGTTCAACAAGACCATCGACTTCTCGTTCAAGCAATACGGCGGGGAAGGGAAATACGTGTTCTCTCCTGAGCGTACGACGCTCGTCATCACTGAGACCGATGCCGACACCCAGGAAGAGGTGTCGACGACGCTGGTGAAGCAGTGACGACGGGTGCGGGCAGGCCGGAAGGGGTTGCGCGTGGCGACTCTGCCGCAACCCCTCTTCACCCTCCGCTTTCCGTCGAGCATGTGCGCGTGCGCGCCGACCGCGTCGAGGCGACGGTGCGCGTCGCCGATCCGCGCTATCGCATGACTGATGCCACGCTCACGCACCGCGTCCTGGCGCGCTGCCCCTCCTTGGTCCATCACGCGTGCCGCAACGACGAGGGGCCGCTCTTCTCTGCGGTGATGGATCACACCTCGGTGCCGCATCTTCTCGAGCACCTCATCATCGACGCGCAGACGCGCGCTGCGCACGACGTGCACCGCGTGTTCGTCGGCACGACCCAATGGTGCGCTGGCGAGGAGGCGCTCGCTTTGGTGTCCGTGTCGTTCGAGGACGACTTGACGGCGCTCTCCGCCCTGCGCGATGCGGTCGCCCGCCTCAACGACGACTTGATCGCTCTGCGCGGCTGATGGGCAGGTGGGCTCTACGAGCGCGCCGCGCTTTGGACCGCAGGCGAACCCCGCGGGTGGGCATGCGCCTGCCCAGCGCCGCACATCTTGCGAGCTCCGTTCCTGCTGCAGCGGTCGCACCGCGAGCCTGATCGGCTCTTACGGGGAGGGCAGGCAGCTGCGCGCGGCATGGGCATTTCGTTTCGTCTTGGCAACAAGACCTGCCGCCCCTCTTGATTTCCCGACGAACGCCTGGAGCCTGACTCTATAATGGAGACAACGTTACAAACATGGGAAGGTGTTCACGATGGGCAAACTCACTACCTTTATCATTGGCGGCGTCATCGGAGCCGCGGCTGGCCTGCTGCTTTCGCCCCGCACGGGTGCGGAGAACCGCGCGCTGATCAACGAGACGATCGCAGAGAACTGCAAGATCCCGGCGGGCGTGCAGGAGCGTGCCGGCCAGTTCGTCGATGCCGCTGCTTCCACGTCCACCAAGGTGATCAACACGGTGGTCGACGGCGGTACCGATGCCTACAAGACGGTGGCGGCTCGCGCCCAGAAGATCTCTCCGGCTGCCCAGTCGTTCGTCGACAACGGCGACGAGCTGCGCGAGAAGATCGACGCTGCCCGCGAGCGCATCGCCACCCAGGTCGCCAAGAACGCCGAGGCTGCGCGCGACGCGGCGGTCGACAAGGTTCCGGCCGCCATCGACGCTGCT
>CAVCDZ010000022.1:0-5362 GCA_963601095.1 Oscillibacter sp. MSJ-31 | reverse complement strand
GGATGCGACCGTTATCGAGAACATCCGTCAGGCCTTTGCCGACGTGCTGGCAAAGGTCGATCGGTTCAACGCCATCGGCGCCGAGATGGGCGACCCCGACGCTGACTTCGACGCGCTCATGGAAGAGATGGGCACCCTGCAAAACGAGATCGACGCCGCCAACGGTTGGGATCTGGACAGCCAGCTGTCCCAGGCGATGGACGCGCTCCAGTGCCCCGATCCCGACGCGCCGGTGAGCGTGCTCTCCGGCGGCGAGCGCAGGCGCGTGGCGCTGTGCAAGCTGCTGCTCGAGGCGCCTGACCTGCTGCTGCTTGACGAGCCCACCAACCACCTCGATGCCGAGTCGGTGCTGTGGCTCGAGCAGTTCCTGCACAAGTATCCCGGCGCCGTGCTGGCCGTCACGCACGACCGCTACTTCCTCGACAACGTGGCCGAGTGGATCTGCGAGGTCGATCGCGGTCAGCTCTACCCCTACAAGGGCAACTACTCCACGTACCTGGAGACGAAGGCCGCGCGCCTGGAGGCGCAGGGCCAGCAGCAGGCGAAGCTTGCCAAGCGCATGAAGTCCGAGCTGGAGTGGGTACGGTCGAGCCCGAAGGCTCGCCAGGCCAAGAACAAGGCGCGCCTGGAGCGCTATGAGCAGATGGAGTCCGAGGCGCTGAGCGCGAAGAACATCGACTTTTCCGCTATTCATATTCCGGTTGGCCCGCGCCTGGGGTCTAAGGTGCTCGAGGTTGAGCACCTGCACAAGGCGTTCGGCGATCGCGTGCTGATCGACGATCTGTCGTTTAGCCTGCCGCGCAACGGCATCGTTGGCGTGATCGGCCCGAACGGCGTGGGCAAGTCCACGCTGTTCAAGATGATCGTAGGCCAGGAAGAAGCATCGAGCGGCACGCTCGAGCTGGGCGAGACCGTGAAGATCTCGTACGTCGACCAGAACCGCGAGGGTCTCGATCCCAAGAAGACGCTCTGGGAAGTGGTGTCGGACGGGCTCGACTACATCCGCGTGGGCGAGACCGAGATCCCGAGCCGCGCCTACGTGGCGAATTTCGGCTTCAAGGGTTCTGACCAGCAAAAGCCTGCCGGTGTGCTGTCCGGCGGCGAGCGCAACCGCCTGAACCTGGCGCTCACGCTCAAGCAGGGCGGCAACCTGCTGCTGCTCGATGAGCCGACGAACGACCTGGATGTCGAGACGCTCGAGAGCTTGGAGGAGGCGCTGCTGGCTTTCCCCGGCTGCGCGGTGATTACGAGTCACGACCGTATGTTCCTTGATCGTATCGCGACGCACATCCTGGCATGGGAAGGCACCGACGAGAACCCGGGTAACTGGCATTGGTTCGAGGGCAACTTCGAGTCGTATCGCAAGAACAAGGTCGAGCGCCTGGGCGAGGAGGCCGCAAAGCCCCATCGCCTGCATCGCAAGCTCACGCGCGACTAGGCGTTTGGCTTGTCCGTGCGCGTGGCCGCGCACGACTCACTACGCTGCTCCAAAGGGGGGAGGCGCCGCGTACGCGGCGCCTCCCCCCTTTGTGCGTGCTGTTGCCGGGGTGTGGACATGCCGCTTGTTGCGCTTTGTCATCGCTGGTTTTCGTTCACGCGACAGCTCGGGGAGTGGCTTTTCAGGATGCGGCGCGGTGCTTTGAGGGCCTCGAAGTGCGCCCGAATCGAATCGTGGTCACGGCACCCGACTTTTACGACATACAGTGGCGTCGAAGTCGCTTTGCGAAGCGACTGACAGACAAGAAAAGCAACAATACTATCACGTATGGGTACCGACGTTGCTTCTCTGTGGTGCTTAAGCCCGTCTTGCAGCGTTACGTTGCCGGTTTGCCGGCTCCGAGTGTCTAAAAAGTAGGGCTTCGTGACCATTGCGAGGAGCAGGTACGTCAGAGAGAGGCCCGATCAAGCGGTCTGCATGCCGAGAGAGAGAGAGGGCTTTCCAGGCTTCAGCGCGGTGTCTCGGAGCCGTTTCAATGCGTCTGAATTGAATCATGGTCAAAATACCCGACTTCTGGGTAGTTCAGCTGTCCTTCTGAGTGGGTCGACTATCCCGGGAGGGCGAGGATATAGGACATACTCGTTGCTTCTGTGGCGTAATTATGCCTTCCAACAAAGCGCGGACTTGATTATTGACGGTTGGAGGGGCTTTTGCGTGGCGATCTATACCCAGAGGACGGGTATTTTGACCACGATCAAGAAAATTCGCGTCAGGAGGATGCCTGCTCGTGCGCTGGCGACGCGTGCGGCGGGGCCGGGTGCGTAGCGCGACGAGGCGGGGCTGGGTGCGTGGCGTGTCGGCGAGGAGGGTTTGGGTGTGCGGCACGGCTAAATGGCCCAGAGGACGTGCCGTGGCGGGGACATGCTTCGTAGCGCAGCGAACCTGGGGGAGCGGTGTGGTGGAATCTGACCTTGCGCACAAAAGGAGCCCCGGCGCGGTGCGCCGGGGCTCCAAGAAGGGAATGCGTGAGGCTTGCGCCTTGCTGCTACGGGAGCAGGAAGGAGAGCACGCTCGACTGCAGGAAGACCAACAGGCAGAGCGCAACCAGAAGGCCGATGCTCCACGGGAAGACCTTGCGGAAGAGGTTCGACTCGTGCTCGCCCGTGGTGACTGCGGCGATGGCCAGCGACTGCGGCGAGATCATCTTGCCGATGACGCCGCCCATGGTGTTGGCTGCCAGGAACAGGTCGGGCGTGACGTTGGCCAACGAGGCGTTGGATGCCGCGGCCTCATACTGCAGGCTCGAGAACAGGGCGTTTGCCGAGGTGTCGGAACCCGTGACCGCCGTGCCGACCCAGCCCAGGATCGGGGAGAGCAGTGCGAACAGCGAGCCGGTATGGGCAAGGAACTGGCCGATCGAGATCGTCTGGCCCGAGAAGTTCATGACGTAGGCGAGCGCAAGCACGAGCACGATGGTCAGCGAGGAGAAGCGCATGGCGTAGAAGGTCTGACCCAGCTGCTTGAAGGACATGCCCAGCGTGATGCGGTGCGCGCCCTTGTCGTTGAAGATGCCGTAGACGATCGTCGTGATGATGGCGGCGATGAGCAGCATCGTGCCGGGGTTCGACAGCAGCGTCAGCGTGTAGGTCGTGCCAGGATCCTTGCCCGCCGCGTTGAGCACGTTGCCTGCGAGGCCAGGGAACGGGATCTTGATGTCAGCGCCGGCCAGCAGCGTGGGGATGCCCAGCTTGCAGATGGCGAAAACGATCACGACGATGATGTAAGGAACGAGCGCCATCCAAGCGTGAACAGCGGTGAGCTTGGCGCCTTCGGACTCGTCGATGGGCTTCATGCCGAAGCGCTCACGCGCCTCGTTGACGTTCTTAGGCTTGATGAAGTGCAGGAAGACGACCGCCACGCCCAGCGAAACCAGGGAGGCGACGACGTCGGTCAGCTCGTAGGCGAAGTGGTTGGAGCACCACCACTGGGTCAGCGCGAAAACAGCACCGATGACCAGGGCATGAAGCCAGCAGTCGCGCAGGCCCTTCTTGCCGTCGAGAATCAGGATGACGAGCAGCGGCACGACGAGCGCGAAGACCGGCGCCTGATGGCCGACGATCGCGGCAACGTGCTGGGCGGTCTGGAACGCGACGGTGGAGTCGCCACCGGCGACCATGTTGCCGGCCATGGTGATCGGCGTACCGGCGGCACCGTAGGCAACCGGCGCGGTGTTGGCGATCAAGACGGCAAGCGCTGCCTTCATGGGCTTCACGCCGAGCGCAAGCACCATGGTGGCGGTGATGGCAATGGGGGCGCCGAAACCGGCAAGGGCTTCAAGCAGGCCGCCGAAGCAGAAGGCTACGAGCAGGGCCTGGATACGGATGTCGCCGCCACCGACGACATCGAACAGGCTTTTCAGGTCTTCTGAGCGTCCGGACACGACAGTGACCTCGTAGAACCACACCGCCATGATGATGATGAAGACGATGGGGAAGGCGCCGTAGCAGGCTCCTTGCAAGGCCGAAAGGCTTGCCAAGTGAAGGGGCATCTGGAACGCGAAGACCGCAATGATGAGCGACGCGATGAGTGCAACGATCGCGGAAACATGGGCCTTTGCCTTCACTCCCGCGAGCATGATGAAGAATGCCGCGAGAGGAATGCACGCTACCAGAGCCGACAGGGCAAGGCTCCCTGCGACGGGGTCGGTGGTGGCTTGGAACATAGTGTTTCTCTCTTTCGAATAGTGGACAACGACTGCGTTCTTGCCTACGCAAAAATGGAACGTGCCTATAGTAGGTGGCGCGGTTTTGGCCTTCTGACTCAATCTGCTCAACGGGGGAATCAGAGGAATAAAGGGGATTGTCGGCATTTTGCCGCGCCGTTCACCCCCTCGTTGTGTACAGGCGTTCCGCTTGCCGCTGATTTCGACACGTCCAACGATGCCGAAAATCAGGCTGTTTTTCGCCAATGCGCGCGTTCGCCGCACGCGTGGGTGGGGCGTCGTTGTCTCAGGGTCGCCGAGTCGGTCTCGGATGTGCAAGACGGCGGGCTCTGTCAGCTTGAGGGGAACATCGGACGCGGCGCCTGCCATCGAAGAATAGCGACGTTTTGAGCGGCGCGATGAGCTTGGGCGTGCCATTCGGGTATCCTGTCTGCGTGCGGCTATGCGCACGTCCGTCGCCTTTTGCGCGATCGGGTGTGCGCACAGGAGAAAGAAGGAAGCAATGAATGTAACCTGCCTCGACCTTGAAGGCGTCCTGGTTCCCGAGATTTGGATCGCGTTTGCCGAGAGCACGGGCATCCCCGAGCTCAAGCGCACGACGCGCGACGAGCCCGACTATGACAAGCTCATGGAGTTCCGTTTGGGCGTGTTGCGCGAGTATGGTCTGGGCCTTCGCGAGATTCAGCAGGTCATTTCGCGCATCGACCCGATCCCCGGCGCGCGGGAATTCCTCGATGAGCTGCGCAGCCTCACGCAGGTGATCATCATCAGCGACACGTTTACCCAGTTCGGCATGCCCCTGATGGAGAAACTGGGACGTCCCACGCTGTTCTGCAACGAGCTGGTAGTGGCGCCGTCAGGCGAGATCACGGGCTTTAGGATGCGTTGCCCCGAGTCCAAGCTGACGACGGTGCGCGCGCTGCAGTCGTGCGGCTTCGAGACGATCGCCGCGGGCGACAGCTTCAACGACCTGGGCATGATCCGCGCGAGCAAGGCGGGCTTCCTGTTCAAGAGCACGCCTTCGATCAAGGCAGACAACCCCACCATCCCGGCGTTCGAGGAATACGGCGATCTGCTGGCTGCGATCAAGGGTGCGCTGGCTGAGTAGCGCTTCACGGTGGTGCCCCGCAACCGATGCGAAAGACTTTCAACGATGCCGCTCCTGCGATCTCACAGGGCGGCATCTCTTGTATAGAGAGGGG
>CAVCDZ010000021.1:0-16065 GCA_963601095.1 Oscillibacter sp. MSJ-31 | reverse complement strand
TCTCTTCCTTCTTCTTGGCTGCCTCCGCCTTGCCGGGGCAGTCGAAGTTCGGGCACAGCTTCCACGGGCCGCGGTTGGTCGTCACGATCACGAGCGGCGCGCCGCAGTGCTCGCACACCTCGCCGGTGGCCGTCAGGGCACCGTACTGCGGCAGCGGGTAGCCCGTGCCGCACTCGTCGTAGTTCTCGCAGCGGATGAAGCGCTTCAGGGTGCGCGGGTTCTTGTGCGCGATGAGCTTCGCTTCCTTGCCGGCAGCCTTGCAGACCGGGCACTCGCCCACGACGACGTCCGGCTCCTTGTTCGTCTCGCACTCGGGGTCGATGCACAGGATGCGCGGCTTGGAGCGGAAGGCGGTCACCTTGATCTGAGGCATGCCGCAGACCGGGCACTTCTCGTCGACAACCTCGATCTTGCCCTTCGGCAGCGGGTAGGTGACGTCGCAGTCGGGCCACCCGGCGCATCCGATGAACATCGAGCGCGTCTTCTGGCTCGAGCGCAGCTGCAGGTCCTTGCCGCACTTCGGGCAGGGGCCGACGTACGCGTCGGCGGCAACCGCATCGGCAAGCGCGTCTTTCACCTCGTCGGAATGGGGCAAGAGGCTCGCCAGCTGATCGGACAGGAGGTTGCGCGAGTTGGTCACCACGTCCTTTTTGGTCTTCTGGCCCTCGGCGATGTTGTCCATCTCCTCTTCGAGCTCAGCGGTCATCTCGGGGTGCGTGATGTGCGGCGCGAACTTGTCGAGCGCGTCGCAGACCGCCATGCCGAGCTGAGAGGGCTCGATCGGGTCGTTCGAGATGTACTTGACCGTGTAGAGGCGCTCGATGATCGAGTGGCGCGTGGACTTCGTGCCCAGGCCGAGCTTTTCCATCTCCTGGATCAGCTTGCCCTGCGAGTAGCGAGCCGGCGGCTTGGTCTGGTCCTTGGTGCAGGTGGCCCCGCCGAACGCGATGACGTCGCCCTCGGCGAGCGCCGGCAGCTGCTCGTCCTTCTTGAGGCCGTACGGGTAGATCGCGCGGAAGCCCGGGCGCACCAGCACGTCGCCCTTCGCCACGAACGGCTCGCCGTTGACGTCGAGCGTGACCTTGGTGCCCTCGACGATGGCGGCGTCGGACAGCGTGGCCAGGAAACGGCGCGCGATGAGGTTGTACAACTTGAACTCAGCCGGCGGCAGATCGTCGGGCGTGGCGCTTGCCGTCGGGTAGATGGGCGGGTGGTCGGTGGTCTCCTTCTTGCCGCGCGTGGCCTTAAGCGGGCCGGCGGCCATGAGCTCCTTGCAGTACAGCACGTAGGCCGGGTTGCCCATGAGGTTTTGCACCGTCTCCTCGAGGTCAAGCGACGAGGGATAGACGGTGTTGTCGACGCGCGGGTAGGAGATGTAGCCGTCCATGTAGAGGCTCTCGGCCAGGCGCATCGTGCGCGCCGGCGACAGGCCTTCAGACGAGGCAGCCGCCATGAGCGAGGTGGTGTTGAACGGCACCGGCGGGTTGATCGTGCGCTTGCGCTTGGTCACCTGCGAAACCGTTGCGGTCGCGGCTCCGTCGACCGCGGCCATGACGGCGTTGGCGGCCTCTTCCTTCTTGAAGCGAGCCGTGGCATGCGGCGCCGTGAAGGCGTCGTCGCCCTCGCCGAACGCGCCCTTGATGACCCAGTAGTCTTCTGGAATGAAGGCCA
Organism: Oscillibacter sp. MSJ-31; assembly: GCA_963601095.1. Lineage (GTDB taxonomy): Bacteria > Actinomycetota > Coriobacteriia > Coriobacteriales > Eggerthellaceae > Anaerotardibacter. Next base: position 14,394 of record CAVCDZ010000021.1, on the reverse strand, counting down.
GGCGCTCGCGCTCGCGCGCCACGATCAGGGCGAGCGTCGGCGTCTGGACGCGGCCCGACGAGCGCACGTTGCCATAGCCGGCGAACTTCACGAGCGTAAGGTAGCGCGTCAGCACCGCGCCCCAGATCAGGTCGATGTCCTGGCGCGAGGCGCCGGCGCTGGCCAGGTCGGTGTCGAGCGTGACCAGGTTGTCGAAGGCGTGCGTGATCTCCTCTTTGGTGAAAGCGGAGTAGCGGGCGCGCGAGACCGGCGCGGTGTCGTTGACCTCCTGGATGCACGACAGCGCGTCGGAGCCGATCAGCTCGCCTTCGCGGTCGAAGTCGGTGGCGATGACGATCGAGTCGGCCTTTTTCGCGAGGTTCTTCAGCGAGCGGATGATGTCCTTTTCCTTGGGACGCTTCTCGATCGGCGAGTACACCAGGTACGGCAGCGCATCCATCTTCCAGGCCTTGAGCTCGACGCCGTCTTCGGTGAAGGGTTTCTTTTTCTTGAAGGGGGGCTTAGGCAGGCTGTCGGGCAGATCCGCCTCGAGCACCTCGCCCTCCTCGGTGACGCCGCGCCAGCCGCCGCGCTTCTTGTAGACGAGCGCGCGGGCGAAGTCGGGCTCCAAGATGTGGCCGCGCAGGCCGATGGTCACCCATTCCTCCCCCTCGACGGTAAAGCGGTAAACCGGCGTCGAATACACCTTGTCGGCCTTGGGCTTGGTGGCGCCCAGCAGGTCGGCGATCTTTTGAGCTGCGTCGTTCTTCTCGGTCACGACCAGTTTCACGCGAGTGCTCCTTTTCCCGCCGCGCGCCTGTTCCCCTCACGCCGCGCGGCGCCTCATTCACACGGATTAGCCCCGATCCTGTTTATTAACGTGTGCGGGGATCTGCCGTCTGCGCCGCGTCGCCGCCGGTGGGTGCCGGCCGCGCAGGGTGCGGGGGCACGCGAGCCGGCGCCGCACGCAGGCCGCACCGTCGCGCAGGTCCCCCGGCGCAAACATCGTACAGGATACACGAATTGCCCAGCTTGGCAGAAAAATCGTTGATCTAACGACTCAGAGCGGCCCTTCTGGGCAACAGATACCCCGGCACTGCAGAGAAACGGCGCCCCGACAGCGCGGCGAACGGGCAACGGGATGGCCGACCCTGAGCGACATGCCCCTATTTCGACTGAGGCAAAAGGGGCCTGGCTTTTTTCATCAAGCTGACTGCCGCCATAAGCAAGAAGAAGCCCAACGAGCTGTAGCTGTAGGAAAAGTCTCGAACGATCCACCAACCACCTTCGCGCTGGCATCCCTCGTTTATTCCGAAAAGGAGCAGGAGACCCACAAAGGAAGAAAGCGCGGCGACCGCCCATAAAAGAGGGGTATCCAACGACACCCCTCTCCCACGAGAGCACAGCCATGCGATCGCAATCGCGCATCCGAAGCAAAGGGAAACGAGGTAGTCAACGTCGCGATAGTAATCGGTCAAACCGCGGAAGGTCCCGTCAAGGACGCCGTAGGCCGCACCATGCGCCAACGAAAACAGGGTTGTGAAGGCAAACGCAACAAGGGCAAAGCCCATCAGCCGCAGGCAAAGCGACCGCCCGCGCGCTCCTTCGGCTCGCCCATGACGAGGGCCCTCGTGGTCATCCTTCATGGGTTCCTCCCTAGAATGCTCGCCGACTGCACGCTGCTCACGCCAGGCATAACCGTGACGCTGCGGCATCTCGTGGCTCATTGTCATGCAAGGCTACGCAAGATCTCGGGGAAAACGGGTCTCTCAACCCTTTGAGCTCGAAAAACGGTGGTGGATGGTCAATTTTGACGGGTTTATACGGCTCGGGGGCGGCTGGAGGGGCGATCGCGCGGGCGCTGTGGGCAAAAGCCCAGGTTGCGCTCTGCCGCGCATAGCGCTGGCCTGCCCGAGCAACCGCCGCTCTCACGCGCAGGGATATAAAGCCGTCGCTTTTGACCACGCGGCAGGCAATTTGATGCAAACGAGAGGCCCGCCGCGCTTACTGCGCAGCCGCTTCGCGCTCCTCGCGCTCGAGAACGAGCTTCATCGCGGCGATCGCGCACTCGAGCATGCCGTCGTCGGGCTCGTTGGTGGTGAGGCGCTGCATCTGCATGCCGGGCCACAGCACCACGCGCACGAGCGGGCTTTCGGGATGCGAGCCCGCCCACTTCACCGTGATCTCGTACGAGATGCCCGCGATCACCGGCATCAGCACGATGCGCGCCACGATGAGCACCGCAAACGCCGCCGGGCCCGTAAAGCCCCAGGCCGCGATCAGCGCATCGAGCGGCACCACGGTATACACCAGGATCGCGATGATCATAACCATGATCAGAAACGCCGTGCCGCAGCGCACGTGCAGGCGCGGGAAGCTGCGGGCGTTCTCGGGCGTCAGCGCAAGGCCGTGCTCGTAGCAGTGGATCGTCTTATGCTCGGCGCCGTGGTAGGAGAACATGCGATGGATATCCTTCAAGTGGCCGATCAGCCACACGTAGAACACGAAGATCGCCACGCGCACGACGCCGTCGACGATGTTCCAGGCCAGAGGCTGCGACTCGTAGTCCCCCACGATCAGGTTGGAGAGAAACGCCGGCAAGAGGATGAACAGCGCCACGCCGAGCACCAGGCCCAAGACGAGCGAGATGGCCATCTCCCCTTTGCCGAAAGCCGGCTCGTCTTCGTCCGCGTCGTCGGAGTAGTCCTCGACAAGGGCACCGGCCGCGAACTCTTCCTCGGCCGCGCGGCGAGCGTCGCGTTCAGCAGATGCCGGGCGCTGCGTGCCGCCCGGGAGCGGCTCATCGATCGGCTCGTTCACCACCTCAAGCGAGGCCTGGGCGCCCAGCGCCTCGATCACCGGGCCGGGCCGGCCGAAGTCGTCTTTCCAGGAAAAGGGACGCTCATCGGGCTGTGCGTCTGCCCCATCGCGCGAGCGCCCATCGGGCTGCGGGTCGGAAACGTCATCGCACTCGTCGTCGGGCCGCTGCTCCGCCTCGTCCAGCCCGTCCTCGTCCTCGTCATCGAACGCATGGTTCGCCGCGATCTCCAAGGCCTTGTAGCCCAGCACGAGCGAGTCGACGAGCGCCACGCACCCGCGCACGAGCGGCCACGACGTCCATCCCGGACGCGCGCCCGAGCGCGACAGCGGATGCTCTTCGGCGTGCACCGTGCCGTCCGGCTCGCGCACGCCCACGGCCCAGTTGTACTTCCCTCGCATCATGACGCCTTCGATCAGCGCCTGGCCGCCCACATGGGTGCGGCGCGGGCCGTCTTCGGTGAATGCTCTGGTGAGGTCGCTTTTCTGAGCCATGGCGCAGCGTCAGTCTCTCTTTACTTTTGGATACGGGTGCCCACACGTCATCTTACCCTCGGAGCACACCCCGCGCACGCACGAGGCGCCGGCGTCCATGAAGATATAGGGAGCCGTGGGACGCACGAGCTCGAGCATGCGATGCGCCAGCTCGCGGATCTCCCACTGCGCTCGGTTGCAACAGCGCAGCTCGAAGAAGTGCAGAAGCTCGCGGATGTTCATCGTGATGACGATCTTCGTCTCGGCGGCGTTCGGCAAGAGATAGCGCGCGTCTTCAGCGGGGATGCCCGCGTCGAGCAGCTTCTGGTAGGCCTCCACCACCGTGGCGATCGCCTCGTCGAAGAGGCGGTCGGTCTCCTCGTCGGCGGCGACGGTGGGGGGCTTCACCACGTCGACGCCGTCCTTGAACTTGACGTAGCGCTGCGACTGCTGGTTGAAGCTGGCCATGCGATGGCGCACGAGCTGATGGGTCAGCGCGCGCGACACGCCGTCGACCGCGAAGGTGTAGCTCACGTGCTCGAGCGTGGAGAAATGCCCCGACTTCATGATCGTCGACAGGACGCTCTGCACGCGCTCGGGCGGCATCGTCTCCATCAGCTCTTTGGCACCGACCGGGGCATAGCACAGGCGCGCGGCCGTCGCCACCGCACGCTCGGGATTCTCAGGATATTGGAGAAGCTCTACGTTCATCACGAACCCTTTCTTTGTCCTTGCGCCATGATAATGAAACGCCCCGCGCACGCGGGGCGTTTCCAGACGATAGGCACAACCGCGTCGGCGCCGCGCGGGCGCCCGCACGCGTCGCTACAGCTCGATGCGCTCGAACATGTCGCGGCCGGCGCCGCAGAGCGGGCAGACGAAATCGTCCGGCAGCTCGTCTACGTACTCGATATGGCCGCAGAGCATGCAGCGCCAGGCCACCTTCGGCGCTGCGGGCGCATCGGCCGCAGGTGCCTTTTCAGGCCCGTTGTAGCTCGAGGCGCGCGGCGGCGTCTTGCCGCCCTTGACCTCGTGGTAGTAGGCATACGTCATCGGCGGCTCGGCGGAGAGGGGCTCGGCTTCGACGACCTCGCCGACGAACAGGACGTGGGTGCCCAAGTCGAGTTCCTGGGTCACCTTGACCGAGAAGTGCGCGCATGCGCTCTCGGTCACGTACGGCAGGCCTTGGGCAGACTCGGCACTCGCGCACGAGGCGAACTTGTCGGTGTCGGCGCTCGAATGGAAGCCGAACGTGCCGATCAGCTCCATCGACGCGCTCTCAGCGAGTGCGACCGCCTCGAAGCCGCCGGATTGGCGGATACCCTCCGTCGTGTGGTTTTCCTTGTTGATGGCGACGCTCACCTGGACAGGCTCAGACGTCACCTGGACAAACGTGTTGACCACGCACCCCACGGGCTTGCCGTCCCGCTTAGACGAGACGAGATACAAGCCGTAGCTCAGGCTGCGAAACGCTGTTCTGTCGATCATGGCACTCTCCCCTTCGGTTGTTAACCTATTGATACTTTGTCCTATTAAGGCAGTATAGCAGGTTCGGGACGAGGGCGCTCGCCAAACCGGGGCAATCGAGGAGAGAGAAAGGAGCCACCGGCGCCTCGCGAAAAAAAAGCCGCCCCCGAAGGGACGGCATCAAAAGAAGACAACCGAACGTGAGAGGCAAGACGACGTCTCACGCACGCGCTGCGCAGGAGCGCGGCGCACCCGATGAGGTGCCGTTACTCAGCGGCCTTCTCCTCGGCAGGAGCCTCGGCCTCAGCCTCAGCGACGTCGGCGGCAACCTCAGCCTCGGCAGCCTCCTCGGAAGCGGCCTCCTCGGCGACGGCGGCGGCAGCAGCCTCTTCCTCAGCCTTCTTGGCGTACTCAGCGGCACGCTTGGCCTTCTCGGCGGCCTTAGCCTCGCGCTCAGCCTTGCGAGCAGCCTCAGCGGCCTCGATGGCGGCGGCGCGCTCGGCCTTCTTGGCAGCCTCGCGAGCAGCAACGGCCTCGGTGGCAGAGCCGAACTTGTTGGCAAAGCGCTGGACGCGTCCGCCAGAGTCGATCAGCTTCTGGGTGCCCGTGAAGAACGGATGGCAAGCGTTGCAGATGTCAACGCGGATCTCCGGCTTCGTGGAGCGGGTGTGGAAGGTGTTGCCGCACGTGCAGGTGACGGTGCAATCAACGTATTCGGGATGGATATCGGTCTTCATTGGTTCTCCTCACTAAGCCTTGGTTTCCGACCAAGGCGAGACAAGCCTTGCTAGCATACCACAGGATCGCGCAAACGCAACCGCGCGCGACGCGCCGTCCACAGGCTCGCCACGCACCGCTTCAGGTCGCCCGGGGCGCATCATCGCGCGATGCGCCCCGGGCGACCGACCCGTGCAGCGCGTCGCTATTTCTTCTTCTGCGACGGATGGAACTTGAAGAAGTCGGTTCGCGGCGGCAGATCGCGCACGCGATGGCGTCCCTCGTCAAGCTCGGAGGCGTTGCAGAGCTCCTCCATGCTGTCGAAATCGTAGTTCCAGCTGAAGAACTCGTCGAACTCGAAGTTCAGGTAGTCGCAGATGCGCTCGGTGCCCGACGGCACCACCGGGTGCATCAGCAGCGTGGCGATGCGCAGCAGGTAGAACGAGTCCACCAGCACCTGACGGCGCGCCTCGGCGTCGCCTGAGCCTTCCGCCTCGCGGATGCCGCTCGACCAGTACTTGTTCGCATAGCGGATGAACTCGTCCATCAGCGCCATGACCGAGTGCAGATCGACGCGGTACATCAGGTCTTCGTAGGTGCACATGGCGTCGTAGACGCGCGCGAGCACGTCGGCCGACACCGGGCCCACCGGCATGAAGCCCTCGAAGTTGTTGTTGTTGGCTTCGTACAGGCAGCTGCGCGCCAGGCGGTTGAACACCTTGGTCAAAAGCGCGCCCTCCTTGAGCGCCGGGTCGGCCACGCGCGGGTCGTCGCGCTTGGCCGGGTCGGCCTCGAACACCTTGGGCTTGAAGCCGACCGACTTCTGGTCGAGCGCGAGCGCCAGGAAGTGGGCGCGCAGCTGCTCGGCGGTGTAGTGATCGAGCAGCTCGTCGGCCGTGGGCGGTTTGACGTCGCTCGACGACGAGGCCTTCTTGTCGCCGAAGAGGATGTGGTGGTTCGCGATCAGCTTGGTCTGCTGCAGCTCGCCGTCGGGGGCGTCGGCCACGGGGTGGTCGCCCTCCTGCAGCGCCGCGAAGAGCGCCGGCTGCACCACGCCGTAGAAGTACAGGTTGTCCTGCCCGATGAACTGGTAGACCGATGCGTCCTTGTCGCACCAGAACGACCGCCACAACGAGCGGGACAGGCCGCGCTCGTCGTTGCGCGCCATCGTGAACGACAGCGGCGCCCACAGACTCTCGGGCCAGCACCACACGGTCAGGCCGTCGACGCCGTCGATCTCGGGCACCGGAACGCCCCACGAGACGTTGCCCGAGATGCGAAACGGCACGAGCGCCTTGCCGGTGCGAAAGCGGATCCCCGCCTCGGAGAGGATCGTGCGTGCCGCATCGCGGTCGTAGATCGTCTTGAACTCGATCTCGAAGCTCTGCTTGCCCTTCGGAGCGTCACGATAGACGTGCTCGGGCAGCGCAGAAGCGATCGCCTCGTAGGCCTCGTGCAGCTCGACCTTGACGTAGATGATCGGCGGGACCAGGAACTCCTCGATGGTCTTGGTGACCACCGGACGCACCTGAAGGTCGCTCTCGGCGGCGCGCGCGTAATCGCGCACGACGTACGACAGACCCGGCAGATCGAAATACCAGTTCTTCACCTCGCGCATCTCGGGCACCGTCCCCGACACCGACGAGATCGGGTGGATCAGGTCGACCGGATCGTACTGATGGCCCAGATCGCACTCGTCGGCGTAGGCCTTCTCGGACTTGCAGCCCTGCACGGGGCAGTGGCCGATCACCTGGCGGCCGTTGAGGAACATGCGCTCCTGCGCATCGTAGAACTGCAGCGTGCTCTCCAGATGCAGGTAGCCCTTCTCATGAAGGCGCTCGACGAAGTCGGCCGACGTGATGCGGTGCACCTCGCCGCAGTGGCCCAGGCCGCTGCCCTCGTAGACGTCGAGGCTGATGTCGTAGGCGTCGAGCGTGGCGCGCTGGCGATCGTGGTTGCGGCGCACGTAGTCCTCGAGCGTGCCGGAAAACGTGCCCGCCTCGACCTCCTTGCGATAGCCCTCCTCGATCGGGGAGCCGAAGCAGTCGGTGCCCGAGACGAAGACGACGTTGTCTGCGCCGATGCGGTCGCGCAAGAAACGCGCATAGCAGTCGGCCGGGACGAAGACGCCGCCGACATGGCCGAAGTGAAGCGACTTGTTGCCGTAGGGCATGCCTGCCGTGACAACGGCGCGCTTGGGCCAGGTGGGGTGCTCTCTCTTAGTGCGCGATTGCGCCATCGGACTTCAACTCCTTCAAAGCTTGGGCGAGCTCATCGGCGGAAATGCCAGACGAGCTCTGCGACATGAGGCCGAGCAGCGAGGTCAAATCGCTCGACGGCGGGTCGGCCAGCGCGACCGTGGCCGTCGTCTGGCTGTTCGCCAGGTTGGCGGCGTGCGCGACGGCGTCTTCCTGGGTGCCGATCTCGTCGGCAAGCCCGTTTTCCACCGCCGTCGCACCGGTGAACGAAAGCCCGGTTGCCAGCGTGCGCACCTCATCGACCGACATGCCGCGGCCGTCGGCGACGTTCTGGATGAACACCTCGTTGATCTCGTTGACGCGATCCTGGTAATAGGCGCGCTCCTCGTCGGTCAGAGGGCGCGTGCCGTAGGTGGAGTCCTTGCTCGGAGACGAGGTGATGTCGTCGATCGAGATGCCAAGCATCTTCAGCAGATCGGAGTAGTTGATCATCTGCATCGCGGTGCCGATCGCGCCGATCGACGTGGTCTTGGCCGTGTAGATGTAGTCGGCCTGACTCGAGATCTCGTAGGCGGCGCTCGCGTTGGTCGCGGCGCTGGAGACCACCACCGGCTTGCCGGTGTCCTGCTTGAACTGGCGCACGTAGGTGGCCATCTCCTCGCCCGCCGTGGCCGTGCCGCCGCCGGAGTTGACGCGCAGGACCACCGCGACGATGTGGTCGTCGTCGGCCGCGACGTCGAGCTGGCGCTTCAGGCCCTCAGGGCTGCAGGTCGTGCCGTCGTACTGGATCGTGCCGTCGATGTCGATCACGCCCACCGCATCGCCCGTCAGAAGGTCGGCAGGCGAGGCAGACGGGCCCGACAGCGCCTGGGTGCACGACCACATGCCGAACAGGGTCGCCACCAAAAGCGCCAAGACGATGACGATCGCCACGATCCAGCCGCGACGAGGGCGTGTCGCCGCAGCGGAGCTGGGATAGCCCGTTTGCGGAGGCACGGCGCCCGCATAGTCCGCATACGGATAGGGCGGCGTGGGGCCTGGGTTTGCAGGCTGCGGCGGCACGCCATAGCCCTGGGGTTCTTGGGACATGTCCCCTCCTCGACGAGAGACCGCGTCAGGTACGCAACAGGTGCAGAAAAAAGCGCGGAGCCCGCTTGCACAGCAGAGGCTCCGCGTTGGTTGCCATTATAGGACAAGGATCGTCTCGCTCGCGCACGTCCACAACCCTTTCGCGGGATGTGTGCGCACGCGCCGCTCCTGCACGCGCTGCAGCGGCGCACCCGAGCAGCGCTAGAACTCGATCGTCTGGCCTTCCTCGAAGTGACGTCCCTGGGCCTTCTTGGCGGCGCGCAGGAGGAACTCCTGGTTGTCGTTGGTCTGCTTGAGCGACTTGATCAGCGAGTCCATGGCACGCTCGGTGTTGTTGCGGTTGGCGAGCACACGGCGAACCGCCCAGATCAGCGGCGCTTCCTGCGAATCGAGCAGCAGATCCTCGCGACGGGTACCCGAGGCCACCGGGTCGATGGCCGGGAAGATGCGGCGGTCGGCGAGCGAGCGGTCGAGCTTCACTTCCATGTTGCCCGTGCCCTTGAACTCCTCGAAGATGACCTCGTCCATCTTGGACCCGGTCTCGATCAGCGCGGATGCCAGGATGGTCAGGCTGCCGCCGCCCTCGATGTTGCGGGCGGCGCCCAAGAACTTCTTGGGCGGGTAGAGCGCCGTGGAGTCGACGCCGCCGGACAGGATGCGCCCGGAAGCCGGCTGCGCGAGGTTGTAAGCGCGGGCCAGGCGCGTCAGCGAGTCGAGCAGGATCACGACGTCCTTGCCCTCCTCCACCAGACGCTTGGCGCGCTCGATGACCATCTCGGAGACCGCCACGTGGTTCTCGCACGGCATGTCGAACGTCGAGGAGATGACCTCGCCGCGGATCGAGCGCTCCATGTCGGTGACTTCCTCGGGGCGCTCGTCGACGAGCAGGCACATGAGATGCACCTCAGGGTTGTTGGCTGAGATCGAGGCCGCGATGTCCTTCAGGATCGTGGTCTTGCCGGCCTTCGGCGGGCTGACGATGAGCCCGCGCTGGCCCTTGCCGATCGGCGCGCACAGGTCGATGACGCGCGCGGTGATCGTGAAGCGGCCGTGCTCGAGCACGAGGCGCTCATCGGGGAACACCGGCGTCAGGTCGGCGAAGCGGACGCGGCGGCCCAGCTCGTCGAGCGGCGTGCCGTTGACGGTGTCGATGCGCTGGAGCGCCGCGTACTTCTCGCCGGGGCGCGCCGGGCGCGTCTGACCGGTGAGGCAATCGCCCTTGCGCAGGTTGTTGCGGCGGATGGCCGCCGTTCCCACGTACAGGTCGCCCTCGCTCGGCAGATAGCCGTGCGTGCGAAGGAACCCGTAGCCGTCGGGCAGCACATCGAGGATGCCCTCGGCCTCGACGAAGCCCTCGACCTTCACGCTGGCGGCGAACACGGCCTCGACGAGCTCGGCCTTCTTCAAGCCCTTGACGTCGAGCTCCAGCTCAGCGGCCTTTTCGCGCAGCTCAGCCACCTTGAGCTTGGCCAGATCGTCGCGCGAGGTCTGTGGGACCACCGGCTCGCGGCGGTTCTGCTGATGCTGGCGGCGATTGCGGAAGTGCCCGCCTTTTTGCTGGTTGTTCTTCTGGTGGTTATTGTTGTTGTTCTTGGACTGGTTGCGCGGCTTGCGCTGCTGGCCCTTCTGATGGGAGCGGGACTGCTTGCCCTCGCCCACATCCTGCGAGCCCGCCGCCTCGGCCTGCTCGGACTTGGCCGTCTCGGGCGCCTTTTCTGCCGGCGCCTCGTCGGCCTTCTTCGCCCGGGAGGCACGCGGCTTGCGCGCGGGGCGCGGGGCGGCCTCGGCGGCGCCGTCGGCCGCATCGACCTTCGTCGTGCGTCGGCGCGTGCAGGGCTTCTTCTCCTCGGCAGGCGCTTTGGCGGGCTTATCTTCGATTACAGCGGTATCGCTCATGCGTTCTGGACTTTCTCCCAATCCTTCATGAAGGCGGCCAGGCCGCGATCGGTCAGCGGATGCTCGACGCACTTCTTCAGGACGTTGAAGGGAACGGTCGCGATGTCGGCGCCCATGAGGGCTGCCTGGGCGACGTGGTTGGCGCTGCGGATCGACGCAGCGATGACCTCGACCTGCTCACCGCGGACGGTGGAGTCGGTGAAGTCGTAGTTGGCGAGCGCCGTGACGATGTTGGCCACCTGATCGAGCCCGTCTTCGGAGATGTCGTCGAAGCGGCCGATGAAGGGGCTGATGTAGCGGGCGCCGGCGCGAGCCGCGAGGATCGCCTGCGGCACGCTGAAGCACAGCGTCATGTTGACCGGGATGCCCTCGGCGGCCAGCATCTTGGTGGCGGCGAGGCCCTCGAGCATCGTGGGGACCTTCACCACGACGTTGGGGGCGATAGCCGCGAGCTCCTTGCCGTCGGCAAAGATCTCGTCGCGGGTCATGGCCACCGACTCGGCCGACACAGGGCCGTCGACGAGCTCGCAGATGCGGGCGATGTGGTCATGGAAGTCGGCGAGCTTGCCGCCGATGCGCGAGTACAGCGACGGGTTCGTGGTCACGCCCGCGAGCGCGCCCCAGCTTGCCGCCTCTTCGATCTCGGCGAGATCGGCGGTGTCCAAAAAGAATTTCACCGTAGTCCTCCTTGAAGTAGGAACCATAGATATGAACGCACGTCAGCTCAGGACACAGCTGCAGCGCGTGTATGCCATTTTGGGGGGAAATGAATAAATCGGATTCATAGTAATCAATCGGTTTGACTTGCGCAAGCGCGAAAAAACGTGATCTCCTTCGCGTAACCGGGCAGCTCGTTGGGCGTCTCGAGGATGCACGGCAGGCCGACGAGCGCCGGATGGCACACCACGGCAGCCAAGGCATCGGCCCCGATCAAGCCCTCGCCGATGCGCGCATGGCGGTCCTTGTGGGCGCCGAGGGGATTGAGCGAGTCGTTGACGTGCAGGGCGCGCAGGCGCTCAAGCCCGATTGTGCGATCGAAGGTTTCGAGCACGCCGTCGAGATCATGCGCGATGTCGTAGCCGGCGTCCCACACGTGACAGGTGTCCAGGCACACGCCCACGTGATCGTCGAGGTCGACCCGCTCGATGATCGCCGCAAGCTCCTCGAACGTGCGGCCCACCTCGCTGCCCTTGCCCGCCATCGTCTCGAGCAGAAGCATCGTGGTTTGCTCGGGCGCGAGCACGGCGTTCAGGACCTCGGCGATGAGCTCGATGCCGCGCTCGGCGCCCTGGCCCACATGGGAGCCGGGATGCATGTTGAAGTACTGATGAGGCGTGCGCTCCATGCGCGCCAGATCGTCGGCGAGGGCCTCGAACGCGAAGGCGCGCACGTGCTCTTTGGCCGAGCACGGGTTCACCGTGTACGAGCCATGGGCGACGATGCGGCGGATGCCGACGCGCTCGGCTTCCGCAGAAAACGCGGCGAGGTCATCGTCGTCGATCGGCTTGGCCGCGCCGCCGCGCGGGTTGCGCGTGAAAAACGCGAAGGTGTTGGCGTCGATCGAAGCGGCCGTGCGCGCCATCGCGGCATAGCCGCGCGCCGAGGACAGATGGCACCCGATGATAGGCAGGCGGCCCTCCTCGGCAGCAGCGCGCGCGTCGGCGCGTTGGGTCTCGTTCATCGCGGCTGCCCTCCCTGCTCGGCCAAGAGCGCGCGGGCATGGCCGCGCGCCGTCTCGTTCACCTCGCCGGCGAGCATGCGCGCGATCTCGTCGACGCGCGCATCGCCCTCGATGGCAGAAAGGCGCGTCTCGGGAGCGGCGCCGTCGGTCTTCGTCACCAGGTAGTGCACCTGCCCGCAGACGGCGACCTGCGGCAGGTGCGTGACGACGATCACCTGGTGGGTGCGCGCGAGATCGCAGAGCACCTGCGCCAACGCGCGCGCCGTCTGGCCGCCCACGCCGGCGTCGATCTCGTCGAACACGAGCGTGTCGACCTCGTCGACCTCTCCTAGGACCACCTTGAGCGCGAGCATCACGCGGCTCATCTCGCCGCCCGAGGCGATGCGACCCAGGCGCTGCGGACGGATCGCCTCGCCGGCCGCGAACATGAGCTCGAAGGCATGCGGCCCCCACGCGGTCCATTCCTCGCGTGGCAGGGGCGCGAAATCGGCCGTCAGGCGCGCAGAGGCCATCTCCAAACGCGCCAGCTGCGCCTGGACCGCCTCGATGAAGCGGGGCGCGACGGCGCCGCGCGCGGCCACGAGCGCGTCGGCCGCCTGGGCAAGCGCCTCTTCGGCTGCGGTGCGCGCCTCAGTCGCCGCCGCGATCAGCTCGTCGCGGCCCGCGTATTCCTCCAGCTGGGCACGAGCCGTATCGCGCAGGTCGAAGACGTCTTCGATGCGCGGGCCGAAGCCGCGCATGAGCCCCTGCAGCTCGGCGATGCGGTCCTGGGCGGCCTCGAGCTCCTCGCGCGGGAAATCGATGTGGTCGCGGTAGGTGGCAAGCGTGCGGGCGATGTCCTCGAGCGAGAAGTACGCCTCGCGCACCGTGCGGGCATCGTCTGCCAGCTCATCGTCGATCGCGACGATGCGATCGAGCGCCGAGAGCGCCTCGCCGATCCGCTCGAGCGCCCCGCCGCCTGCGGCGAGCGCGTCCTGAGCCGCCTGGGCGTCCTGCACCAGCGCCTCGCCGTGCTCAAGGCGCGGCATGCGCTCGAGCAGCTCTTCGTACTCCCCTTCTTGCGGGTCGACCGCATCGATCTGCTCGAGCGCAAACCGGGCACGATCGAGCGCCACCGAGTCCGCGTCCTCGAGCGCCCGCAGGCGGTCGAGCTCTGTCTGGGCGGCCTCGGCCGCCTCGAGGCATTCCCGATAGCGCGCCAAGGTGCCGGCGATCTCATCGGCGCCCCACGCGTCGAGCAAGGCGCGCTGGTAGGCCGGCGACAGCAGGCGCTGATGCTCGTGTTGGCCGCACAGATCGACGCTCTGGCCGATGCCGCTGGCAAGCTCGCGCACCGAAGACAGCGTGCCGTCGAGGGTCACCCGCGAGCGCCCCTGCGCCGAGATGCGCCGCACCGCAACGACGCCGTCGGGGTCGACGTCAGGCAAGAAGAACCGCCCCTCGACCTGCAGGCCATCGGCGCCCTCGCGCACCAGGCCCGCGTCGGCGCGCTCGCCGACCAAGAGCTTCACCGCGCCCAAGAGCGCCGTCTTGCCCGTGCCCGTCTCGCCGGTCACCACCGTCAGCCCCACGCCGGGCGCAAACGCAGCGTCGCGTATCAAGGCGACGTCGCGGATATGGATCTCATCGATCATGGTTGTATCTCCGGTCTGCGCGCGCCGATCCCGTTTTGGCGATGCGCCCGCGCACGAAGCGCGGGCCCCAGTCCGCCAGCGGCGCGCGCCCTGATGTCCTGATCCCGATTCTACGGCATGGCACGCGCGCGAGCCGAGACCATTCGCCGACGAAACAAGACGCGCACACGCTTGCGGCTGAGCTGCCGTATACTTATGCCTGAACACGAGGGAGGGTCCCATGCGCGCATCCGACGCACCATACAATCGCGCCTTCGGGGCGCTCGCACAGCTGCCGAGCCAGGTGCTCGCCATCATGGACGCGTTAGAAGATGCCGGGCACGAGGCCTGGCTGGTGGGCGGGTTCGTGCGCGACGCGCTGCGCGGCGTGACGCCCCACGACGCCGACCTTGCCACCGACGCGCTCTGGCAAGAGGTGAGCGCCGCTGCGCGCGCACGCGGG
>CAVCDZ010000020.1:0-9136 GCA_963601095.1 Oscillibacter sp. MSJ-31 | reverse complement strand
ATTAGCGTGAGGGGAACATGTGTTCTATCGAGACACACTTTTTGTCCTATAAGCCGAGCTCTGCGCACCGCCGCACCGCATCGCGCACACCCCACACAATGAAAAAGGGCCAGGCGAACCTGACCCTCTAACAAGCAGAAAGCAAACGAGCGGAAGCCTCGTCCCCGCGGCTCACGCAACCGGGCATGCCCAAGGCCTGCCCGCGCGCCTTAGCGCATGGAGAGCTGATCGACGAGCGAACGCGCCGCGTCGCGCACCGACATGCCGTCGATGTCGATCGTCAAATCCGCGTACTTCTCGTACAGCGGGCGGCGCTCCTCGAACAGGTCGGCGAGGCTGCCGGTGCCGTTCTTCATGACGACGCCGCGCTCGTGCAGGCCGCCCAGGCGACTCTCGAGCTCCTCGTACGACACCTTCAAATACACCACGGTGCCGATGGAACCCAGGTGACGCATGGCCTCGTCGGAATAGACGGCCGAACCGCCCGTCGCGACGACGGCGTGCTTGGCGGTCAGCGTGCACAGGACCTCGTTTTCGACTTCGATGAAGCCATCAGGACCGCAGGCATCGATGATCTTCTGGAGCGTCTTGTCGAGCTTGCCCTGAATCAGCAGGTCAGCATCGATAAACTCATAACCGAGGATCTTCGCCAAGACGACACCGAGCGTCGACTTGCCGGCACCCGGCATGCCGATCAGGATGATGTTCTCCGTCGTGTTAGACATGTGGTCCGTCCTTCTCGTCCCATTTTTTGCGTCCAAAGGCCACTATAGCACGTTTCGCCTGCAGCCTCGGACCGACCACTTCGTTGACAAGAACCGCCACAAAGATGAGCGCGAACCCGACAACAAGGCGCGCCGTCAGCGACTCGCCGTACAGGAGAATAGAGAACAGCACACCGAAAACCGACTCCAGGCTGAGCAGCAGCGCCGCCTGCGACGGAGGCACATAGGCAAGCGACACGTTCTGGATCCCGAACGCCACCACCGAAGCGAAGATCGACAGGAACAGGATTTGGCCTGCGATGTCGGGCGTGATGGCAGAGAGCGGCGGGAAGGTCTCGAAGGCGGCGCCGGCACAGCAGCCGAGCACACCCTCGGTGAAGAACTGGAAGACCGTGAGCGTCAACACGTCGTGGGCCTGGGAAAACCGCGACACGAAAACGATGTGCACCGCAAAGAAGATGGCGCACAGCAGGGTGAAGCCCTCACCGATGCCGAGGGTCAGCGCGCCTGACGAGGCGCTGACCGACACGAGCCAAATGCCGCCGATCGCGATGAGGGCCGCGCCGACGTGAAAAAGTTCCGGGCGCTTGCGCGCGACAAGCCACCAGGCAAAGGGCACGATCACGCAGTACGTCGCCGTCAGGAAGGCGTTGATGCCGGGCGTCGTATGCTGCAGGCCGATCGTCTGGGTCCAAAACCCCAAGAAGTCGAAGAGGCCCAGCACGAGGCCGGCACCGAGCGCTCGCGTCGAGAAGTGGCGACGCACGCGGCGATGCAGCACGACGAGCAGGATCACCGCCGCGATGAGAAAGCGGATGCCAAGCAGCCACGCCGGCGGCATGACGGCCACGACGTCCTTCATCACCACGAAGCTGAATCCCCAGATGGCCGCAGCCAAAACGATGAGAGCCTTGTAGACCGAGGCAGGTATGTTGGCGAGTGAGATCACCAGGGAATTATAGCAAGCCGCTGGGTGCGGCGCGGCGAGCGGGGTGCCGGCTGGGCGCAGCGCGGCGGGCGGGGTGCCGACTGGGCGCGATAGATCGCGACAGGACGCACGCAACGCGGCGAGCGAGGCGTCGGTCTAACGCGGCGGGTCGCAAGCCTGGCGAGGCACGGCGACCGGACGCGGCAGGCCGCCGCACTGCACGCGTCAGCGAGCGCCGCCGCCTCCGCCGAAGCCGCCGCCTCCGCCACCGGAAAAGCCGCCGCCTCCGCCAACGCCGCTCGACGAGCTGTCGGCCAGCGCCGAGGCGACCGCCTGCACCGACTCGGACACCGACGACGAGAGCATCGATCCGAAGTCAGGCAGAGGCGACGCGCCTGCAGCCGAGGCGCCGTACCAGGCATACCACGGCACGTACGAGCTCGACGCATCGTAGTACGCATCGCTCTGGAAAACCTCCGGCACCGCCTGACGCAGCTCGCGCATCGCCTGCTCAGCCACGCCGAAGATGAAGGCGTACACCATGAAGTCACCCCAGACCTTCACGTCCGTCGGCGGGCGCTCGTCGAGCGCCGAGAACTCCGTCAGCCACTTCTTCAGCGCCTTGCAGCGCGCATACGCGTCGGCGCCCCTCTGCGTGCGGCGCTCCATGAACCGCGACACGACGAAGATCGCGATGCCCACCACGACGCCCGGGATCAGCATCAACGGGTTGTCGAAGAACATGCCGAGCCCAATGCACAGGATCACCAGTGCCGTCGCGACGATGCTCATGCTGAAGCGCTTGGATTGCGAATAGGCCTCGAAGTACTCGCCGGTGCTCACGTGCAGCGACACCTGGCCCTGCCAGTCGGCCATGCCGTCGTTGAATTCCTCGGGATGCGCATCGGCGAACGTCTGGATGGACGCGATCCACAGCGACGGCTGTCCCTGCCCGATCGTGTCGAACAAGAACTCCATGGCCTTGCGATCGATGGCGCTGTTGAGCGTCAGCTCAACCTGCGGGTTGCGCGTGAGGTAGTAGTCGTCGACGCGCTTCTCACCTTGAGGGTACGATCCCTTGCTGATCTGAAGCGCACCCAGATTCGCCAGATGCATGATCGTTGCGGTGAAGTCGCGCGGATCTTCCGCGTCGAAACGACAGATGCGGCCGATGACGGCAGGATGCTCGCCGGGCACAGGGTCGGCGCGCCAGTATTCGTCTTTGAAGGTCGGCTCAAGCTCCTTGCCGTAGCGGACGAATTGGATGATCGCCCAGATCAAAAGCGCAAGGCTGATGAGAATGGCAAACACCAGGGTCCCCATCGTCGCCGCGCGCTGCATGTTGGCCTGATCAGCCCAGGTCTGCTCTTCTTGAGGCACCTGATCGAGACGATATGTGGAGGTGTGAGCGTTGACGTCGCGGTCGTTCACGCCCGACAGCCACGCCGAGGGGAAGGTCACGCGCGCCTCGGCGAAGGAGCCAGCGTCGACCGAGGGCACGTGGTACGAGATCGTCCCGTCGTCGTTGAACGCGACGGTGGCGTCAAGCGGGCCGTGGCCCCACGCGCGCACGTTGTCCCCGCCGGACACCGCCTGCCCCGCAGGCACCGGGAGCGTCACGGTCAGAGAAGCGTTCTTGGTCGGCTCGGCCCAACCCTTGCCCACGAACTGCCAGTACAGCTCACCGACGTCGGCGTACTTTTGCACGGCATCGGCAACGGTGTAGTCAAGCTGAATCGTGACGGTCGTGTCCGTCTCGTCGAGGAACACGTAGGCGGTGTTCTTCCCCGCATCAAACGAGTAGGCCGCCGACCCCGGGCCGCCCGAATCACGCCACGACAGCTGGAAAGGGACGCTGGAGAGCTTGGTGGAGGCGCCGGTCAGCGTGCCGTCGTCGCCGGACGGAGCGATGCTCGCCCCGTCGATCGACACGCTTGCACCGCTGGGCAGCGAATCGAAGGTCCACCACACCGCCGTGAACGAACCGTCGAACGAAAACGTGCGCTGCTCGGAGACCTTGAGATCGCCGTTGGGCTGCACGGTCGCGTTGATCGTGTCGTTGGGCATGGCATACGACTTCGCGTAGGCGGTGGTAGGCGCGGTGAAGCACAGGGCGCACGTCGCTATCAGCACCGCGATGACGACGAACAGAACGGCAGAGCGCCGGCGCGCCCTCAAGCTGCCTAAATTATCTTCTTTTTCAGGAATTGCGCTGTTTCGCACGGCTCTTCTCCTTGCAAGAAAAGGGTGAGCGGGTTATCATTTCAATTCGCATCATGCGGAGAGCTGACCGAGAGGCCGAAGGTGCTCGCCTGCTAAGCGAGTATACGCCAAAAGCGTATCTGGGGTTCGAATCCCCAGCTCTCCGCCAGTTTGATTGGTAAGGGGTTTGACGTTTATCCACGTCAAACCCCTTTTTTGATGGTGCGATTCCCCAGATTTTTTTGGGCGGCACCACGCGTCATCCCCGCCCGATGCGGCGTTGCGCCCCCGCCCGATGCGATGTCGCACGATCCCCGTCCGACGCTTAGCCGAATGGCTATACTCAGGGGCATGGATTCCAACCAGACACATCTACCCGCCGCGTCGTCTGCGCATCGGTGGCGCCGCGCGCTGCGCCAACCGCGGATGCTGACGCCGCTTGTCCTGTGCATGGGATTCATCGGCGCGACGCTGCGTTACCTGCTCGAGCTTGCCTTGCCGACGAACGGAGGCTTACCGTTCGCAACGCTCATCGTGAACATCTTCGGCTGCTTCATGCTCGAGATCATCAACCAATACGTCGGTCGTCGCCTTCATTTGCCGATGCCCGTGGTCAAGTCGCTCGGGCTCGGGCTCGTCGGCGCCTTCACCACGCTTTCGGCCCTCTCCACCGAGAACCTCGCCTTCATCCATGCGGGCGACTACGGCCTGTCGGCCCTCTACCTGGCGCTCACCATCGCGACCACCTTCGTCGCGTCGCTCGCCGGCCACTACGTCTCCGGAATCCTGGCGCTGCGGCGCCTGCGCCGGCTTTCCGCCGCACGGCAGAACCGCCAGGGAGACGATGCCTGATGAGCTGGCTTACCATCCTAGCCGTTGGAATCGGCGGAGCGATCGGAGCGCTTTGCCGCAGCAAGGCGACCACCTACCTGAAGCTGCACACGACCGGCACCTTCCCGTTGCCCACCCTGATCGTGAATCTGACCTCGTGCTTCATCGCGGGGGTACTCCTGTTTTTCGCCGCCGGGATGGATCAGACCGCATACCTCGGGCTCACGATGGGATTCTTGGGCGGCTTTTCGACGCTGTCCACGATGAACTACGAGGCGGTCGAGCTGATGTTCGCCGGCCATGCGCGCACGAGCCTGACCTACCTGGCAACCAGCTACCTCTCCACGCTCGGCGCCGCCGCGCTCGGATTCGCCCTCGCCGCGCTGGTGGCGTAGGGTCGCGCGGAAGGCAGACACCAGCACCGCCCACCTAGCCGACGACCACCGATGCCACGCGATGCGCGCGTGTCTAGCCGACGACCTCCGATGCCGCGCAATGCGCGCGCTTGGCCACTGGCCATAATTCCCCTAGAACAAAGGCCCCTCCGCTTATGCCGCGCAGCACACGCGTTTGCCGCCCCCAGAGAAAAAAATATCGCCTGTTTCTGGCAACTCCGCACGGAGGTACGCAGCTCTCGAAGCCCGGCTAAACATCAGATGCCAAGCTATTCCCCATATCGATAAGATTTGTTGCTGATTTAAGGCGGATTCGCGCCCTCTGATCACTCGTTCGACTGACGAGCTGCGTACATCCGTCAGGGCTTGCCAAAAACCGTGGATTATTTTTCTCTGGGGAGCGGTGGGGCTCTTCCGGGAGAGGGATGGAAGGGCAGTGGGCCTCTTCTGGGGACGATGGGGCTCCTCGGGGGCAGCGGGACTCTCCCGGGGGAGCAGGGAAACCGCTCCTGGGGGGCAGGGCCCCTCGGGGGCAGCGGGCCTCTCCTGGGGAACGGAAGAGGCCGTCGGGAGAGGCGCAGGTTCCTTCTGGGAAAAGCAGTGACCTCCCCCAAAGCAGCGCTAGCTGACGACCTTCGACTCCTCCACCTTGTCGACGTACCACTTCAAGAAGCGCATCAGCGGCTTGCGCAGCGCGAGCCCCAGCAGCAAGCACGGCACGATGAACGCGAGCGTCATCCCGATCTCGATCCAGAAATCGTTCTCGTAGAGGCCCATCATCGCCGCGCGCATCGCGTTGATGACGTGCGTGGCCGGCAAGAACGGGCTCAGCGTCTGGAAGAAGTCCGGCAGGATGGGCAGAGGAAAGCTACCACCGCCCGACGTCACCTGGATGATCAGCAGGAACACGGAGATCGCCTTGCCCAAATTGGCAAACGACACCACCAGCGTGTAGCAGATCAACGTGAAGACCTGCCCCGCCACCCAGAAGCACAGAAGGTACAGCAAGAGGTTGGAGTCTTGCACGCCCAAGAAGAGCAGGTTGCCCAGCGCCATGACCGTCGACTGCAAGAACGACATGCATGAGAACAGCCCGAAGCGTCCCAAGAACAGCTGGTGGAGCTTCCAGTCGGTCAACTCGGCGCGGCGGGTGTGGTCGACCGTGACGCGGATCGCCACAACGAGCAGAAGCGAGCCGACCCACAGGCCGAGCGTCGTGTAGAGCGGCGCCATCTGCGAGCCGAAGTTGTCGGCCGGGAACACCGCTTCGCGATCGAGCTGGACCGGAGCGGCAAGCGCCGTCGCCAGCGACTCGGGGTCGGCCGTCAGGATCTGGCGCAGCTGCTGGATGTCGTCGGAGGCCAAGGCCGCGTTGATCGAGGACGACAGCTCGTCGAGGCGATCGGCCGAATCGTTGAGATCGGCTGCCGCCGAAGCGAGCTCGCCCTTCGCGGTGTCCATCTTCCCCGCCAGCGTATCGGCGGATCCCTGCAGCGAATCGCCCACGCCTGAGAGCTTCTGCGCGCTGGCCAGCAGGCTCTCCGACAGCGACGACACCTGCTGCGTCAGCTCGTCGAGCTGCGGCTTGATGTCGTTGTTGTAATCGGAAGACAGCCCGTCTACGCTTTGGCGCGCCTCTTCAACGGTCTGCTTGACCTCATCATGCGAGGCCTGGGCGTCGTTGTTGCCCGCCTCGATCGAGTCGGCCGCCTGCGAAAGCGCGTCGGAAAGCTTCTGCTGCGTGGCAATCGACGAGTCCATGCGATCGACCAACGTCTGGATGATCTGCTTGTTCGCGTCCGTCATACCGTCTGCGTTCGCGAGCGCCGCCAGGCTGTCGCGCAGCTGCTGCATCGCCGCGACCTGGCCGTCGACCGCGCTTGCCTGATCGCGCAGCTGCTGAGCCGAGGTGGTAGCCGCCGTGCCAGACGAGGCGAACGCCTGGTCAACCGCCGCAGACACGCCGTCGTAGCTCGCCGCGGTCTGGCTGAGCGCCGCAGACAGTGCCTCGGACGAGGTGCCCACCGCATCGCCGATGCCGGAGACGGCGTCCTTGCCCTGCGCGGCCGAGTCACTCACCTGGCCCACGGAGTCCTGCGCCTGCCCAATCAGCGTCGACGAGCCTGCGATCAGCTGCTGAGACGCGCTCACCACCGATGCATAGCTCTCCATCACCTGCGAGGCCTGACGCATCTGCGCGCCCAAATCGCTCACATGGCTGGCAAGCTTGCCGATGGTGCCGGTCGCGTCGGAGTTGTTGGCGTAGTCGTCGAGTTGCGAGGCGATGTTCAGGGCCACCTCCGACAGCGTTGCGGTGAACGCCGCGTTGACCTCGTGCGCCACCTTGTCGGCGCCGTGATCGGTCAGTTTCGGCGCCACGACGTTCTTCTTCTCGTTCGAGTAATAGATGAACTTGGCGTGCTCGACGTCGTCGGAATAGAACGTCATCATGTCCTGGCTGAAGCTCGGCGGGATGACGACCGCCGCATAGTACTTGCCCGATTTCACGCCTTCGATGGCGTCGTTCTCATCGGTGAACACCCAGTTCATCTGGTCGTTCGCGCGCAGCGACGATTCCACCTGGTCTCCCATGTGCACCTTGAGCGGCACCAGGTCGGACTGATAGCCCTCATCGGAATTGGCCACGGCGACCTTGAGCTGATCGGTGTTGTCGAACACGTCCCAGCAGGCCAGCACGTTGTACCAGCTGAAGATCGACGGCAGCAGGATCAAGCCGAGCATGATGATGCGCGTCGCCATGTTGCTGACGGAGCGCTTCACGTCGTTGCGGAACAGAAGGAGGATGTTGTGCATTTACTTGACCCCCCTCTTCAACGAGCTCGGCAGGGGCGCCGGCGCCTCGGACACGCCGTCGCGCGACTTGATGACGAGGCGCACGTCGTCGTCGCTCAGATCGTCAAGCGACAGCTCGTGCTCGAACTTGTCGCGCACGTACTCAACGATGACGGCGGACAGCAAGCACAGCAGAAGCCACGCCAGCCACGCCGTGAGCACGATGACCTTCTCCACGCCCACGAGCGCCAAGATGAGCGTGACGATGACGGGCACGCCGATCGCGACCGCCGGGAAGAAGCGCTTGGCATGCGGATACCAGCGCCAGAATCGGCCGACGCTGTAGTCCAGCTGCTCGCGGAACTCCTCGCGGTTGGCGAGCAGCGTGAGCAGGCGATCGAGGCGATAGCGGCGCGGCGGCAGGTCCAGGTCCTCGCCGTTGACGATGCCGGCAGACTTGATCTGCTTGGCGAACATGCGGTTGACGTTGGTCATGTACGGGCGCAGCTTGAGCCCCACCAGGAAGAACACGACGAGGAACGCCAGCATGACGCCGATGCATTCGATCCATGCGTTGCCGTAGAAGCCCGCGATGGTCTCGCGCAGGGCGTTGATGCCGTAGGTGAACGGGAACAGCGGGTAGACCGTCTGGAAGAAGGCGGGCGTCATCTCGATCGGGTACAGGCCGGTCGCGCCCGGGATCTGCATGAAGATCAGCACGATGCACAGGCCCTTGCCGATATGCTGCAGCAGGATCGCAAGCGTGTACTGGATGCTCAGGTACGTCAGCGACGCGCACATCGCCGTCAGGTAGAACAGCGGCAGGCTGGCGACTTGCGCGCCGAGCGCCAAAACGCCCGTGCAGCACACGATCGCCTGCAGGCACGTCAGCGGCGCCAAGAACAGCCAGCGCCCGATGAAACGCGACCCGGCGCTCAGCTGAGGGATGCCCTCGCCGTCGACTTCCTGGCGCAAGATGACGAGCAGCATGAACACGCCGATCCACAGCGTCATGTTCATGAACAGCGGCGCCATCGCAGAGCCGTACGCGTTGACCTCGTAGAGTTTCTCGGGCTCGAGCTCGGTGGGCGACATCATGAAGTCGGCGATCTTGCTCGGGTCGATCTTGCCGTCGGTTCCCAGCAGATCGGCCAGCGCGCCGGAAACGTTGAGCGCCTCGAGGTCGGTCTGCACCGTGCCGATGCCGCCCTCGAACGACGAGAGGAGGCTGTCGGTCTGGCCGAGCGCGTCTTTCGTGCTGC